>JAICSK010000063.1 GCA_025936915.1 Nocardioides sp.
GCCGTCCTTGCGGATGACGTTGAGGTACTTGTCGAGGGACGGCTCCACCGTCCGCTCCTCGAGACTCGGGTCGAGGATGACCATCACTTCATAGGCACGCACAGCGGTCTCCACCTCCTCTGGACTAGAGCGGCCACGGACCATCCGTGGCAGGAGGGCTTTGCGTTGTCGACGGGCGACCCGGTACGACCGGGTCGTGCGTCGCGGTGTCCGGCCGGGCCGGACAACCGCCCGATGCTAACAGCGGCGACGGGCGCCGGCCCAATCGGCCGACGCCCGTCGTGACCCCGACTGAGTCCCTCAGGCGGCTGCGGTCTTGGTCATCGTCTCCCGAGCGCGCAGGAACGCCAGCGCCGTGCCGGCGAGGACCAGGATCAGCGCCAGCCAGAAGCCGAAGCCGCGTCCGGTGCTGCAGTCGACGCCGAAGGCGCTCGCACCGTTGCAGGCGTCGCCGCCGGGTGTGATGAACAGGGCGAGGATCAGGCACAGCAGGGACAGTCCGAAACCGACGAGTGCCGCCTGCGCCGCCGGAACGGGCAGCGGCAGGTTCACGCCCAGCAGCGGAAGCGCGACCAGGATGATGGCCGTCGCGAGGGCCACCCAGAGGGCGAACCAGCCGAAGAAGCCGTGATAAGCGGACTCGTGCCCCGACACGCTGTGACCCGCGAAGCTGGCCGACGCGGTGTAGAACGGCATGAAGCCGGCCAGCCACGCGACGACACCGGCGGCGATCATGCCGAGGTCGAACTTGTGCGCGTTCTGGAAGGCGGCCGTCGCCTTGTCCGCGTCGAAGCCGCCGCCGGTGGGATAGGAGGCCGCTGGCGTGGCTGACGGTGCCGCCGGAGGCGGCGTCGGGCTCGCCGGAGGCGGGGCCGGCGGGTCTGCGGGTGGCGGCGTGACCGAGCCCTCCGGCTGGCCGGTGCCCTCACCCGTGGGCTCGGTGGGGTACTCCCCTTGCTGGTCGCTCATGTTCTGTCCCTCATCTCCCAGTTCCGACGACCGGATCTGGCTCGGCGGAGAGCCTGCACCCTCCGCCGGACGGTGGCAATGGTCTGGTCGCCCACGTGTCGTCCACAGCGCAGCGTGCGGCATGTGATCTCCACAGGAGAGGAGCCGCGCCCGACCGGGCTGATACCGGCCGACCTAGCGTGCCTCCCGTGACCGCGATAGCCACCTTTCCGTGCAGCTGATCGACCCGATCGGCGACGGCGGCACGGGCACCGTCTGGCGGGCCTGGCATGCCGAGCGGCGCCGCTACGTCGCGGTCAAGGTGCCGCGGCCCGGTGGCCCGCCGCAGGCGCGGGAGCCTCGGGTCCGCCATCCCCACGTCCTCACCGGTGAGCCCGGACCGGGAGGGACGTCGGTCCTGCCGCTCGTGCGCGGCGGCACGGCCGATGAGCTGCTCGCCGAGCACGGCGCCCTGCCGGCGAGCTACGTCGCGGTCCTGCTCGGCCAGCTGCTCGGTGCGCTCGCCGCCCTCCACGCCGCGGGTTGGGTCCACCGCGACGTGAAGCCGGCCAATCTCCTGTTGGCGGCGACCGGCGCCGGCCGTCCTCACCTCCACCTCGCCGACCTCGGCTGCGCCGCTCTGCTCGGCCGTCCTCCCCCGACCTCGGCCGGCACCCCCGGCTACGTCGCGCCGGAGAGCGCGCCGGGCGCCCCACCTGCGCCGGCCCACGACCTCTTCGCCACAGGCGTCACCGCCGTCGAGCTGCTCTCGGGCCGGGTGCCGCGAGACCGCCGGTCCGTCCCGCGGGGGCCGCTGCGACCACTGCTGTGGGCGTTGACGGACCCCGCACCGCGAGGGCGGCCGCCGACCGCCGACGAGGCGCTGTCCCGCCTGCGAGAGATCGGCGTCCCCGAGGGAACGCCCTGGCAGTCGGGTCCGGGCCCACCCTTCGTCCCCGACCGGCTGCGTCCGCTCACCCTGCGCGAGCGGTGGCGAGCCCGTCGGATGAGGGGGTGAGCGCCGCGCAGTAGCCCGCGATCAGGGCATCGGCGACGGTGGCGACGTAGGCGTCGTCGGGCAGGTACGACGCGTCGTGGAGGCCGCCACGCTCGGAGCCGGTGCCGACGAACACCATCAGGCCGCGCACGTGCTCGCAGTACGCCGCGAAGTCGTCCGACCCGAACGACCGGAACGTCGGGTCGACCGCGTGCCCGAGCTCGGTGAGGATCTCACCCGTGCGCACGGCCAGGCCGACGTCGTTGGTGAGCACGGGCTCGCCGAGGGTGATGGTCACCTCGGCGCGGCAGCCGTAGCCGGCTGCGACCGAGGTCGCGATCTCCCCGATCACCCGGTGGGCGGTGTCACGGTCCTCGGGTCGCATCGTCCGCACCGTCCCGGAGCAGAGGGCGTGCGACGGGACGACGTTGTCGGCCGAGCCGGCGCGCACCTGGTTGACCATGCACGCCACGCCGGCCGTCGGGTCGATCCGGCGCGCGCCGACCTGCTGGAGGGCGACGACGACGGCGGAGAGCGCGAGCACGGAGTCGTCGACGGTGTGCGGGTAGCCCGAGTGCCCGCCGTGCCCGCTCACCACGACCCGGAAGGTGTCCATCGCCGCGTTCACCGGTCCGGGGGTCACCGCGATCACGCCGGTCTCGACCCGCGGCTGCACGTGCGCGGCGACCACCGCCTCGATCCCAGCCAGCCGACCCTCGTCGATGACGTCCTTCGCGCCCGAGTCGACGCCCTCCTCGCGAGGCTGCAGCAGGACGGCCAACGGCCGCGGCAGGTCCAGCATCGCCGCGGCCCGCACCACCGCCGCGAGCCCGGCGAGGTGGACGTCGTGCCCGCAGGCGTGCATCGCCCCGTTGGTCGACGCCCAGGCGACACCGGTCGCCTCGTCGAGCGGCAGCCCGTCCAGCTCCGCGCGCACGGCGATGGCCGAGCCGCCCGAGCCGGGCAGGCGGAGCAGCCGACCGGTCCCGGCGACGACCTCACCCTGGCCTATCCCCATCCAGTCGACCACCGTCCGCGCGGTCGGGGTCTCCTCGCCGCCCAGGGCAGGTGCCTCGTGGAGCGTGTGTCGCAGCGAGACCGCCTCGGCCAGCAGCTCCTGCACGCACGCGCGCCACCTGGCCGCGAGGTCGTCAGTCGTCGAGGTGTTCACAGGGCGTAGGCCCGCCGGGCGTTCTCGCGCGCCACCAGCCCGGCGACGTACGCGGCGTCCTGGGGCGTCGTCTCGCCCGCCTCGACCAGCTCGCCGAGCACCGACTCCATCGACCGGCGGAACAACAGCGCGCCGAGCAGGTAGAGCTCGGCCAGGCCGTAGGCGTCAGAGGAGAACAGCAGCTTCCCGAACGGCACGAGCTCGAGGGTCTCGCGCAGCACGCCTGTCGAGAGAGCGCCGGTGTTGTGCGTGGTCAGGCCCAGATCCATGAACACGTGGTCGAAGACCTGCGCGAGATACGCCGCCTGCCGGTGGTAGGGCCAGTTGTGCAGCAGCAGCACCGGGACGCCGTAGCTCTGGGTGGTCCGGAGGAAGCCGGTCAGCCGCAGCGGGTCGCACTCGAGCAGGTCGAGGTCGCTGTCGCCGTACCCCACGTGGAACTGCAGCGGCAGCCCGATCTCCACGGCGGTGTGGGCGAGCCAGCCGCTGATCGTCCGGTCGACGACCCGCCGTGGATCGGCTCTCGCCACCGCCTGACGCAGCTCGGTCCTCGAGGGCTTGTTCGCCGGCACCCGCAGACCGATGCGGTACGCCGCGATGCTCTTCGCCCCTGCGGCGCCGTCGAGGAACGCCGCCCGCAGCCGGCCCTCGACGTCGGCCACGAAGTCGCCGCCGGAGCTCAGCACGTCCTCGGCCAGGCGCTCCAGCCGGACGACCTCACGCGCCGTACCGCCGGCCAGCTCGGCCAGCTCGGACATCGACGTGAGCTCATCGGGTCCGAGCCCGGTGTCCACCAGCAGGGTGCCGATCCCGGCAGCCGCCATCAGCCGGCGGCTCGCCTCGACCCCGCCGAGCTCCGAGCGGCGGGCCAGGTACGTCTCCGCCGGCGCCAGCGGCGCGAGGCCGAGCAGCGGAGCGCAGTGGCGGCGGATCGCCCAGCCCAGCGTGGAGTCGAAGAGCGTCGTGCCGAGTGGTGAGGCTCGGACCGCCTCGTTCATCAAGCCCTCGAACGTCGTCCGGTCGAGGTCGTCGGTGAGGATGCCGTGGCAGTGATGGTCGACGAGGTCTCCGAGCTGTCCCGAGAGGTCGAGGGCGTCAGTCAACCACGACCTCCGGCTCCCCGTGCGGGCCACTGTGGTCGAGCTGCCGGAGTCCCGTGGCCAGCCGCTGGGCGAAGCCGGGCACGAGGAACGTGACCAGCACCACGACGAGAAGCCATCCGCCCGCGGCGACCGGGAACCATCGAGCCGGGTTCGCGTCCGGGTACGGCAGGACGTTGCGCCACAGCGTGTAGACGATCACCACGACCGCCGCGAACGGGATGACGATCTCCCACGTCGGCACCTGCGGCATCTTCTTGTCGACCCAGATCAGCTTGATGCAGCCGGCGGTCGCGAGCAGGTAGGCCACGAGCAGGATCAGCGTGCCGATCGCCCCGCTCCAGAAGAAGGTGTCGAACGGCTTCGCGTCGAAGAACACCGCGCAGATCACGGCCATCAGGAAGACGGTGCCGGACACGACCGCGGCCGCGACGGCCGGCGTCGCGTTCGTGCCCGTCCGGCCGAGAGGATGGCCGGGAGCCAGGTCGCGGGTGATCGCGAACAGCAGCCGCGACGCCCCGACCACGCAGGCCAGGCAGCATGCGAAGGCCGAGACACAGGCGCCCAGGGTGATCAGGTCGCCCACCCAGGAGCCGATGTACGACGTGCCGAGATCGCCGACCAGCGCCGGCGAGGTGGAGAACTTCGCGACCCCGTCCGCGGTCGGCTTGAACCCCATCATCTCGATCGCGGTGACGACGGTGAAGTAGACACCGCCGAAGATCGCGGTCCACAGGATCGCCCGCGGGATGTCGCGCTGCGGGTGCTCGGTCTCCTCGCCCAGGGTCGAGGCCGCCTCGAAGCCCGCGAACGACAGCAGGCCGAAGACGATCCCGAGGAACAGGGTCGACGTGCTGGTGCCCGGCTCGACGGAGAAGACCTTGAGCGTGAACGTCGCGTCGTTCGGGGTGTCCTTGGCCAGGATCCGCACCAGGACGACGGCACACACCACCACGATCAGGGCGACGGTGATCCCCTCCGCGCTCAGGAGCACCTCCGCGGCGCGCTTCGCCGGGACGATCGCCAGCAGGAGGGCGAGTGCCAGGGCGACGAAGCCGACCAGGAAGCCCGCCCAGTCGGGCTGGTGGTTCCAGACCCCGATGATGTCGAGGAACGAGGCACCGAAGATGCCGGCGGCGGACGAGGTGACGAGCGCGTAGAAGACGTAGGTGCCCATCAGGCACAGACCGGCGATCGCGCCGGCGGGGGCCCCCAGCGTCGCGCCGGTGAACACGTAGACGGAGCCGGCGTGGCGGTAGTACTGGCAGAGCCGGACGAACACGTAGGCGATCAGCAGCACGGCGACCGCTGCGAGGAAGAACGCCAGCGGGGTGGCGCGACCCACGGTGGCGGCGGTGCCCTGCGGGTTGATGTTGGCGGCCATGCTGGGCGCCATCAGCGCGACCGAGAGACCGACCGCCTGCCAGACCGAGAGCGAGCGGCGAAGCGACGTACCTTCACGGACCGGAGCGGACATGGACCCCCCTCGGGTGGATGATCGGACCTCCTCCGGAGTGTGATCGCGGCCCTATTCTTTGTCCAGACTCGTCCATTCCGTGGCGCGTGTCGCCCGGCACGCACGGATCCGAAGGGAACGCCCGTGGACCTCGCCGACCGTGAGCGCCGCCTGGCCCGTGCCGAGGCCCTCGTCCGCGACCTCGCCGACCGCGGCGTCGTCGCGGTGGCCACCAGCTTCGTCGACAACGCCGGGATCTCCCGGGTGAAGTCGGTGCCGCTCGACCGGCTGCCGTCGCTGGCCGCCTGGGGCGTCGGGTTCTCGACGGCGTTCGACTACTTCCGGTTCGACGACTGGGTCGCCGCGCCCCCGGACGGATCCGCTCCGGTCGGCGACCAGCGGATCGTGCCCGACCTCGACCGGCTGGTCGTGCTGGCGGCCCAGCCCGGGTGGGCGTGGGCACCGGGTGACCGCTTCGCACAGACCGGCGACCCCTACCCCCTGGACTCCCGACTGCTGCTCGCGCGGCTGGTCGACGACCTGGCCCGCCGTCAGATCAGTGTGCTGTCGGCGATCGAGATCGAGTGGGTGGTCTCCGAGGCCGGCGAGGAGTACGTGCCTGCGGCCTCCGGCCCGGCGTACGGGCTCACCCGGCTGACCAACGTCTCCGAGTACTGCCGCGACGTGCTGGCCGCCCTCGCCGAGGAGGGTGTCCGGGTCGAGCAGTTCCACCCGGAGTACGCCGCCGGGCAGCTCGAGCTGTCCGTCGCACCCGAGTCACCGGTGTACGCCGCGGACACGTCGGTCCTCGTGCGCAGCACGATCCGCGCCGTCGGGGTCCGGCACGGACTGCGCACGTCGTACTCGCCGAAGGTCGACGCGGCCGGGGTCGGCAACGGCGGGCACGTCCACCTCAGCCTGGGCCGCGACGAACGCAACCTGATGGCCGGCGGCTCGGGCCGGTTCGGGCTGACCGAGGAGGCCACGGCCTTCGCCGGCGGGATCCTCGAGCACCTGCCCGCCCTGCTGGCGATCGGCGCGCCGTCCGTCGCGTCGTACCTCCGCCTGGTGCCGCAGCACTGGGCCGGCGCCTATGCGTGCTGGGGTCTGGAGAACCGCGAGGCCGCCCTGCGCATGGTCACGGGTTCGCAGGGCAGCGAGGAGTGGGCGGCCAACCTCGAGGTGAAGTGCTTCGACCTCCACGCCAACCCCTACCTGATGCTGGCCGGGCTGCTCGCCGCCGGTACCGCCGGGCTGGACGCCGGTGCTTCCCTGCCCGAGCCCGTCGACGTCGACCCGGCTGCCCTCGGTGACGAGGCGCTGGCCGAGCGCGGCATCCTGCGCCTGCCCGGGTCGCTTCGTGAGTCGACCGACGCCTTCGCGGCGGACACCGTCGTGGGAGCCGCCTTCGGAGCGGCCCTGGTCGACGCGGTCCGGGCCGTGCGCGAGTCGGAGCTGGAGCTGTTCGCGAACGCCACCGCCGAAGAGGTCGCCGCCGCCAGCCGCTGGGCGCACTGACACGTCGGTCGGGCCGGCGTACGACGGATCGGTCAGCCGGTCTTGCGGCGGTCGAGCGCGACCGCGATCGTCATCACCGCCGAGGCGATGATCCCGAGCAGCAACAGGATGAGCACGATCAGTACGACGGCTTCCATGGGGCACAGCCTGCCACCGCCCGGCCGGGCACGCGCTGTCGGACCGGGTTCCTACGATGGCGGGATGACCAGCATCGCCTTCCCTGACCTGGGAGCCCACGTCGAGCAGACCGACCCGGTGGCCGAGGCGAAGGCCCGGCAGGCGGCACACGTGCAGTTCTTCCTGGGCGACCCGCAGGGGTACAAGGGCCCCGAGTTCCGCTACGCCGGCGGCGCCGAGGCCCTGCGTGCCGACGCCGCGGCGGCGGGTGTCGAGCTGTACGTCCACGCGCCGTACATCGTCAACGTCGCGACGACCAACAACCGCATCCGCATCCCGTCGCGCAAGCTGCTCCAGCAGCACATGGACGCCGCCGCGTCGATCGGGGCCAAGGGGCTGATCGTCCACGGGGGCCACGTCGGCAACGACGACGACCCGGCGGTCGGCTTCGACAACTGGCGCAAGGCCGTCGAGGCCACCGACATCAAGATCCCGCTGCTGATCGAGAACACCGCCGGCGGCGACAACGCGATGGCGCGCTACCTCGACCGGATCAAGGGTGTCTTCGACGCGATCGCGGCGGCCGAGCACGCCGACCGGGTCGGCTTCTGTCTCGACACCTGCCACGCCCACGCCGGCGGCATCCCGCTCGAGACCGTGGTCGACGAGGTCCGCGCGATCACCGGCCGCATCGACCTCGTCCACTGCAACGACAGCCGGGACGAGTTCGACTCCGGCGCCGACCGCCACGCCAATGTCGGTCAGGGTCGGATCGACCCCGACCTGCTCGCCCAGGTCGTCCGCGACGCCTCCGCTCCAGTGGTCTTCGAGACCCCCGGTGGTGCCGCCGAGCACCTCGCCGACTTCGAGGCGGTCCGCTCTCGGCTGTGAGGGCGGGTCGTCGCCGGTTCCCCCGCGTACGCGGTGGCGCCGGTAACCCCGGGGGTGACGTGCCTCACCCGAAGCACACCAACGGCGCCGGAGGGCCCTCGGGATCGAGCGCCTCCAGCGCCGAAGCCAGCGCGGCGGCCGGGGGTCGGCCGGCGGCGAGCTCCCGGTGGAGCGCCACCAGTACGTCGTGCGCGACGGCGTCGTTGATGGCCGCGGCGGAGGCGATGACACAGCGGGCGCCGGCGTGCAGCCAGGCGGCGGTCATCCCGATCAGCTCCTCACCACCGCGCAACGTCGAGCGCCCGACCTCGCACGCCGAGAGCAGGACGACGTCGGGCACCGAGGCCAGCTGGTCGATGTCGTAGCCGAACCACGGCCCGTCGGCGAGCTCGAAGCCCGAGAAGAGCGGGTTCTCCGACGAGTGACGGCCGTGCGCCGAGACGTGCAGAACGTCGACGGTGCCGGCCAGACGGCTCACCGCGTCGGCGGTCGCCTGCGACCCGTGCAGCACCGCGGCGTGACGCCACGCCGCGGCGGCGGCCGACGTCTCCGCCTCGGCCTGGGCGACCCGTGGTCCGGCCACGAAGCCGGCGGAGGCGGAGCGCAACGGCGTACCCGACCGCGCCAGCCACGACGTCGCCGACTGCGCCACCGTCACCGCCCGGCCCCGGTTGCCGGGCAGGATCGTCCACGGCACCGTGGCGAGCACTCCTGACGGGGTGAGCACGAGCTCGCGGTCGCCGAGCACGTCGGTGAGCGGCGCCAGCAGCAGGTCGTCGACCCGGCTCAGCCTGCTCCGCAGCTCGGAGCGGATCGCCTCGGCGAACGGTCCCGGCAGCTCGGCCGCCGCCATGTCGAGGTCGGGCAACAGACCTCCCACCAGCGCATCGAGCGCCGACCGCGGTCCGAGGTCGACGACGCCGGAGGCGCCCGCGGTCACCACGAGGGCGGTCACCCGCTGTGTGGTCACCACGTGCGCCACCAGTGCCCGCGAGTCGCCGAGCACCGCCTGGACGTGCTCGAGGAGGACGGGATCGGCGTACTCACCCGAACCCCGGTGCCGCCAGGCCCGCTCCCGCACCTGCTGCCGCAGCTCCGCCTGCCGGGCCACGCTGCTGCCCGAGGGATTGTCGGCGGTCGCGAGCGTCCGCAGCTCCTGGAGGTGTGCCTGGACGTCCTCGTCGCCCGGGACCCGCACCGGCTGCACCCGGCTGGCCAGCATCCGCGCCCGCTCCGACCACTCGAACAGCACCTCGGGCGACTCCGAGGCCACGGCGACCCGGAGACCGCGGATGGCGAGCCGGCGACCGTGGCCGGTCACCATCGTCTGCAGGTCGAGGCTGCCGAACGAGCTCTGCCACTCGTGCAGGTCCGCGAGCCCGTGCCGCAGATGCTTCAGGGCGTCGGTACGGCGGCCCCTCCGCTCGGCCAGGGCGGCTCGCACGTCCCGCTCTCTGAGCCGTACGGCGAGTGGGGCGCGCGCCGGCACCTCGACCGAGGCGAGCCGACGCCGGGCCTCGTCGATCTCCCCACGGCGTACGGCGACCAGGGCGGCGTCGAGGCGGGTGTCGATCGCCCACCACGGCATCTCCAGCCGGGTCAGCTCCTCGGCGAGACGGTCCGCGCGGCTGAGGAGCGAGGGTCCGGTACGCCCGAGCCGGACCTCCGCACCGAGCACGAGCGCCTCGGCCTTCACCCGTAACGCCGGCGTACGAGCGCGGGTGAGACGCGAACGTGCGGCCCGGGCGGCGGCGAGCGCTCGCTGCGAGTCGGAGCCGAGGGAGGCCCGGGCCATGGTCAGCTCGGCCTCGCCGGCCCGCTGCGTCAGCCGGTGCTGGCCGAACGTGCGCGCCGACTCCTGCAGGACGGCGAGGCCGCGGCGGGTCAGGCCGGCGGCCATCAGCACCTCGGCCCGGTCCTGGTTGCAGATCGCCACGCCCACCGGGCTCAAGGGCAACAGGGTGGGCCGAACGGCGTCCATGTGCGACAGCGCCGAGACGAGGTCGCCGCGCAGCAGGTCGGCGTATCCCAGGTTGTGCTCGGCCATCGCTGCCTCGACGGTGTTGCCGGTGTCGTGCAGCAGCCGCGCCGCGACCTCGAAGTCGGCGGCCGCGCGACCGCCGTCCCCGCGCGCCAGGTGGACACCTCCGCGGTTGATGTGCGCCTTGCCCAGCTCGACCGGGTCGTCGAGCATGGCGATGCCGATCCCGAAGGCCTCCAGGGCGGCGGTGGTGTCGCCCAGTCGCAGGAGGACGAGGGCGCGCTGGCACTGCAACACCCCCGAGGTCGCGAACGCGACGCCGGGGTCGGCGAGCGCCGAGTCGCACAGCTGCAGCGCTCCGTCGAGATCTCCCAGCTCGGCGGTCAGGAACGCACGGCTCGCGTCGATCCGCGCCCGGTGGTCCGGCGTGGACGCGGCCTCGCGCGCCCGGTCGAGCAGCCGTCGCGCGGAGGGCAGGCGCCGTCCGACCAGGGCGTCGAGTCCAGCCTGGTGGAGCTCGTGGGCGCTGCGCACCCGCCTATTCTGGACGCCGCATCTTCGTCAGGTGCTCCACGGCCTCCCAGCCACGTCGTACGGCGGCCGCCCGGCCGTCCGGCGGGTTGGCCCGGTTGATCAGCCTGCGCGACATCGACGCCGCGAGGGCGCCCGCCATCAACGGTGCCGCGAACGACGTGCCGCTCCACACGCCGAACCCCCCTCGCTGCGAGCCGTCGCGCTTGTGGCCGGAGTGGAAGTCGTCGGGATCGATCGACTCGCGGAGCCGACCCTCCACCCAGGTCCGGCCGGTGGGCTGCAGGCCGCCTCGCAACGGCGGCATCGTGCTCATCACCGACGCACCCGGCGCGTAGGACCGCACCCACGGCCCGGCGTTGCTGAACAGCGCGTCGGTCGTGTTGGGGTTGAGCGCCCCCACCGACACGACCGGCACGCGGTCGTGGTCGCGGCGCACCTTGCCCTTGTTGTTCGACCAGGGGGCGAACGCCGCGGGGTAGCACGGACGGTCCGTGGCGTCGTTGCCGGCCGAGCAGACCACGACGACGCCGAGCCGACCGAGCTCGTCCAGGATGCTCCACAGGATCGGGTCGAGGAGCTTGTCGGACGGGTTCTCGTGGTAGTAGCCCATCGAGAGGCTGAGCACGTCGATCGGGTGCCCCCCGCGCTCTCCCTCGCGGTGCAGCCGCACCAGCTCGGCGATCTGGGCCAGGGTCGTGATCCACTCCGACTCGACCATCGGCCGGTCGGCGGGGATACCGCGCCACGACAGGATCTGCGCGTCGGGGCAGGCCTGGTGCACCAGCCCGGCGATGAACGTGCCGTGGCCGGCGATCCGGTCGAGCGATCCGTCGAACGCCCCGCCGATGCTGCCGTGGAGCTCGGGATCGGTGGCGGTGTCGGTCAGCCCGATCGCGTGCCCGCGGAGCTTCACGTCGGTCTTCACGACGCCACCGTCGAACCAGTAGTGCGGGTAGCAGCCGGTGTCGAGGATCGCCACGACCGGACGACGGCCCTTGATCGCCCGGTTGGGATACCGCGTGGGCGGGGGTCCGGCGTAGGCGATCGGCTGCCGGCCGCCGCTGCCCAGCGCGCCGTAGCTCAGCAGCCCGGCGGACACGTCGATGGCGCCGTCAGGGTGCGGAACCTCCCAGGGATGCGGGACCTCCCAGGGGTGCGGCACCTCCCACGGCTGCGGCTCGATCCAGGCGGACGGGTCGGGCGAGTGCGGGACCTCCCACGGCAGTGGCTGGACCGGCCGGGTCGAGACCACGTGGTCGAGGTCGACGCCACGCATCGCACGCCTGCCGTGCAGCTGGCGCGCCGCCTGGACCAGCACCCACGCGTCGGGCTGCTGCAGCACGGAGCCCCCGCCGATGGTCACGGTGACGACACCCAGCGGCAGGTTGCGTGCCTTGGCCGGCTCGGCGTCGGGGGTCACGGTCCAGCCCAGGGTCTCGGCGGCCGCGGTGAGCAGGTCGATCAGCTCCTGGCGCCGCTCGCCCTTCTCGACCATCAGCCGGTCGACGACGTACGCCGTGGGGTGGTTGTCGATGTTGTCGAGCCTCGGCGTCCGGCTCGGGTCGAGCACCCGCGCGTTCGCACCTCGCAGGGCCCTGTCGTGGGGCATCCGCGGCTGTGGGGACAGGGGGACGTTGCGAGGCTCGGGCATGGCGTTCCTCCGGGGCAGTGGCGGCGCTGTGGACGGTCAGATCTCGAACGCAGGTGTGCCGAACGTCTGGTCGTCGGCGAGCTTGAGGGAGACACGGTAGAAACCCGCGGGCAGGTCAGGGAACTCAAAACGCCCGGTCTCGGCCGCCACGCCGTCGAAGTGGCGACCCTCGCCGCCGACCTCGTGGATCTGCACCGGACCGCCGGCGGCGGGGACCACCCAGCCGTCCAGGCGCGCGCGGCCCTCCTCCTCGGATACCCCGACGCGCACCAGGAGGTCGATGCCCTCACCCCCGAAGCGCAGCGTGTAGGAGCGGGCACCGCCGCGGGTGCCGACCAGGTCGGCGAACCGCTCGACCACGAGCATCAGCTGCAGCTCGAGGTCCGGGTCGTGGTCGGCGATGTCGCGGGTCACGGCCACCATCCGCTCGACCATGCCCTGCGGGACCGGGTCGTACGCGTGGGTCGTCCGGCGTACGGCGTCGAGGAGCGCGTCGTCGGAGGACTCGCCGTCGAGGAGATCTCGCTCGGTCATCGGGTGCCTCCTCGGGACGACGCTGCGAGTGGTTCCTCGCAGGAGCATGCCGGAGCGATCCGTCGGCGACAACGCCCTGCACAGGGCTCGTCGGGGGCGGGCTGGGTCATCGGTGCGAGGTCCACCGTCGTGCTGTCCTTGTTGTGGTGCCGACCCGTGCTGCCACGTGCCGGACGAGGGTTCGCGCTGTGTCCTGCGGCTGTACAACCCTCAGGAGCACCGTCCGCCCGGACTGATACGTCCCGGTAGCCTCGTCGCCGTGGTCCCCACGGTCCGGCAGATCTCCGACGACGAGCATCGCGCGTTCGTCCGCGAGCAACCGTGGGTGAGCTTCCTGCAGACCCCCGCCTGGGCGAAGGTCAAGTCCGAGTGGCGCGCCGAGTCTCTCGGCTGGTACGACGGCGGGCGGCTCGTCGGCGCAGCCCTGGTGCTCTACCGCAAGCTGCCGAAGCTGAGCCGCTACCTCGCCTACCTGCCGGAGGGCCCGGTCCTCGACTGGGGGCAGCCGGATCTCAGGGACGCCCTCGAGGACTGGCTGACCCCCATGACCGAGCACCTGCGCAGCCAGGGGGCGTTCGGAGTCCGGATCGGTCCGCCCGTGGTCACCCGGCGCTGGAGCGCGGAGCAGGTCAAGGCGGGCATCGCCGACGACGGCGTCCGCCGCCTGACCGAGATCGCCCCGCTGGCGCGCTCGTCGACCGGCGCCCGCGTCGTCCAGCAGCTCGAGGCCCTGGGGTGGCGACGCCAGGTGGCCGAAGGCGGCTTCGCCGCCGGGCAGCCGCAGTACACGTTCGTGATCCCGCTCGTCGACGACGACGGTGCCCGACGTAGCGAGGACGACGTAGTAGCCGGGATGAACCAGCTCTGGCGGCGCAACATCCGCAAGGCCGAGAAGGCCGGCGTCACCGTCTCACCCGGCACCGCCGAGGACCTCAAGGCGTTCCACGACCTCTACGTCCACACCGCCCGGCGCGACCACTTCACGCCGCGTCCGCTGGCCTACTTCCAGACGATGTACGACGCCCTGGGCGCGGAGGACCCCGGACGGATCGGCCTCTGGCTCGCTCACCACGAGGGCGACCTGGTCGCGGCCACGATCGGGGTTCGCGTCGGCCGGCACGCGTGGTACTCCTACGGCGCCTCCTCGACCGACAAGCGCGACGTCCGCGGCTCCAACGCCGTGCAGTGGGCGATGATCCGCGACGCGATCGCCCACGGCGCCGACGTCTACGACCTGCGCGGGATCACCGACACCCTCGACGCCGACGACCCCCATGTCGGGCTGATCCAGTTCAAGGCCGGCACCGGCGGCCAGGCGGTCGAGACCGTCGGCGAGTGGGACCTCCCCCTCAACCGCGCGCTCTACCGGGGGTTCGAGCTCTACCTCCGGCGTCGGTCGCTGGTCCCGAGGCGCGCGCGATGAGCCTGACCCTTTCCGTCGACGGCGAGCGCTGGCGGCGGCACCTCCGCACGGTCGCCGACCAGACGGCCGGCCTCGCCCCGGTGGCCAAGGGCAACGGCTACGGCTTCGGCCTCGGCCGTCTGGCCCGCAAGGCGCAGTGGCTGGGTGCCGACATCCTGGCGATCGGCACCTACGAGGAGCTCGCGGAGGTGGCCCGGCGCTTCGACGGCGACCTGATGGTGCTCGCGCCGTGGCGCCCGACCGGCTCGGCGCTGCCCGACGGGCTCCCGGCGACGCGGGTCGTCCACACCGTCAGCCGCCTGGTCGACCTGCTCGCCCTGCTCGACCGCGAGCCCGACACCCGGATCGTGCTCGAGCGGATGACCAGCATGCGCCGGCACGGCATGAGCGCCGACGAGCTCCGCTCGGCCGCCCAGCTGCTCGAGCGACACCCGGCGACGGTCGAGGGCGTCGCGTTCCACCTCCCGCTGGCCGACGGCGCCCACCTCACCGAGGTCGTCGGCCTGGTCAACGACGTCGTGGCCTCCGGGCTCGCGACCCGGCGGCTGTGGGTCAGCCACCTGACCCCGCGCGAGCTCGCGTCGCTGCGCACGTCGTACGCCGACTTCGAGGTCCGACCCCGCATCGGCACCGACCTCTGGCTCGGCGAGCGCGCCGCGCTGTCGGTCACCGCGACCGTGCTCGACGTCCACGAGGTCGAGCGCGGTGACGTGTTCGGCTACCGCGGCCGCACCGCACCCAAGGCCGGGCACATCCTGGTCGTCTCCGGCGGCACCGCCCACGGCATCGGCCTCGAGGCACCCACCGGCGACCACTCGATCCGGGCACGGGCCGCGACGTTGGCCCGCGGTGGCCTCGATGCGGTCGGCTTCGTCCGGTCGCCGTACACCGTCGACGGCAAGCAGCGACTGTTCGCCGAGCCGCCGCACATGCAGGTGTCGATGCTCTTCCTGCCGCACGGGCCGCGGGTGCCGGCGGTGGGCGACGAGGTCGACGTGCGGGTGCGCTACACCACGACGACCTTCGACTCCGTCGTGATCAGCTGACCCGGTCGGCACGCCCAGGCGGTCCGGTCCACGGCAGCGTGATCAGCGCCCAGCCCGTGATCACGATCGCCATCTCCAGCACGACGTACAGCGGCCATGGGCCCAGCAGGTCGAGCACGGTCGCCTCCGAGGGCTTGCGGTTGACGTAGCCGTAGTCGGAGCCGAGCGCGACGTTGAGGCCGAGCACCACCACGAGCCAGAGCAGCGTCCAGCCGACGGCACGCCGGTAGCCGCCCCAGTCCGGCCCATGTCGCAGCGACAGGCACAGGTAGATCGCGCCCCAGACGATCAGCACGTGCTTGGCCCAGAACACGAAGAAGTCCAGCTGGGGGAAGGGCTGGGTGAGCGTGGGCTGCACCAACGCCTGCACCGACAAGGTCAGGCCCCAGTAGTAGGTGAGCGCCGTCGCGAGGACCTCCCGGGTCAGCAGCGCCCAGGCCACCACGACCCAGGCGAAGTCGCAGATCTGCAAGGGAAGCGAGTGGTGCAGCGTGAACGGGAAGAACCCGAGGACCGTCGAGGCCACGCCGAACACCACGTTCGACCAGGCGAGCACCCGGGCCAGCGGACGCTCCGCGTCGGAGCTTCGCAGCCGCGGGCCCGCCAGCAGCAGCGCGACGGCCCCGGCGACGAACAGCGCGAGCACCACCAGGTGCGACGTCGAGTACGCCGCGAACTCGGCGGCCCAGGGGACCACGGCCATCCTCAGATGGTCCTACCCTCCGGGCGCGCGTCCCAGGGTCAGCCGGCCCGGCTCGGTGGGTGGCCAGAACGAGTGTCGCGCCGGGACCGGGCGGCCGGTGCGGACGACGTCGTACTCCGGCATCAGGATGTCGCGCACGACGATCACCGTCAGGTAGAGCTGGGCCGCGATCCGGATGCCGACTGCCAGCCAGTAGAAGCCGGGGTCGCCGCCGCCGCCGGGGTTGAGGTAGTTGGCGAGGTACCACCAGACCGAGGCGAAGTAGAAGATCTCCCCGCCCTGCCAGATCAGCTGGTCGCGCCAGCGCGGCCGGGCCAGCACCGCGAGCGGCAGCAGCCACAGCGCGTACTGCGGTGAGTAGACCTTGTTGATCAGCAGGAACCCGACCACCACGAGGTAGCCGAGCTGGGCCAGCCGCGGCGTCTGCGGGGCGAGGTAGCCCAGCACCGCCACCGCCACGCACCAGACGCCGAAGAACACCCACGACACGAGGTTGATCGTATGCACGGCGAAGGTGTGGTTGGCCATCTGCTGCAGCACCAGCCAGCTGGATCCGAGGTCGGCGCCGCGATGGGCGTTGAAGGTCCAGAAGACGCTCCACTCGTGACGTCCGGAGATGTAGGCCGGCGCGTTCAGCAGCACCCACGTCGCGAGACCACTGCCGGTCGCGACGACCAGGTCGCGCCAGCGTCGCTCGCGTCCCCAGATCACCAGCAGCCCTCCGAGCAGGAACAGCGGGTAGAGCTTGAGTGCGGTGCCGAGGCCGATCATGAGTCCGGTCAGCAGGGGACGACCCCTCACCTGCGCCCACAGCGCCCCGGCGACGCACGCGACGGCGAGCAGGTCCCAGTTGATCAGGCCCTCGAACAGCAGCACCGGCGACAGCGCGAACACCGCGGCGTCCCACGGCCGACGTCGGTGTACGCCGGTCAGGAACCATGCTGCGATCAGCGCACAGACACCGAACCCGACCGCGTTGACGGCGGTGAACAGCAGGCTCTCGCGCAGCACCGAGTGGTCGGCGTACAGCTCGCCCTGCGACATCGCACCGCGCGGCGCGAGGTCGGGGGAGCCCTTCAGCCAGTGCGTCAGCTCGGCGGCGCCGTAGGCGTAGTAGGAGATGCCGACCGGGTACTCCATCACGTCGTACCGGTCGCGGACGTCGATCGCGTGGGAGTACGGCCAGTCCAGCTCCGCGAATCCGCGGCCGACGTAGAGGTAGGGCAGGTCGGAGTAGCACATCTCCGAGTAGCGGCTCTGCCCGTTGGTCCACTGGGCGTCGTAGCACGGCGCCTTCTGCACCATGCCCAGGGCGAAGCAGAGCGCGGTCAGTGCCAGGACCACGCGCAGCGGAGTCCACCACGGATGCCGGGCGACGTGCTCGCCGGACGGACCGCCGACGCCGTGGCTCAGCGCGGCGACGACCGGGTCGTCCGCCGTCGGGCGGACCGCCGGTGTGCGGTCGTCACCCTCGTGTTCGCCGGCGCTCGTCACCACCACGGCTCACGCGAGGCCATGACCGCGGGCCTCGCACTCGCCGACGGGCTGCCGTTGCCACCCGTGGGCGACGAGGTCGGGCTGGTGGCCGAGCTCGAGGGACAGGTCAGCGGCAGGCACGACGGCTGCCCGTGGCTGGTCGTCGGCGAGGACGGCGGCGGCGCGGACGAGGTCGGTGAGGTCGGTGCACTGGAGGTGGGCGCCGACGAGGTGTGGTGGGTGGTCGGCGGCGGGGGCGGCAGCGTCGGCGAGTGACCGGCCTCGGGTGGCTGACCGGTGACGTACGCCGGCGGCGGGAACTGCTCGACCGGCAGGCCCGCGAGGTCCTGCTTCATCACCGCGGCCCAGGTCGCCGTCGGGTAGCCCGCACCGAAGTAGCCCGCCGCCCCGTTGTACGGCGGGAGCCAGTCGTTGAGCGCGTTGTCTCCGTCTCCGCGCACGTACATCACGGCCGTCGCCAGCTGCGGGGTGAAGCCGACGAACCACGACGACGAGACGTCGCCGTTGTCGTTGGTGGCGGTGCCGGTCTTGCCGGCGGCCGGCCGACCGACCGCCTGGGCGTTGACACCGGTCCCGTGCAGCACCACCTGCTGGAGGGCGTA
>JAICSK010000003.1 GCA_025936915.1 Nocardioides sp.
CCTTCCACCGCTCCTGGTCCTCGTAGGTGCGCGGGTACCCGAGCCCGGGCCGGGTCTCGACGTTGTTGAACCAGACGTATTCCGTGCCGGTCCGGTTGGTCCACGCCTGCTTGCACGTCACCGAGCAGGTATGGCAGCCGATGCACTTGTCGAGGTTCATCACCATCGCCATCTGGGCCATGACTCGCATGACTAGTAGATGACCTCCTGACTGCGCTTGCGGATGACGGTGACCTCGTCGCGCTGGTTCCCCGTGGGGCCGAGGTAGTTGAAGGCGAACGACAGCTGGGCATAGCCGCCGATGAGGTGCGTCGGCTTCACCAGCAACCGCGTCAGCGAGTTGTGGATGCCGCCGCGCTTCCCGCTGGTCTCCGCAACCGGTACGTCGATCAGCCGGTCCTGGGCGTGGTACATGTACACCGTCCCCTCGGGCATGCGGTGCGAGACGATCGCGCGGGCCACCACCACGCCGTTGCGGTTGACCGCCTCGACCCAGTCGTTGTCGGCGACCCCGACCTTCGCGGCGTCCTGCTCGCTCATCCAGATGGCCTGGCCGCCCCGCGAGAGCGACAGCATGAACAGGTTGTCCTGGTACTCGGAGTGGATCGACCACTTGTTGTGCGGGGTCAGGTACCGCACCGTGACGCCCAGCTCGCCGAGGTCCCCGACGTCCGGCTCGCTGAACAGAGCCGCCATGTTCAGCGGGGGCCGATAGACCGGGAGGCCCTCGCCGACCTCGCTCATCCAGTCGTGGTCGAGGTAGAAGCTCTGCCGTCCGGTCAGCGTGTGCCACGGCTTGAGCCGCTCGACGTTGATCGTGAACGCCGAGTAGCGACGGCCGCCGCTCTCCGAGCCCGACCACTCCGGCGAGGTGATCACCGGCTGCGGCGCCGCTTGGGTGTCGGCGAAGGTGATCTGCTTGCCCTCGTGCTCGGCCGCGAGGTCGTGCAGCTGCCGTCCGGTACGTCGCTCCAGGGTCTTGAACCCCTGCACCGCCAGGTGTCCGTTGGTCGTGCCACTCATGGTGAGGATCGCCTCGCACACGTGACGTGCGTCGCGCAGCGAGGGACGGCCGTCCGCCATGCCTCCCCGGATCCGGCCGTTGACGTCACCGAGCCGACCCACGGTCTGTCCGAGGTCGAAGGTGATGCCCTTGGTGGTGGCGCCGGCGGTCTCCGTCAGCGGTCCCAGGGCGTCGTACTTCTCGCCGATGGCGCCGTAGTCGCGCTCGACCTCGACGAGGCGCGGCATCGTCCGGCCGGGGATCGGCTCACATTCGCCGAGCGCCCAGTCGGCCACCGTGCCGTGAGGGTTGGCCATCGCGTCGGGGGTGTCGTGGGTCAGGGGAGCCGCGACGACGTCACGTCGTACCCCCAGTCGCGGCCCGGCAAGCTCGGAGAACCGGTGGGCGAGGTCGCGGAACGCGTCCCAGTCGGTGCGGGACTGCCACGGCGGGGCGATCGCGGGGTTGAAGGAATGCACGAACGGATGCATGTCCGTGCTCGACAGGTCGTGCTTCTCGTACCAGGTTGCCGCGGGGAAGACGACGTCGGAGAAGAGCGTGGTGCTGGTCTGCCGGAAGTCCAGCGAGTAGAGCAGGTCCAGCTTCCCTTCCGGCGCCTGGGCGACCCAGGTCACGTCGGCAGGCCGGCGGCCCTCGGGTGCCTCCGTCGCTCGCAACGACGAGTCCGCGCCGAGGAGGTGCTTGAGGAAGTACTCGTTCCCCTTGCCCGACGACCCCAGGAGGTTGGCGCGCCAGATCCCCAGGACGCGGGGGAAGTTCTCGGGTGCGTCGGGGTTCTCGCCGGCGAAATGGAGCGACCGGTCCTTCAGTCGCGCGACGACGTGGTCGGCGACGGAGATGCCCGCGGCCGAGGCCTCGTCGCACAGGTCCAGGGGATTGCGGTCGAAGGTGGGGTACGACGGCATCCAGCCCATCCGGGCGCTCTTCGCGATCAGATCGGCGGCCGTCAGTCCGGTGAACCGGCCCTGGCCCGTCGCCGACGTCAACGTGTCGGCGCCGAAGTGGTCGTAGCGGAACTGGTCGGTGTGCAGGTACCAGTACGCCGTCTGGATCATGTTCCGCGGCGGCCGGCTCCAGTCGAGGGCGTTGGCGACCTGGGTGTACCCGGTGAGGGGCCGCACCTTCTCCTGGCCGACGTAGTGCGCCCAGCCGCCACCGTTCACACCCTGGCAGCCGGTGAGCGTGGTCAGCGCGAGGAACGAGCGGTAGATCGTGTCGGAGTGGAACCAGTGGTTGGTGCCCGCGCCCATCAGGATCATCGACCGGCCGCGCGACTCGCGGGCGTTCTCCGCGAACTCGCGGGCGATCCGAGCCGCCTGTGCCGCCGGGATGCCGGTGATCGACTCCTGCCAGGCAGGGGTGTACGGCGCGTCGGCGTCGTCGTACGCCGCACCGACGCCGTAGCGGGCGAGCATCAGCTCGTAGACCGTGGTGACGACCCGGCCGGCCACCCGCCGGACGGGGACCGAGCGGACGACCTCGGAAGGGGTGCCGTCCACAGGGTCGAAGACCGGCAGCTGCACCTCGAGCATCTCGGCGTCCGCAGAGCCCAGTCGCAGCTCCGGCCGCACGCCCTCGAGGTCGAGGTTCCATCGTCCCTCGTCGCTGGTGCCGAAGCGGTGGCCGAGCGAGCCGTTCGGCACGACCGGTTCGCCGCTGGCCGCGTCGAGCACCACCGTCTTGAAGTCGGCGGCCTCGAGGTCGGCGTACGCCGGGAGGTCGGCGGCGGTCAGGAACTTGCCCGGCGTGGCACGGTCGCCCGAGAGGTGGATCTGTACGAGGTGGGGCAGGTCGGTGTACGTCGCGGCGTACTCCTCGAAGTACGGCGTCTGCGCGTCGACGAAGAACTCCTTGAGGATCACGTGCCCCATCGAGAGCGCGAGGGCCGCATCCGTGCCGGGCCGCACCGCCAGCCACTCGTCGGCGAACTTCACGTTGTCGGCGTAGTCGGGGGAGACCGCGATCACTTTCTGGCCGCGGTAGCGGGCCTCGGTCATCCAGTGGGCGTCCGGGGTGCGGGTGACGGGGACGTTCGAGCCCCACATGACCAGGTAGCCGGCGTCCCACCAGTCGCCGCTCTCGGGCACGTCAGTCTGGTCGCCGAAGACCTGGGGGGAGGCCACCGGCAGATCGGCGTACCAGTCGTAGAACGACAGCATCGAGCCGCCGACCAGGTGCGTGAACCGAGCACCCGATGCGTGGGAGACCATCGACATCGCCGGGATCGGGGAGAAGCCCGCGACCCGGTCGGGGCCCCACTTCTCGATGGTGTGGACGTAGGCCGCCGCGACCAGCTCGAGCGCCTCGTCCCAGGTGGCCCGGACCAGGCCGCCCTTGCCCCGGGCCGCCTTGTACGCCTGGGCGCGCTGGGGGTTGTCGACGACGTGCGCCCACGCCTTGACCGGGTCGCCGTCGTACTGCTGCTTGCCCTCGCGGAACATCTGCAGCAGGACGCCGCGGACGTAGGGGTACCGGATCCGCGTGGGGGAGTAGGTGTACCAGGAGAACGCGGCCCCGCGCGGACAGCCGCGTGGCTCGTAGTCGGGGCGGTCGGGTCCGGGCGACGGGTAGTCGGTCTGCTGGGTCTCCCAGGTGATGATCCCGTCCTTGACGTAGACCTTCCACGAGCACGAGCCGGTGCAGTTCACCCCGTGCGTGGACCGGACCACCTTGTCGTGGCTCCACCGGTCGCGGTAGAAGGCGTCGGCACCGCGCCCGCCTTCGCGGGTCATGGTCCGGAGGTCCTGGCTGACCCTGGCCTTCGTGAAGTAGCGCCGGGTGCCGACCAGAAGGTCCTCCAGCGGCCCGTCGATTCCCGCGGATCGCGTCACACGGTGGTCCCTTCTCCAGCTTCTGCGGTACGACTGACGATGGTGAGGGTGAGCACGAGCATCAGGGCGGCGGTCACGGCCAGGGCCCAGAGCCCGATTGCGTAGGAGTCGGTCTGGCCGTACACGTATCCCATCAGCAGCGGCGGCACGAAGCCGCCCAGCCCGCCGGCCGCGCCGACCAGGCCGGTGACGCCACCGACCTGCGAGGGCTCGGTGACCTGGGCGACGAGCGCGAACGTCGCACCGCTGCCGGCGCCCAGGGCCGCAGCCATGCTCAGGAACGCCACTGCTCCCAGGGTGTTCACGGGCGGGTGGTTGGCCGCGAGGGCGGAACCGGCGACGACCACCGCGTAGGCCACGGCCAGCACCCGGATCGGACCCAGCCGGTCGGAGAGCCACCCGCCCAGGGGCCTGAGCAGGACGGCGACCACCACGAACCCGGCCATCCGGTTCGACGCATCGGCCGGAGAGAGCTCGTAGGCGGTCTTGAGGTAGGTCGGCAGGAAGACGGAGAACGCGACGTAGCCACCGAAGGCCACGGCGTAGAGGAGGCAGGCCTGCCACGTCACGGGCAGTCGGGCGGTCGCCTTCATCCGCTCGAGCAACGGAGTCGTCGGCACCGTGCGGTCGGGCGCGTCACGTAGCACGAGCCGGGACACGACGGCGTAGACCGCGAGCACCACGGCAGTGATCACGAACGGCAGCCGCTGCCCGTGTCCGAAGAGCTTGACGGTGGTGAGAGCACTGATCACGGTGCCGCCCATGCCGGCGCCGAAGACGCCGACGGCCAGGCCGCGTCGCTCCGGCGGGAACCACGCGTTGACGAACGGGACGCCCACGGCGAACGCCGTACCGCCGATGCCGAGGAAGAGACCGCCGACCAGGATCAGCGCGTAGGAGTCGATGGCCACGAAACCCAGGAACAGGATCGGGACGATGGTCACGGCGGACACCAGGGGGAACATCACCCGACCGCCGTACCGATCGGTGAGGGCTCCTACCGGGATCCGGCCGAGCGACCCGACCAGCACCGGCAGCGCGACCATCAGCGCCACCTTGCCCTGGCTCAGATCACCGAGATGGCCGTTCTTGAGGAACAGCGGGCCGAGAGGGCTGATCAGGGCCCAGGCCCAGAAGTTGACTGCGAAGCCGATCGTCGCCATCGCCAGCATGACGGCAGGGGACCCGGACGCACGCCGGGTCTCTGTTCTCGTCGTCACGGGGACGTCCTGGGTCGAGCTCATGTCGTCTCCTCATGCGTATCAAGCCTGGGTGTCACAGTCCACCCTCTCGGTCGACCAACCGACGTGGTCAGGGACCTTGGTCATCGCTGCGATGACGGAAGGCGCTCCGTCGCGCCGGCGTCGCGTTGCATGGCGGCGGACATCCGGCGGGCCCACAGGACCGCCCGAGTCGTCGGCGTGTGTGGTCAGGGGACGACGATGATCGGACCGGACGCGTGCTCGAGCACGGCCGTGGTCAGCGAGAACGAGCCGACACGCTCCAGCAAGGTTTGCTCGTGGCGCCCGATCACGGTGAGGGCGTGCCGCCGGGACAGGTCGGCGATGCAGTGGTCCACGTGGCCGGCGAAGAGCTCGACCCCGACCCGGACATCGGGGAACTTCTCCCGGAGGCCGCCGAGCAGCTCCGCTAGGCGAACCCGGGCGTCGTCGTAGAACGGGTCGTCCGGGTGAGCCGACCGCCACCCGGCGGGCGGGGGCACGGCCTCCCAGTGACAGTGGACGACGGTCAGCGGCACCGCGCGGAGGGACGCCTCGCGGAACGCCGTCTCGAGGGTGGTCGTCGAGTGATCGGTCCCGTCGGTCCCCACGAGGACTCCTCGGAGACGAGCCGCGTCCTCCCGGGGGCGGACCACCACCACCGGGCACGTCGCGTGCCGGCTGACGGCCACGCTCACCGACCCGAGCAGGAGGCTCGAGACCGGCCCGTGACCGCGTGATCCCAACACGATCATGCTCGCGTCGCCCGCGAGCTCGAGCAGGAGCTCTCGCGGGTCGCCCGCCCGGAGTACGGCGTCCGTCTCCATGTCCCCCGCCACCGCGATGGCGGCCGAACGGGCTCTCTGCAGCAGCTTCTCGGAGTCCGCTCGGATCTCCTGCCTCAGCTGGCTGAGCGGGATCCCTGCCTGGGCCAGCCAGCCGCGCTCCTGCGCGCCCATCCTCCTCTCGGCGTACACGAGGGTGAGCGGGCGTCCGGAGAGTCGTGCCTCTTCGGCCGCCCAGTCGAGGGCCGCGTCGGAGTGCGGGGAGCCGTCGACGGCAGCGGCGATGCTGCCGGCGTGGATGGGGGTGTCTGTCACGTTGATGCCGGTCATGCCTCCATGCTTCGCCGCTCGCCCGCGGCCGGACACCGCCCTTGGGCAGAACGCGGGATGACCTTGGGCATCTGTGGTCACCCGCCGACGTGCCGGGAGAGTGCGTGAGCATTCGTGCGGATGTCCGGGTCCGAGGCTGTCGGGCGACGTCGCGGTGTCTCCCGGGCCGAGTGACATCTGACGATGGGTCGAACGTCGTCTCGAAACGGATCCGTCTCGCCCGTGGTCCTCCGGTTCGGTGGGCCCTCGGCCGAGGTGCGCTGACCAGGGTCCACGAGTCCCGTGCCATTGGGCACTCCTCGCTCCGCGTCGTACCGATGACCCTGGAGCCATGAACACAGACCAACGCATCGTCGTCGGGTACGACGGAACGCCCGACTCGCTCGCGGCCCTGGCCTGGGCCGCCAAGGTGGCGTCTCTCCGGGGGGAGGCCGTCGTCGCCACCACGATCATCGACCCGCGCCTGACGCCTCGCGGCATTGCCTGGCCGGAGTCCTACTGGGACGAGATCGACGACCGGGCTCGGGAGGTCTTCGCGCAATGGCCGGACGTCCCCGCCACGATCGAGCGCCACGTGGGGCACCTCGTGCCCCGGCTGCTGGAGTCCGCCTCGGGGAGTTCGATGCTGGTCGTCGGGAGCCACGGGCACACCGCCCTGCACGAGATGCTCGTCGGCTCGGTGAGCCAGAGCGCCGCCCGGCACGCGGGACTGCCCGTCGTCGTCGTCAGGCCCCCGGTGAACCCCGGGTCGGGTCGGATCGTCGTCGGGGCGGACGGCTCGGAGTCCAGCACCCGTGCGATGGAGTTCGCCTGCCGGATGGCCGAGCTCACCGGTGACAAGGTCGTCGCCCTCCGTGCCTGGTACCCCGCCGCCGTCGTGGCGGACCGGTACGGCTACCTGCCGACGACCGGTGTCGACACCATGGACGCCGCGCAGGCCGACCTGGCGCGAATCGTGGACGACGTCCGGACGTCGCACCCCGACGTCGCCGTCGAGGGCGAGATCTTCCACGGCGCTGCGGAGCGCGCGTTGCGCGACGCCGCCGACAACGCGTCGCTCCTGGTCGTCGGGTCCCGGGGCCACCTCGCCATCGGCGAGGTCCTGATGGGCTCCGTCGGTCGGGCACTGCTCCATCACGCCCACTGCCCGGTGGCCGTCATCCACTGACCTGCATTGCCGATCGCGTGCGTCGGAAACGTGATCGAACCACCCGGCCCGTCCACCGAGCGGAGGGCCCCGACACAGGAGCAAGACATGAGGGAACCCTTCGACCTCTCGGCCGAGGAGTGCCGGGAGCTCTTGCGCGCCGGTCTGGTCGGGCGGGTCGCCGTCTGCACGCCGGTCGGTCCGCACATCGTCCCGGTGAACTACGCGGTCGTGGAAGACTCGGTCGTGTTCCGGACGTCGCCGTACAGCGTCTTGGGCAGCCATGCCCGCGGATCCATCCTCGCTCTGGAGATCGACACCTTCGACTACGAGCGCCAACGAGGCTGGAGCGTGGTGGCGCGCGGGCGCGCGGAGGCCGTCACCGGCGCCGAGGAGCTGAACCACATCCGGAGCGTGTGGGATCCCCGCGCCTGGGCCTCGGGCCAGCGCAACCTCTATCTGCGAGTCCGCTGGTCGGAGCTCACCGGACGCCGGCTCGGTCCCGGCTGGGACCCGACCGAGAGCCTGCCGGTACGGCGGGTCGTCTGAGGAGATGAGAACCGTGTTGGTGCGTGAGGTGATGACAAGTCCCGCGGTGACGGTCGCCCCCGAGACGCCCCTGAAGCAGGCCGTGACCCTGCTCGACGACCACCAGATCACCGCGATGCCGGTCGTCGACGATGCCGGACGCCTGGTGGGAGTCGTGAGCGAGGCCGACGTGCTGCGCGACGCATTGATGCCCGATCGCCGGGCGCACGAGCGCCTGGTCGAGATCTCCGCTCCGCCGGCGCACCTGGCGGTGACCGACGTGATGACCCACCTGCCGATGAGCGTCTCTCCCGACGACGACCTCAGCCAGGCGGTCGAGCTCCTGGTGGACACCCAGGTGAAGAGCCTGCCGGTCGTGGAGCTCGGCCGCGTCGTCGGGGTCGTGAGTCGGCGCGACGTCATCGCCGTCCTGGCCCGTCAGGACTCGTTGATCGCGGCCGAGACCGACGAGGCCTTGCGTGCGGCCGGCCTGGAGTGCACCGTCGACGTGGTCGACGGGGTGGTCCATCTCCGGGACCAGGATGACCCGGAGGTCCTGAGGGTGGCCCAGGTGATCGCGGCGCGGGTGCCGGGCGTCGTCGGCGTTGCGGTCGGGAGCTCCGCGTGACGAGCAGCGTTGTGTGGGACCGATCCCGGGAGACCGGATCCGACGTGCTCCTGGCCGACGGCACGGTCGGCCGGCTGCGCTCCGTCACGGTCGCAGACCGAGACGACGTCGCGGGTCTCCACGAGGGGTTGTCCCCGGAGAACCTCCGCCTGCGCTTCTTCAGCGTCAACCGGGCCGCCGCTCCGACGTACGTCGACCACGTCATGGCGTCGTGTGAGGGCGGTGCCGTGCTGGCGCTGGGGCTGTGGCGGCGCGGGCTCCTCGTCGGTGTCGCCACCGCCGAGTCCTGCGGTGCTGACTCGGCCGAGATCGCGTTCGTCGTCTCCGATGCGGCACATGGCCTCGGGATCGCCACGCTGCTGCTCGAGCACCTCGCCGCGGCAGCACGTGTCGTCGGCATCCGGCACTTCACTGCCGAGGTCCTGGCGGACAACGGCCCGATGCTACAGGTGATGAGGGACGCCGGCTTCACGGTGACCCGGCGCAGCGCGCAAGGCGTCGTGACCATCCTGATGGACACGTCAGACACCCCGGAGGCCGTGGCCGCGGCGGACCGGCGCGACTCGGTCTCGGAGACCGCTTCCCTCGAGCCGTTGCTGAGCCCACGCCGGGTGGCCGTCGTGGGCGTACGTCGCGACGGCACGGGTGTGGGCGCCGCGATCCTGGGGGCCATCGTGGAGGGCGGATTCACCGGCGACGTCGTCGCGATCCATCCCGGCGGACGACTCTCGACGCCGGTGCGCACGGTCACGAGCTTCGACGAGCTGGACGTTCCCCCCGACCTCGTCGTCGTCGCCGTCCCACCGGGCCAGGTCGTCCAGACCGTCGCCGCCGCCGGTCGGTGCGGTGTCAGAGCCGCGGTGGTCGTGACCTCGGGCTTCGCCGAGATGGGCGCCGACGGTGCCCGGCTCCAGCGCGAGCTCACCCAGACCGCGCGCGCCCACGGCATCAGGGTCGTCGGCCCCAACTGCCTCGGCCTGCTCGACAACCAGTCGGGGATCAGCCTCGATGCGACCTTCGGCGGCCCGCTGCCGCCGCCCGGCGGCCTCGCCGTCGCCTCCCAGTCCGGCGGGGTCGGCATCGTCCTCCTGGACACCGCCCGCAGGATCGGCCTGGGCGTCCGGCACTTCGTGTCCCTCGGGAACAAGGCGGACGTCTCGAGCAACGACCTCCTCGCCGCCTGGCTCGACGACGACGAGGTCACCGCTGCGGCGCTGTATCTCGAGTCCTTCGGGAACCCCGCGAAGTTCGCCCGCATCGCCCGACGGTTCAGCGAGCACAAGCCGCTGCTGGCCGTCGTCGGCGGGCGCTCGGGCGGCGGTCAGCGGGCCGGTGCCTCGCACACCGCTGCCGCAGCGACCCCGGCCGTGAGGGTCGACGCGCTCTTCGCCCAGGCGGGGGTGATCCCGTGCTCGGACGCGGACGACCTCGCTCAGACGGCCCTGGTCCTCGAGGGGCAGCCACTGCCGGCGGGCAACCGCGTGGCCGTGCTCGGCAACGCCGGCGGGATCGGCGTTCTCGCCGCCGACGCACTGGAGGACGGAGGGCTGGCCGTGCCGGCGTTCTCGGACGCGCTGCGAGCGGATTTGACCGCTCATGTCGACGCGACCCTCGGCACCAGCAACCCGATCGACGTGGGTGCGGCCGGGTCTCCCGAGACGCTCGGCCACACCGTGGACGTCCTGCTCGCGAGCGACGAAGTCGACTCGCTGCTCTGCGTCCTGGTCCGCACCCGCACGATGGACTGGGCCGGCGCCCTCGCGGCGGTCGCAGCCGCACGCGCACGACACCCGGAGAAGACCGTGGTCGCCGTGCTGCTCGGCGACGATCGCGACCGGGAGCTCGCCGGGTCGGCCCTCCTTCCCACGGTTCCCAGCGCGGTCACGGCTCTGGCCCACGCCACCTGGTACGCCGATTGGAAACGACGACCCCGGGAGCCCGGGCCGCTCGTCGACTACGCACGCGCGTCGGAGTCCCGCGAGAGGGCGCGGACGCACTTGAGCTCCGCAGGCCCGGGCTGGCTGGGACTGGGCGAGTCCCGCATGCTGCTCGCGCCGTACGGCGTGGCGCCGCTGGGGACCGTCGTCGAGGGGGCCCCGGCCGCCGTGCGCGCGGCCCGTGGTGTCGGCTTCCCGGTCGCCCTGAAGGTCGCCGACCCGAGCGTCGTCCACAAGACCGAACGCGGGCTGGTGCGGGCCGGGCTGAGCACTGCCGACGAGGTCGCGGCCGCCGCTCGGGAGATGGCGAGCGTCACCGGGACGGAGCAGGTCCAGATCCTGGTCCAGCCGATGGTCGCCGGCATCGAGGTCGCGCTCGGAGTGGTGCGCGACCCCGGACTGGGACCTCTCGTCCGGGTGGCCGCCGGGGGAGTGGCGACCGAGCTCTGGGACGACCAGCGGCTCCTGATCGCGCCGGTGACCCGCGCGGACGCCCTCCATGCCTTGCGGTCGTTGCGCATCTGGCCGCTTCTCGCCGGCTTCCGCGGCCAGCCCGCCGCCGACACGGAGGCGCTGACCGACCTGGTGGCAGCCGTGGGTCTGCTCGCTCACGAGGTGCCGGAGCTGGTCGAGATGGACCTGAACCCCGTCCTGGTGAACCCCGCCGGCTGCGGGCTGGTCGACGTCAAGGTCAGGCTCGCCGAGGCGGACGCCTGGGACTCCGGCGTCCCCCGGCGCCTCCGGCCGCCCCTGGCGACGCCGGGTGGCTGACCGGGCCGCGCGTGCCCCACAATCGAGCGGTGAGCTCGTCGTCGCCGGAGGCGGATGTCGCAGACCTGCAAGGTTCGGCCAAGGCACTCCTCGACGCCGTCATGGCCATCTCGTCCGATCTCGATCTCCACAACGTGCTCACTCGCATCGTCGAATCGGCGACCAGGCTCACCGACGCGCGGTACGGCGCCCTGGGCGTCGTGGGCGCGGAGAGCTACCTGGTGGAGTTCGTGACCACCGGCATCGACGATGAGACGCGCAGGAAGATCGGTGACCTCCCCCATGGTCGTGGGATCCTCGGCCTGTTGATCACCGACCCGCGACCGATCCGGTTGAGGGATCTCGCCGACCATCCCGCTTCCTACGGATTCCCTCCCCACCATCCGCCCATGGGGTCGTTCCTGGGCGTTCCGGTGCGCATCCGGGGAACGGTCTTCGGCAACTTGTACCTCACCGAGAAGAACGACGGCGGAGAGTTCACCGAGACCGACGAGCAGCTGGTGGTCGCCCTCGCCGGTGTGGCCGGCCTCCTGATCGAGAATGCCCGGGCGTACGGACTCAGCGAACGCCGACGCGCCTGGCTGGAGGCCGCCGCGGTCCTGCCGGACTCCTTGCAGCCGCCCATCGACTGGGAGGCCAGCCTGACGCGCATCGCGTCCGCGGCGCGGCTGGCGGGCCGCGCGCGGGCGATCGCGGTGGTCGACGACGAGGCGCTCCGCATGCTCGCGATCGCCTGCGAGCCGGACGAGGAGGACGAGTTCCGGCGTGGCCTGGACGAGCTGCGACCGCACCTCGTCGACCTCGAGATCCTGGACCCCGTCGACGTGCCGACGGGTTCACTGGTCGCCACCGTGGTCCCGTTGAGTACCCAGGTCGCGAAGGGCGGCCTGCTGGTCGCGTTCCACGAGGCTGCGGACCTCCGTCGCCGGGACTTCGACGACCGCGACCTCTTGCGCAGCTTCACCGACTTCGCGGCACTCACGCTGGACCGTGGTCAGGCGATCTCCGAGCGCGAGGAGCTGGCCGTCATGTCCGACCGGGAGCGGATCGCCCGAGACCTCCATGACGTCGTGATCCAGCGTCTGTTCGCCACCGGGATGCAGCTCCAGGCGGCCAGCATGCGGGCCGTGAAGGACGATGTACGCGACCTGGTCCGACGATCGGCGGAGGAGCTCGACGCGACCATCAGGGATGTGCGCGCGACCATCTTCGAGCTCCAGATGCCGTCCTCGGACTCCGTGCGACGGGAGCTGCGAGCCCTGGTGCGTGAGTACGGCCGGGTCCTGGGCTTCCTGCCGGAGCTCCGGATCAGGGGACCGGTGGACACGGCGTTGACCGAACAGATGCGCGAGTCCCTGCTCAAGGTGGCACGCGAGGCGCTGTCCAACGTGTCGCGGCACGCACAGGCCACCCGCGTCGAGGTCGAGGCCAGCGTGGGCGACGGGCGGTTCACTCTCACGGTCGACGACGACGGGATCGGGCTCACCGACGCAGGTGCGCGAAGTGGGCTCGAGAACGCCGGTGCCCGGGCCGGCGCGCTCGGGGGTGAGTTCGAGCTCGGCGAGAGCCCCTCGGGCGGTGTGCGGCTGCGCTGGAGCGTGCCCCTGTCGCGCTGACAGAAGCGTCACCGGCGTCGCAGCCAGCGGGTGGTCAACCCCGCGGGCGGTCGGAGAGAAGCCTGGACGCGAGCACCGCGGCCTGCGTACGACGTTCGAGGCCGAGCTTCTGGAGCATCGTCGACACGTAGTTCTTGACCGTCTTCTCGGCCAGGAACATGCGTTCGCCGATCTGCCGATTGGTCAGTCCTTCGGCGACCAGCTCGAGCAGCTTGAGCTCCTGCTCGGTGAGGTCGGCGAGCTCGGGCGCCGTCTCGGGGCCGTTGCGCACGCGCTCGAGCACACGTTCGGTCATCAGCGGGTCGATCATCGAGTGCCCCGCGGCGACGTGGTGGACGGCTCCGATCAGGTCCTGACCTGTGGCTTCCTTCAGGATGTAGCCCGACGCTCCCGCCATGATCGCAGCGAACAGCGCCTCGTCGTCGTCGTACGACGTCAGGATGAGCGCCCGGATGGTCGGGTCGACCGCGCGCACGTCGCGGCAGACGTCGATGCCCGATCCGTCCGGGAGGCGAGCGTCCAGGATCGCCACCTGGGTGCGCAGTGCCGGGATGCGTGCCGTCGCCTCGGACGCGAGGGCCGACTCGCCGACAACCTCGATGTCACCCGAGGACTCCAGGAAGGTCCTCAGCCCCTGGCGGACCACCTCGTGGTCGTCGAGGAGGAACACGCGGATCTTGGACGGGGTGTCATTCATGCGGACCTGGCTTCTCCTCGCGCTGACCTTCGTGGTGGAACGAGCTGACGGCCGTCTCGACGCGGTCGGGGCCGATCGGTTGCCGGGTGAACCGGACGACCGCCCGTCTCGCCATCATCGCGTAGGACGCGCGCGGCCAACAACGAGGGCGGGACGGCGTCGAGACGGCCGGTATCCCCGTCATGCTCGGAGCAGCTCGTCGGAGTGAGGCGCGTCGAGCTCTCCGTGCGCAATGGCTCGCACGATGTCGCGTCGGCTCACCACCCCGACGACACGATCGTGCAACAGGACGGGCAGGCTCTTGAGCACGGTTCCGCGCATCAGCTCCACGACCCGGGCCACGTCCTCGTCGGCGGACACCGTGAGCACCCGGGGTGTCATCAGGTCCCGGACGAGCGGACCGTCGACGCCGGCGCGCGACGGCGTGGCGAGCCAGGCGATCAGGTCTGCCTCGCTGAGGATCCCGATCAGCCTCGCGTGGTGGTCGACCACCGGGAGGGAGGTGAGGCTGAGCCGATCGAGCAGCCGTGCCGCGTCGACGGCCTCGTCCTCGGCTCGGATGGTGACGGCGGGAGAGGTCATCAGGTCACGCACGAGCATGGCTCGCTCCTTTCGCGATGTGGCGGAGGGGAACGTCGACGTAGGTCACGTCACCGAGGACGCCGACCACGGCGACCGGGCAGAGGCACCGGGCCGCGAGATCAGAAGGGAGGGCGCTGCCAGTGAGCAAGTCGGGCGCGCCGACCACGACCAGCGAGGCATCGGTCGACTCGCGGTCGAGCTGCTCGACCACGCCGCCGGTGACGATGCTGACGGCGAGATCGACCTCGATGCCGGCGCGGAAGATGATGTCGGCGACTCGTCCCGGGACCGTCCGACGTGCCAGCTCGAGGTCCAGGCGGACGTCGAGCCGCGGGGCGATCTCACGGCGTCGTCCGTGCTCGACGACGTGAAGGGCGTGCAACCGTGCGCCGCGGCGGGCAGCTTCTGCGGCGGCCCAGCGTACGGCCGCGGCGCCGGCGGCTGACCCGCTGACACCGACCAGGATCGTCTCGCGACGTGACTGTGTCATGCCTCGATTCTGCGGAACACCGGGCCGCGTTCGAACGGTCGTTGGCAAGCACCCGGGATGACCTTGGGCACTTCAACGGCCGGTCGCTCCGCGGATCTCCCACCGTCGCCGCCTGGATCGGCACGATCGCGTCCCACGTCGATTCGCTCGGGGTCTTGGAAGTGGTCCTCCGCCCTCACGCGGCCGGATCGTGCCGTGCCCCGATCGGTCGACGGCGGATGGACCAGGGTCCTCGCAGCCGATGACCCTGGTCGGCGGCAGTCGGTGACGATCTTCTCTGACCGGTCCGCCGCCGCGGCCCGACTCTGGACTCATGGGACCGGATGGTCCGGAACCGTCTAGAGAGGGTGAACATCATGCGCGCCACGTTTGACAAGGTGACCTCGTGGGCGGGACTGCTACTCGTCGCCGTCCTGCTCGTGGCCGGCGGTCTGCTGACCTGGGCCAGCTCGTTCGTCGGGAACCAGGTGCACGATCAGCTGTCCGAGCAACACATCACGATGCCGACGAGCCAGACCGGTCTCGCCCAGCTTCCCGCGGCCGACCGTGCCGCACTCCAGAAGTACGCCGGCCAGCCGCTGACGACCGGACCGCAGGCCAAGGCGTACGCCAACCACTTCATCCGGGTCCACCTGAGCGAGGTGGCCGACGGCCAGACCTACTCGCAGGTCAGCGGTCAGTACCTAGCGCAGTGCAGCGACCCCAAGGCGGCCGCGACCCAGGCCTGCCAGACCCTCGCCGGGCAGCGCCAGACGATGTTCATGGGTGACACCCTCCGTGGCCTGCTCCTCTACGGGTACGCGTTCGCCACGATCGGCACGATCGCCGGGTACGCCGCCATCGTCGCCTTCGCGGGGGCGGCTGTGCTGCTGGTGCTGGTCGGACTCGGCTTCTGGCACTCGCGCCGTGCCAGCCACCCCGTGGCTGTCGTGAGCCAGCCGGTGGGCGCGCACGTCTGACCGCGACGGTCCACACCACGAAGGTCGGCGCTCGGGCGCCGGCCTTCGTGGTGTGTCAGCTCACGCGGCCACCTCGAGTGGTGGCTCTGCGCTCGTAGGGTCCTGGTCGGCGGTGGGCTGGGAGCGGGTCAGCAGTGCTGTTCCGATGCCGATGGTGGCGACGACCACCGCGGTCGCGATCCGGAACGCCACGTGGTATCCACCGACGAGGGCATCGGCCTGTGCCGTGCCGGAAGCGGGTAGATGCTGGCTCCCGCCGGTGGCGTCGAGCGGGCTGAGGCGGAGGGGCTGGTCTGTAGGCCGGGTTCTGTTCCCGGAGTCCTTGCGGCGCTCCGTTCGGCGGCCATCCATCTCGAACCACCGTTGCCGGTGGCCTCGTGCGGTCCACCCGCGCACTCGGGCGGGCAGCCCTCGAGCGTGCGCTGTTCGACCTTGCTCCGGGCGGGGTTTGCCGAGCCGGCCCGGTCGCCCGGGCCGCTGGTGGTCTCTTGCACCACCGTTTCACCCTTACCCCGGTCCGAGGACCGAGGCGGTCTGTTCTCTGTGGCACTGTCCCGCGGATCGCTCCGGGTGGGTGTTGCCCACCGCCCTGCCCTGGGGAGCCCGGACCTTCCTCGACGCAGTCACTGCGCCGCGGCCGCCCGACCAACCCCTCCGCGTCGGACATCGTAGGGGAACCGGACCGCGCTCGACACCTGACGGAGCGCCGGGCCGATCCGGTGAGGGGGATCGACCCGGCGCTCCGGGGTGGTGCCCCTGCTGAACAGGGGCACCGATCAGCCGATGGCGCGCATCAGCTGAGGTTCAGCGAGGTGTCGTCGATGACGAAGTTCGTGGCCAGCGAGACGTCCTCGGTCCCGGTCCACTTGATCGTCACCGTCGTGCCGGCGTACGACGACAGGTCATAGCTGTGCACGGCGTACCCCGAGTTGTGGTTGAGGTTGCTGAACGTCGCCTTGGTGGTGCCGTTCGTGGCCAGCGTCAGCTTGTCGTACGCCGTCGACGTCGTGGTCTCCTGCGTGTCGATGTGCAGGTAGAACGTCAGCGTCGCGTGGCAACCCGCCGGGATCGACACCGACTGCGAGAGCGTGTCGGTGTGGGTGGTCCCGTAGCCGTCCAGCCAGGCCTTCCAGCTGCCCGAGCGCGCCGGCTCCGACGTCGAGCTGTCGATCACGCCGGCGGTCGTCGACCAGCCGGTGTTGCCGGACTCGAAGCCGGGGTTGGCGAGCTTCTGGCCGGAGCATCCGCCCCCGCCACCGCCGCTGATCGTCCACGTGAACGACGTCGAGCCGTGCGAGCCGGTGGTGTCGGTCGCCGTCACGGTCGGGGTGTACGTCGCGGCCGTGGTCGGCGTGCCGCTGATCAGACCCGTCGAGGAGCTGATCGACAGGCCTGCGGGCAGGCCTGAGGCCGACCAGGTCAGCGTCTGACCCGACTGCGAGTCGGTGCCGGTCATCTGCAGCGACGTAGCGGTGCCGACCGTGCCGGTCTTGTTGCCCGGGTTGTTCACCGTGACGGTGTTGGTGCCGCCGCCACCGGTGCACGTCGGGTCACCGGACTGGGCCGGCACCGACACGGCGTTCCACGCCGCCTTGGTCGCGTTGAACAGCCCACACGTCGAGTCGAGGTTCTTCGCCGCGGTCAGCGTCCAGGTCCGGTACTTCAGGTACGACGACGAGCTGGTCTTCATCAGCATCGCGTTGTACATGATCTGCTCGGCCTTCTGGATGCCGACGCCGGTCACCGACGAGCTGTTGCAGGTCGGGCTGGACGGCTGCCCGTTGGTCGGGTTCGTGCCCTCGGCCAGCAGGTAGAACCAGTGGTTGCCCGGCCCGGCGGCCGCGTGCACCTCTTCGTTGGGGATCGACGACGAGTAGCAGTTGTCGTCGCCGGCCAGCGACGGGTTGTACATGTAGCGGATCGGACCGGAGCCCACGAGGTTGACCTCCTCGCCGACGGTGAAGTCGGGGGTGTCGTACGGCGAGGGCTCGTTGGCGTACCACTCGGTGGCCGCGCCGAAGGTGTCGGCGACGAACTCCTGGGTGCCGTTGCCGGAGATGCCGCCCGGGGTGTGGTCGTCGACGCCGTGACCCTGCTCGTGGCCGAGCACGTCGAGCACCGGGATCCACGCACCTTGCGTGTTGTGACCGATCTGCACCTGGGTGCCGTCGTAGTAGGCGTTCTCGTCGTTGAGCCCGATGCGGATCGGCCAGCCGCCGCCGGAACCGTCGAAGCTGTTGCGGCCGTCCCAGGCCGACAGCATCTGGTTCTCCTTGTTCTCGACGAACATCGCGTCGACGCAACCGGTTTCCTTGTTGGTCGCCGAGCCGTTGCCCCACACGTCGTCGGTGCCGGTGAAGGTCGTGTTGGTCGCGGCGTCCTGGCACTTGATGGTGGTGTGGTTGGGGTCGGTCATCGAGAAGCTGGAGCCGGAGCCGCTGGTCGGGATCGTGACCGGGTTGGGGCCGTCGTACGCCGCGGTGCCGGTGCCGTCGGCGACCCGCTCGCGGGCCATCAGCACCTTGCCGTTGCGGGCGTCGACGACGACGTCCTTGATGGAGGGCTCGACGCCCTGGTGCCCGGTCACCCGGGTCTCCCAGCCGAGGCGCGAGGTCGCGTTGTGCTGCCAGACCACGAGGTGGGCCGGCGAGTTGGCGGTGACGTGCGGCACCTGCTGCCGCGCCGTGCGGACTGCCGTCGCCTTGGCCAACCCTGGCGTCACGGAGCGGAGGTCGACCTTGTGGGTCTGGGCCACCGAGGTGCTCAGGATCTGACCGTTCGAGTCGGTGACGACGACGAAGTCGCCGCCGATCACGGGCAGACCGCGGTAGGTGCGCTGGTACGGCGCGTACTGGATGCCGTGCGACGACATGACCGGCTGTGCCCGGAACCCGTCGTGGGCGCTGACCTTGAGGGCGGGTGGCTTGCTCGCCACCAGCTGACGTGCCGACTGTGCCGCGAGCGCCCGGGCGCTGGGGCCCTGTGTGGCCTGCCCGTGCGTCGGGGCGGCGGCGACCGCACCGTGGGGTGCGGCAGCGAGCGCCGTCCCCACCAGTGCCGCAGCAGCGAGGCCGCCGAGATGTCTCCTGCTCATTGCTTCTCCTGGTCCGGGCCCTGGGGCCCTCCGGACGGCTTCCGCTCGTGCGCGGTGAGCCGTCAGTGACGGTCCGACCGGATTGCGGCGGACCCGCGACCGTCTACGGGGGTGAGATGGCCGTGGCGTTGATTTAGGACCGCGGGAGAAGGAGGGTCAACGAGTCCGGATCTGCAGGAATGTGCATTGCACGAAGTTGAGCCAGCACACGGTGGACGTCCGGTTCTCGCCGTACATGGCGGGATGAACGCTCCAACGCAGCCGGATAAGACGAAAGACGCTGCGGCGCAGCCCCGACACCGCCGGAAAGTTCACGGAAGGGTCAGGATCTCCGCGCCGTCGCCGGTCACCAGCAGGGTGTGCTCGAACTGCGCGCTCCGGCGACCGTCGGCGGTGACCACGGTCCAGTCGTCGTCCCAGATCACCCACTCGTGGGTGCCGAGGTTGAGCATCGGCTCGATCGTGAACGTCATCCCGGGCCGGATCTCGTCGTCGAACCTCGGGTCGTCGTAGTGAGGGATGATCAGCCCGCTGTGGAACGCCGTACCGATCCCGTGACCGGTGAACTCGCGGACCACGCCGTACCCGAACCGCTTGGCGTAGGCCTCGATCACCCGGCCGATGACGTTGACCCGGCGGCCCGGCTTGACCGCCTTGGTCGCCCGCATCAGGGCCTCGTGCGTGCGCTCCACCAGCAGCCGGGTCTCCTCGTCGACGTCGCCGGCGAGGAACGTCGCGTTGGTGTCGCCGTGGACACCGTGGAGGTAGGCGGTGATGTCGATGTTGACGATGTCGCCGTCCTCGAGGACCCGGGCGTCCGGGATCCCGTGACAGATCACCTCGTTGACGCTGGTGCACAGCGACTTCGGGAAGCCCTTGTAGCCCAGGGTCGACGGGTAGGCGCCGTGGTCGCAGAGGAACTCGTGCCCGACCCGGTCGAGCTCGTCGGTGGTGACACCGGGAGCCACGTGCTCGCCCACCAGGTCTCGCGCCCGGGCGGCCAGCTGACACGCCGCCCGGATCCGTTCGATGGTCTCGGCGTCCTTGACCTCGTTGCCGGTGAACGGCGCCGGCGCCGGCTTGTCGACGTACTCCGGTCGGGCGATCGAGTCCGGAACCGGACGGCGCGGCGAGACGGCGGCCGGGGCGATCGCGGTCGAGGTCATGGGCCCGAGTCTACGGAGCGGGTGCGGCAGCGCCGTAGTCTGCGACGCATGGCCACCTATTGGTTCTGCGTGAAGCACCACGCCGTCGAGACCGGCCCCGACATCTGTCCGCCGATCGACCGGCTCGGGCCGTACGACACCGAGGCGGAGGCAGAGCGGGCGCTGGAGAAGGCCCAGGAGCGCAACGCCGAGTGGGACAACGACCCCGACTGGACCGACGAGACCGACTGGGCGGGGCTGCCGAAGCGCCGCGACGACGAGTGACCCGTCCGACCCCGCGGCAGCCGTCGCGACCGACACCGCCGACACCGCCGCCGGCTGCACCGCGGATCTCGCCGCTGCCGTTCGCGGGGATGATCGGCCTGGTCTGCGTCCTCTTCCTCGACCTCGGCGGGACGATCGTGCTGCCCTGGTGGGCCGTCGCCCTGCTCGTGGTCGTCTGGCTCGTGCTCTTCGCGGTGGCCTGCGCCTGGTGGAGTCCTCACCCCACCCGACTCCCGTGGCTGGCCGTCGTGGGCCTCGTGGTCTGGGTGGTCACGGTCGTCGTGGTCAACCTCGCCACCCGCTGAGGTCCGGCTCGATAGTTCACAGCGTTTCGCACCGTTTGCGGCTCGGAACGGGGTGCCGAGTGCTGCGAAGTATCGGTCAGAGCCAGCCGTGTGAGGTGGCGATCCGGACGGCCTCGGAGCGGTTGGCGGCCCCGGTCTTGCCGATGGCGGAGGACAGGTGGTTGCGCACGGTGCCGGGGGAGAGGTGCACCCGTCCGGCGATGACGGCGACGGCGGCCCCGTCGGTGGCGGCCCGGAGTACGTCGGTCTCGCGCTCGGTCAGGGGAGAGTCGCCGATGGTCAGGCTGTCCATGGCGAGCGCGGGGTCGACGACGCGCAGCCCCTGGTGGACCCGGCGTACGGCGTCGGCGAGCTGGGCGGCCGGGGTGTCCTTGACCACGAACCCGTCGGCCCCGGACTGCATCGCCCGGCGCAGGAAGCCCGGCCGGCCGAACGTCGTCACGATCAGCACCCGTGTCGCCGGCGCCACGCGTCGTACCTCGGCGGCGGCACTGATCCCGTCGAGGCCCGGCATCTCGACGTCGAGCAGGGCGACGTCGGGCCGGTGCTCGAGCACGGCGGGCACGACGTCGGTGCCCGAGGCGACCTCGGCCACGACCTCGAAGTCGGGCTCGAGCCCGAGCAGCGCGGACAGCGCCCCCCGCACCAGCGCCTGGTCATCCGCGAGGAGGAGCCTGATCACGGCACGACCACTTTGAGCGAGAAGCCCGGGTGGAGCGACTGGGTGATCACCGTGCCCCCGAGCGCGGCCGCGCGCTCGCGGAGACCGGTGAGGCCGTTGCCCTGGCCGGCCGAGTCGGCGCCGTGACCGTCGTCGCGGACCTCGACCTCGTGCTCGCCGAGCACGACGCTGCACCGCCGGGCGCCGCTGTGCCGGATCACGTTGGTGATGCCCTCGCGGACCGCCCAGGCGAACAGCTCGCGGGCGTCCGAGGCGACGCCTTCGGTGGAGTTCGGCAGGTCGGCCTCGATCTCGGCCGCGGACAGCGCCGTCCGGGCGCGGGCCAGCTCCCCCGGCAGGGTCAGCTCCCGGTACCCCTCGACCGCTCGTCGTACGTCGGCAAGGGCGTCGCGGGAGAGCCGCTCCAGGTCGGCGAGCTCGGCCTTGGCGCGATCGGCGTCGACGTCGATCAGCCGGTTGGCCAGCTCGGCCTTGACCGTGATCACGGTCAAGGAGTGGCCGAGGATGTCGTGCAGGTCGCGGGCGAACCGGTTGCGCTCGTCCTCCAGCGCCAGTCTGGCGTTCTCCTCGCGGACGGCGAGCACCTCGATGTTGCGGTTGATCGACTGCGAGATCCCCCAGATCGCGAGCGTCGCGACCATCGTGCCGAACAGGATGCCCTCGTCGCGGTGCCAGTGGGGCACCCACACGGTGGCGGCGTACGTCGTGCCGGCGACGGCGAGCGAGGCCAGCCAGGCCCACCGTGTCTGCAGGCACATCACACAGATGACGGCGATGTAGACCGCGGCGGCGTCGCCCCTCTGCCCGATCGTGGCGCACATCACCACGGCCAGGGCGATCTCGATCAGCACCACCGCGATCCCCTGCGAGGGGTGCATCGGCGGGCGGAACGGGGCACCGGTACGACGCCACCGCATCAGCGTGAACACGACCAGGTAGATCGCCGCGAAGACGAGGGTGGCCAAGAAGCCGACCCAGCCGCGCAGGTCGTGCCGGTCCCAGGCGGCGCTGAGCGGGGAGATCAGGTAGAACAGCCAGATCCCGGCGAAGACCAGCCCCCAGCGACGTGGGCCGACGGGCTGGCCCAGGTCCTTCCCCGGAATCAGGGGGCTGCTCATGCCGGTCAGGCTAGTCACACGCGGGCCGTGTCCTTGCTCATCCGCCAGGCCGCGCCGCCGACGAAGATCGCCAGCCAGACAACCAGGTTGACGACCCACACGGCGTGCGGCGCACCGCCGTACAGCGGCCACCGGGCGAGCTGGGCGAGCCCGTAGATCGGGGTGCAGGCCGAGATGTGACCCATGGTCGAGTGCGAGTTGATCGGGAACCACAGCCCGCCGAGTGCTGCCAGCCCGGCCAGCACCGGCCCCAGCACCTGCATCACGTTCTCGCTGGGGAGCAGGTAGCCCATGAACAGGCCGAAGGCACCGAAGACGACCGAGCCGGCCCAGGCGATGATCGCCGCGGTGATCCAGACGTGGGTCGGCATGGTGGCCTTGCCGTTCACCGCTCCGACCACGTTCACCGCGACCACGGACAGGGCGCCGAGGGCGAGGGCGACGATCGACTTGACCAGGATGTAGACGACCGGCGAGAGCGGTGTCAGCCGAAGCTGGCGCGACCACCCGAGCGCCCGCTCGGTCGCCACCATGGCGCCGCCACTGGTCGATGCCAGGACCGCGCCGTACGCCGCCATGCTGATCAGGATGTACGCCGAGACGTTGCCCGATCCTTCCGTCTGGTTGCTGTAGCTGGTGTTGGTGCCGATCATCAGGTAGAGCAGCGCCGGCAGGATCAGCGTGATGATCACCGTGCGTCGGTTGCGCAGCATCCGGCGGAGCTCGAGGCCGAGCATCGTGGCGTTGAAGCCACCGAGCGGCGGCACGCGGCGTGTGGTGGGGTCGATGGTCTGCGTGGTCATGCCGACGCTCCTTCACTGTCCGTGGGGGTGATGTCGTGGTCGTCGCCGGTGAGGCTGAGGAATGCGTCCTCCAGGCCGCGGGCGGTGATCTCGAGGTCGTGGGCGGCGGTCTGGGTGAGGAGGTATCGGGCGACCTCGTCGGTGTCCTTGGCGTGGATGTAGACCGCGTCGCCGCGCACGTCGACGTTCTCGACGCCGGCGAGGGCCGACAGGACGTCCGCGTCGGCGTCGGGGAGTGTGGCCCGGATCGTGCGGCCGGCCGCGAGCGCCTTGATCTGGCTGCCGGTGCCGTCGGCGACGATCCGACCGTGGCTGATCAGGACGATCCGGTCGGCGTACTGGTCGGCCTCCTCGAGGTAGTGCGTCGCGAACAGCACGGTGCGGCCCTTCTCGGCGTCGGCCCGGATGGCCGACCAGAACGCGCGGCGTCCTTCGACGTCCATGCCCGTCGTCGGCTCGTCGAGCAGGAGCAGCGCGGGGTCGGACAGCAGGGCCATCGCGAACCGCAGTCGCTGCTGCTCGCCGCCCGAGCACTTGCCGACCTTGCGATCGGCGATCGACTCGATGCCGGCCGTGCGCAGCACCTCGTCGACCGGGGTCGCGCCGGCGAAGAGGCTGGCGGTGTACTGCACGGTCTCGCGGACCGTGAGGTCCTTGAGGAGGCCACCGGTCTGCATCACGGCCGAGACGAGCCCGCGGGCGATGGCGTGGCGCGGCGGGAGCCCCAGCACCTCGACCGAGCCGGACGTCGGGTGCGAGAGCCCGAGCACCATGTCGATGGTGGTGGTCTTGCCGGCGCCGTTGGGGCCGAGGAAGGCGACAATCTCTCCCTGGTCGAGGGTGAGGTCGATGCCGCGGACGGCGTGGACGGAGCCGAAGTCCTTGGTGACCCCGGAGATTCGTACGGCGGGCACGGCCCCGGCGCTGCTGCCGGACGTCCCCGAGAGGCTGGTCTGTGTCATGACGCCAGCCTGGCGGATGCCACGTGGCGACGCCTCACACAGCCATCACGTGTCGACCATGACAGTTGTCATCGGATCGGCGCACCGGTGTGCTCAGAAGGTGTGCTCAGAAGGTGTGCTCGGGGCCGGGGAACGTGCGGTTCTTGACGTCCGCGTCGTACTCCTGGGCGGCGCGGAGCAGCTCGCCGTGGAGGTCGGCGTACTGCTTGACGAACGTCGGCATCCGGCCGGTGCGCATCCCGAACGCGTCGGTCCAGACGAGCACCTGCCCGTCGCACTCGGCGCCGGCGCCGATGCCGATGGTCGGGATCAGCAGCTCCTTGGTGATCTGCGCGGCGACCTCGCCGGGCACCATCTCCATCACCACCGCGAAGGCGCCCGCCTCTTGCACGGCGTGCGCGTCGGCGATCACCCGCTCGGCCGCGTCGCCGCGGCCCTGGATGCGGTAGCCGCCGAGGGCGTGCTCGCTCTGAGGCGTGAAGCCGATGTGGGCCATCACCGGGATGCCGCCCTGGCTGAGCCGGGTGATCTGGGGCGCCATCTCGACGCCGCCCTCGAGCTTCACGCAGTGGGCGAGGCCTTCCTTCATGAAGCGCGCGGCGGTGGCGAAGGCCTGCTCCGGCGACGCCTGATAGGAGCCGAACGGGAGGTCGCCGACGACCAGCGCCCGGTGGACCGAGCGGCTCACACCGCGGGTCAGTGGCAGGAGCTCGTCGACGCTGATCGGGACGGTGGTCTCGTAGCCGTAGACGTTGTTGGCCGCCGAGTCACCGACCAGGAGCACGTCGATCCCGGCCTCGTCGAAGGTGGCCGCGGTGTACTGGTCGTAGGCGGTGAGCATGGAGAAGCGCTCGCCGTTCTCCTTGAACTGACGCAGGTGGTGGGTGCGGACCCGCTTCACGGTCGTGCTGGGCTTCACCGGCCCGGTGCCGTACGGCGCTGTCACCTCGTCGTTCATCCGGTGCTCCTCGTGTCATCGCGGCTCCCGGTGGAGTCCACGCAACACCCACCAGGCTAGTGACGTGCACGGGCGATGCGACCTGTGTCGCTCGTCACCAGTCGGACTCCGGACGCGTCAGCTCGTGCTGCAGGCCGCCGAACGCGACCTCGTCGTCGCTGTTTCCCGAGTGCGGAGCGGCGAACCATGCGGCGTACTGGTTGACCTCGTCCAACCGCCACTCGAGGTCGAAGAGCTCGAACATCTCCGGCTCGCCCTCGGTCGGGACACCCGCATCGACCAGTGTCCGGAGGTCGAGCTCGGCCGGTGCCAGCTTCAGCGACTCCCAGTCGACGAGCACCCGCCCCGACGCCGTGAGCAGCTGGTTGCCCTGGTCCGGCTCGCCGTGGGTAGGCACCCACGGCCGGCTTCCCGCGAGCGTGGCGAGGGTGTGGTAGCGGGCCGTCCAGCGCTCGAGGTCGGTCAGGTGCTTGCGAACGGCGTCCCGCGCAGGCGCGGCGTACGGACCGGGCCCCCACGTGGTGGTCGTGAGCCGTGAGAGCACGTCGGCGAGATCGGGTCCTACCAGTGGGTGCCACACCGGTAGACCCGATGGTGGCTCGGCGGAATGGAGACCGGACAGCGCGCCGACCGTCCAGATGACGTCCAGGTCGCCGCCCGACGTTCCCTCCAACCACGGGGTGCAGCTGACGGCTCCGCCGGCGAACGCGTGGGTGCGGGAACCGTCGCGAGTCGGTGTCGTCGCCACGACGAACTCCAGGCCCTGGGCGGCGAGTGCGGCCGCGCCGTCGTACGCCGCCTCGAGGTCGAGCAGCGTGCGCTTGGGTTCGAGTCGGTCGAGCGTGACGAAGGAGAGAGGGGTGTCGGCGTCGCCGTGCGCGGCCCAGTGGTGTGCGCCGAAACCCACGGGCAGGTGCTCGACGCGCGCGATCGCGTCGTCCCAGTGCCGACGGAGAAGGTCGACGACGACGCCGTCGTCTACCTCTGGGGGCGGCTCACGCACGGGCGAGCCGCTGGGCCCGAAGCCGATCGAAGGCACGGTCCGCGGGTGGGTGCCGGATGAGGTCGAGCACTGCGGCCGTCGGCTCATCGGGTCCGTACGTCGTGTCGACGGTCAGGTCGCAGTCGCCGTGCTGGAAGACCAGCCGCTGCTGATGCAGGGCCTTGCCCCGTTCGCGGTCGTCACGCAGCTTCTCCCGGCGCCGGAGCTCCTTGGGCGAGCAGGTCACGTGCACCAGGAGCACGTCGATCCCGACGGTCAGCCGGAGCAGGTCGTCGAGGCGCCACGGCTCGTCGAGGACGTGGTCGCCGAGCACGTCCATCCCCGACGAGGCGGCGCCGGCCAGCGCACGGTGGTACGCCGCACGCGTGCGGTGGAAGACGTCGTACCACTGCCGGTCGGTGAGGACGACGTCCGGCCGGGTCCGGATCTGGTGGAACAGGTCGACGGGCAACACCAGCCACGGCGTCGTGAGCCGACGGGCCACGGCTTGGGCCAGGGTGGTCTTGCCCGCGCTCGACGGCCCGTTCAGGAGGACGATCCGACCCGAGGCCATATTCCGCAACGTATCGGTTTCCGCCGGTCGAGGAGGGGGCGCCCCGCGCCCGTCACGAGACCGAGGGCCCAGCGACGGTTGCGAGCGGCCTCCTCGACCGCGAGGGCGGCGGGGGATCCCTAGACTGCAAGCGTGGAGTTCTACTCGGCGTACGCCCAGGGGTTCGCGCGGGTGGCGGCGTGCACGATGCCCGTGGCGCTGGCCGACCCGGCGGCCAACGCGCGCACGGTCCTCGAGATCGCCGGCGAGTGCCACGACGAGGGGGTCGCGGTCGCGGTGTTCCCCGAGCTCTGCCTGAGCGGGTACTCCGTCGACGACCTGTTCCTCCAGGACACCCTGCTGCGGGGCGTGGAGGCTGGGGTCGGCACGATCGTGGAGGGGTCGGCCGGCCTGTTGCCGGTGCTCGCGGTCGGGGCCCCCCTGCGACACGGCTCCCGGGTCCTCAACTGCGCCGTGGTGGTCAAGGACGGACGCATCCTCGGGGTCGTCCCCAAGTCGTACCTCCCGACGTACGGCGAGTTCTACGAGCGCCGCTGGTTCGCCCCCGGTGACGACCTGCGGGGTACGACGATCCGGGTCGCCGGCGCGGAGGTGCCGCTGGGTCCCGACCTGGTGTTCACCGCCTCCGACCTGCCCGATCTGCGGCTGCACGTCGAGATCTGCGAGGACATGTGGGTGCCGGTGCCGCCGAGCGCCGAGGCTGCGCTCGCAGGCGCGACGGTGCTGGCCAACCTGTCCGGCAGCCCGATCACCATCGCCCGCGCCGAGGACCGCCGCCTGCTCGTGCGCAGTGCCAGCTTCCGCGACAACGCGGCGTACATCTTCGCCGCCGCGGGTCAGGGGGAGTCGACCACCGACCTGGCGTGGGACGGCCAGACCATGGTCTACGAGTGCGGCGACCTGCTGGGCGAGAGCGAGAGGTTCCCGCTCGGTGCGCAGCGGACGGTGGTCGACGTCGACCTCGATCGGATCCGCCAGGAGCGCCTCCGGATGGGCACGTTCGACGACAACCGACGGACCCTGGGCCTCGGTGGCGCCGAGACGCCGGCAGGGCTCGGTCCCCGACCACCGAGGCGGTTGCGGGAGGTGGCCTTCGAGCTCGCGCCCCCGGCCGGCGACATCGGGCTCCGGCGCACGCTCGACCGCTACCCGTTCGTGCCCGACGACCCCGAGCGGCTCGCGCTCGACTGCTACGAGGGCTACCACATCCAGGTCGCCGGGCTGATGCAACGGCTCGAGGCGATCGGGTCGCCGAAGGCTGTGATCGGGATCAGCGGTGGGCTCGACTCGACCCACGCGCTGATCGTCGCCTGCCGGGCCATGGACGCCCTCGGCCGCCCGCGCACCGACGTGCTCGCGTTCACCATGCCTGGGTTCGCCACCGGCGAGACGACGAAGTCGCTGGCGACCCGGCTTGCCGCGTCGCTCGGGGTGACGTTCGAGGAGATCGACATCAAGCCGGCGGCCGAGCAGCTGCTGAAGGACCTCGACCATCCCGCCGCCGACGGTGATGCGGCGTACGACGTGACCTACGAGAACGTCCAGGCCGGGCTGCGCACGGATTACCTCTTCCGGCTGGCCAACCAGCGCGGCGGCATCGTGGTCGGCACCGGCGACCTGAGCGAGCTCGCGCTCGGGTGGTGCACCTACGGCGTCGGCGACCAGATGTCGCACTACAACGTGAACGCCGGAGTCCCCAAGACGCTGGTGCAGCACCTGATCCGCTGGGTCATCGAGAGCGGGCAGCTCGACGACGCGGCCGGCGCGGTGCTCGAAGAGGTTCTCGCGCAGGAGATCACACCGGAGCTGATCCCGACCGTTGACGGGCAGAAGGCCCAGGCCACCGAGGACACGGTCGGGCCGTACGCGCTCCAGGACTTCACGCTCTACCACGTCCTGCGGCGCGGGTACCGTCCGCGCAAGATCGCGTTCCTCGCGTGGCACGCCTGGCACGACCCCGAGGCCGGGGAGTGGCCGCCAGGTTTCCCCGCAGACCGCCGCCCGTCGTACGACCTCGGCGAGATCCGGCACTGGCTCGACGTGTTCTGTCGCCGGTTCTTCGCCAGCCAGTTCAAGCGCAGCGCGCTGCCCAACGGCCCGAAGGTCAGCGCCGGCGGGACGATGAGCCCGCGCGGCGACTGGCGGATGCCGAGCGACGCTGCCGCCACGGCGTGGCTCGCCGACCTGGAGCGCGTCCCGGCCTCCTGACCCGGCCTCGCAACCTTTCGCGACGCAGCTGAGACGAAGGGGTCAGCGGCGGCACCGACGTGGGCCGCCCCCGAGCCTCGGGAGACGAGATGACTGCAGTACGCCGTGTCCGCGGGTTGCCCGCGGTCCTCGCCACGATCGCCGCGGCCACCTTGGCGACCACCGCCCAGGGCGATGCCCATGCTGCGACCGGCTCCGCCGCGACGGGTGCGAGCGGGCCACGCCACACGACGTTGCGCGTCCACGTCGCCGGTTGCGACCGCTGCACGGTCCAGCTCCAGCACGCGATCTCCGGGAAGCCGGGCGTCTGGACCTCGAGGGCCAGGACGATCGGTCCCGAACATCGTGACGAGGTACGCCGGCTGTCGTTCCGGGTCGCACGGGTGCGGGCCAGGACCCTCGACGGTCATCGGACACGGATCCCGCTGACCTACGCGTCACACTCGATGTCGAGCTGGAAGCCCGTGGTCAAGACGTACAAGGGCACGATCGGCAACCAGGACGCGTTCTACTGCACCAAGCCCTGACCGCCGAGGTCACTGGCCCCACCGACGACGCCCCGCCCCACCGATCGGGGGTGGGTCGGCGACGACCGAAGGTCGCCCGGTCGTGGCGCAAGCCGGTGATCGGGCTCGGCGACGGCCTGCTCGGCCGGCACGCGGAGTTCACCCAAGAGTTGCGAAGTCACGTCTGTTCGAAACGCGGACGTGGGTCTAGCGTGTCGAACGTTGTCGGGGTTCTCTGCTCGAGGGAGATCGAATCATGCGCGTTCGTCCGAGTCGTGTCCGTCAAGGCAAGGCGGGCCTGGCCGCCGCCTCTCTGGTGCTGGGCACCGCGGTCGCAGCGGTCTCCGCTGTCGGCGGCGCGCCGCCCGCCGCGGCGGACGGGTCGAGCTGTCAGCTCGGCAACGGCGTCCAGCACGTGATCAGCATCGTGTTCGACAACGTGCACTTCTTCCGGGACAACCCCAACGTCCCCTCCGACCTGGAGCAGATGCCCAACCTGCTGAACTTCCTGGAGTCCAACGGCACGGTGTTCTCCAACTCGCACACGCCGCTGATCGCCCACACGGCCGACGACAGCCTGACGATCTACACCGGGCTGTACGGCGACCGGCACGGCCAGCCGGTGACCAACAGCTACAACGTCTACAACCCGGACGGGACGACGGACACGGCGACGTCCTTCACCTACTGGACCTCGCCGATCATCGACACCAAGACCAGTCCGCCGTTGCCCAACCCCGTCGACTCCGCACCGTCGATGACCTATTCCGACACCGTGCCCGCGAGCGGCACGCCCGACCGGGTCACTCCCGCTCCGTGGGTGCCTTTCACCCGCGCCGGCTGCACGGTCGGCAACTTCTCCACGGCGAACATGGTGCTGGAGAACCCGAACGTCGACGTCCCGACCGTGTTCGGCGCGAACTCACCTGAGGCGATGCAGACCGCCAATGACACCGACAGGTTCAAGGACGTCGAGGTCGCGCAGTACGTCGGGGAGGCGATCCACTGCGCCCAGGGCGACGCCATCTGCGCCAACTCGCCGCGTGCGGTCAGCGACTCCCTCCCGGACGAGCCCGGCGGGTACAACGGTTACCAGGCTCTGTTCGGTGCGAGGTACATCGCGCCGGCGATCGGCGGCGGCGCCGACCAGACGCACGACGGGTTCCCGGTCACGGACGCCAACGGCAACCTCACCGACCTGAACGGCAACACCCTGCAGGAGCCGTTCACGCACACGCCCGGCTTCCCCGGCTTCAACCCGACCGCGTCGCAGAGCCTCGCCGTGCTGGCCGACATGCAGGAGGCCGGCATCCCGGTGACGTACGGCTACATCTCCGACACCCACGACAAGAAGTCCGGCGCCACCGGCTGCACCTCACCGGGCAACGCGCTCGGCCCCGGCGATGCCTGCTCCGTCGCGGCGCTGCACGACTACGACACGGCGTTCGGCCAGTGGCTCCAGCGGCTCGCCGTCGACGGGATCACCCCGGCCAACACCGAGTTCATGATCAGCGCCGAGGAGAACGACCAGTTCGCGGGCGCGAACGTCGGCCGCTCCTCCGAGCCCACTCCGGCCGGCTGCGACGGCGTCACGGTGGCCTGCCACTACACCAACACGCAGGACGGCGAGCTGCAGGCCAACATCAAGAGCCTGCTGTCGACCACGGCGAGCTCCGGCACGCAGTACGACGTGCAGCCGCAGGGCGCATCCATCTACGTGCACGGCCAGCCGGCCGCGGACGACCCGACGGTGCGCCAGCTGGAGCGCGACACCGCCGCGATGACGAACACCACCAATCCCTACATCAACTACAGCGGCGTGCCGAACGAGAAGATCGTCAAGTACCAGGCGGGCGCCCTCGAACAGCGGGTGCTGCACATGCAGACGAACGATCCGCTGCGAACGCCGACGTACTCGATCTTCCCGATGCCGGACTACTTCTTCTCGACGTCCGGCGCCAATGTCCAGTACAACAACGGGTTCGCCTACGACCACGGGTACTACTCACCGAACATCGACGTCACCTGGGCCGCGATCACCGGTCCGGGCGTGGCGGTCAGCGGCGTGGACGGTCCGGGCCCGACCGGCGGCAACGAGTCGCAGGACCCGAACTCGACGCACACCGTGCCGCAGGCCTCCACGCAGGGGACCTGGATCGAGGAAGCCGATCTGCGTCCCACGCTGCTGCACCTGGTCGGCCTGACCGACGACTACCAGACCGACGGTCAGGTGATCTCCCAGGCGCTGACCGACCCGGGCAGCACGTTGGACCACGTGGCCCAGCTGAGTGCGCTGTACCGCCGGCTCAACTCGAGCGTCGGAGAGTTCGCGACGAACACGTTGCTCGCGGACTCCGCGGCACTGGCGAGCGGGTCTGCGTCGGACGACTCGGCGTACACGACCGAGCAGCAGACTCTGCTGGACCTGGCCAACCACCGCGACCACGTCGCTGCCCGGATGAAGGCCACCCTGGCACGGGCAGCGGCGGGTCAGGCGCCCGGACGCGGCGAGCTGACGTCCGAGCTGTCGCAAGGAAGGGCGCTGCTGAAGCAGGCCGCTCGGCTGGCAGCCGGCTCCTGACGGCGACGTGCGGTGCAGGGCCGGCCGGTCCGGCACCGCACCTCGGTTGCGCACGCCGGTTCCGCAACATCGCCGTAACACGGCTGGGACAGACTGCGCGGCATGGGCAAGCAGGAAGACTTCGTGCTGCGCGCGCTCGAGGAGCGTGACGTCCGGTTCGTGCGGCTGTGGTTCACCGACGTGCTCGGCTTCCTCAAGTCGGTGGCGGTCGCGCCGGCCGAGCTCGAGGGGGCGTTCGACGAGGGGATCGGCTTCGACGGGTCGGCGATCGAGGGCTTCGCCAGGGTCTACGAGGCCGACATGCTCGCCAAGCCCGACCCGGCGACCTTCCAGATCCTGCCGTGGCGCAGTGGCGACGGGCCGAGCACGGCGCGGATGTTCTGCGACATCGTGATGCCCGACGGCTCCCCGTCGTACGCCGACCCGCGGCACGTGCTGAAGCGCACGCTGGGCACGGCCGCGGAGCAGGGCTTCACGTTCTACACCCATCCCGAGATCGAGTTCTACCTGTTCAAGGACACTCCGGCGCCCGGACTCGACCCGGTGCCCGTCGACCGGTCCGGCTACTTCGATCACACCGCGCAGTCGCAGGGTGCCGACTTCCGGCGCGAGGCGATCACCATGCTCGAGTCGATGGGGATCTCGGTGGAGTTCAGCCACCACGAGGGCGGGCCGGGCCAGCAGGAGATCGACCTGCGGTACGCCGACGCCCTGTCGACCGCCGACAACATCATGACGTTCCGCACCGTCATCCGTGAGGTCGCGCTGAGCCAGGGCATCTGGGCGACGTTCATGCCGAAGCCGTTCACCGACCAGCCGGGCTCGGCGATGCACACGCACGTGTCGCTGTTCGAGGGCGATCGCAACGCCTTCTTCGAGGCCGGGTCGGAGTATCAGCTGTCGAAGACCGGCCGGCAGTTCATCGCCGGGGTGCTCCGTCATGCGAGCGAGATCGCGGTCGTGACCAACCAGTGGGTGAACTCCTACAAGCGGTTGCTCGGCGGCGGCGAGGCGCCGTCGTACATCTGCTGGGGCCACAACAACCGTTCGGCGATGGTGCGGGTGCCGATGTACAAGCCGCAGAAGGGCGTCTCCACCCGGGTCGAGGTGCGCACGATCGACTCGGCGTGCAACCCCTACCTCGCCTACGCCGTGGTGCTGGCGGCGGGCATGAAGGGCGTCGCGGAGGACTACGACCTGCCCCGTGAGGCCGAGGACGACGTCTGGACCCTGACCGAGCGGGAGCGGAAGTCGCTCGGGATCGAGCCGCTGCCGACCAGCCTGTCGGAGGCGATCCGGGTGGCCGAGGACTCCGAGCTGCTCGCCGAGACACTGGGGGAGCACGTCTTCGACTTCTTCCTGCGCAACAAGCGCACCGAGTGGCGCGACTACCGCACCGAGGTCTCCGCGTTCGAGCGCGACCGCATGCTGCCGGTGCTGTGAGGCGCTGATGCCCGAGGTGCTGCCGGACACGGGGCCGTCGTTCCGGCTGTGGCCGCCGATCTCGGTCGGCGGTCCGCTGCTCGTCGGGCTCCTGGTGTCATGGAACGCCGGCGACCCGTGGCGAACGTCCACGGTGGCTTCCACGCTGGGCTGGGTGCTGCTCGGCGCGTTCGCCGTCTGGAACGGCTGGGCCCTGGTGACGATGGCGCAGCACCGGACCGGCCTCCTGCCCGGCCAGGCCAGCGCGACGGTGCTCGACCGCGGGCCGTTCGCGTGGTCACGCAACCCGTTGTACGTCGGACTGCTCGTCGCGTCGGCCGGGGTCGCCGTTCTCACGGGGTCGCTGTGGGCCCTGCTGGCTCTTCCGATCGAGTGGGCGCTGCTCCGGTGGGGAGCGGTGCTGCCCGAGGAGCGGTACCTGGCGGCGAAGTTCGGCGACGCCTACGCGGACTACCGCAGTCGCGTACGGCGGTGGCTCTGATCGCGGCGGCATCCAGGTGCTCCACGGATTCAGCCACCCGGGGTGTCGGATCGGCGCGAGGGCGTTCGTGGTGAAGGTGAGAGGCGGCCGCCGGGCCGCCTGGGAGAAGAGGAGCTGAGATGGCGCTGTACCTGATCGCCTTCAACGACGAGTGGGTGCCCGACCTGACGATGGAGGAGCTGCGGGAGTGCGCTCGCCGGTCGAGGGCCGTGATCGAGGAGATGACCGATCTCGGAGTCTTCGTCTTCAGCGACGGCGGTCTCGACGCGTCGACCGCCATCTGCAGCGTCGAGCCGGGCGACGGCACGCCGGTGTTCACCGACGGGCCGTTCGTCGAGACCAAGGAGCACCTCGGCGGCTTCGCGGTCGTCGACGTGGCCGACGACGAGGCGGCCCGGCACTGGGCGGCCCGGATCGCCGTCGCGGTGGGCTGGCCGCAGGAGGTGCACCGGTTCCCGCACCACGTCTCGCTGAGTGCCGAGACGGCGGACGTCAGCGCCTGACGCCCGGCGGGACGCGTCCGGAGGCGGCGGCACCCGCCCCGCTAGGTTGGGCGTCGTGAGACCACGCGTGCTCGTCGTCCAGCACGAGGACGACGACCCGGTCCACCTGATGGGCCGTTGGATGGGCGACGTCGACCTGGTCGAGTGCCGGCCGTACGACGGCGACCCCGTCCCGCAGGACGTCAACGGCGTCGACGGGCTTGTCGTGATGGGCGGAGCGATGGGCGCCCACGACGACCAGAAGGCGCCGTGGTTGCCGGCCGTGCGCGAGCTGATCCGGAAGGCCGCGGTCGCGGAGATCCCGACGCTCGGCATCTGCCTGGGGCACCAGCTCTGCGCGGTCGCGCTCGGCGGCGAGATCGAGGTGAACCCGAACGGCCGCCAGCTCGGCCTGCTCGACGTGGGGTGGCGTGTCGAGGCCGTCGATGACGACCTGATGGGAGCCCTGGTCGGGCCGAGGCGGGCGATGCACTGGAACGACGACGTCGTCTCACGACTGCCGGAAGGAGCGACCCAGCTGGCGACGGCGAGCACCGGCGAGGTGCAGGCCGCCCGGCACGCACCCTCCGTCTGGGGCATCCAGTGGCATCCCGAGGTCGACGACGCGCTGGTCGGTGCCTGGGCCAACGACGGCAGCCTGAGCCCGGCCGAGAAGGAGCGGGTGCTCGACGGGTTGGTCCGCTCGAGGCACGACCTCGACGACGCCTGGCGTCCGCTCGCGGAGCGGTTCGTCGCCCTGGTGCGCGACCACTCAGTCGCCTAGACCGACCTCTCGGTCCCGGGCGAACGACTCCCGCAGCCGACGGCGTACGTCGTCCGACGCGCCCACGCGGTCGAGGCCGAGCAGGGCGGCGCCGACCACCGGCGGCGTGCGCTCCACCCGGGGCTCGGCCGACGGGGCGGCGTCGGCCAGGAGCCGGGTGATCTCGTCCATCAGCTGCGGGTGACCGGCGGTCAGGACGCCGCCGCCCAGCACCACCGGGATCCGCTCGCCGAACACGCCGAGACGTCGCATCGCCGCGACGGCGAGCGCGACCACCTCCTCGGCCTGCCGTCGTACCAGGGACGACGCGACCTCGTCGCCGCGCGCCGCCACCGCGAACAGCACCGGGGTCAGTTCCATGCACTCGGCCTCGGAGACGGTCCCGAGGTGCACCGCGGCGATCAGCTCGTCCATCGTGGCGAGTCCGGCGTGCCGGGGAAGGGCGTCACGCAGCTCGGTGTCGGGCCCGCGACCGTCGGCCGCCCGGGCCGCCCACCACATCGCCTCCCGCCAGAGGTTCCCGCCCCCGCCCCAGTCGCCGGAGATGTGGCCGACGGCGGCGAACCGTGCCGTCGTGCCGTCGGGCAGCAGACCGGCACAGTTGATGCCCGCGCCGCAGACGACGGCCACGCCCCGGCGGTCGTCGAGCCCGGCGCGCAACAGACCGAAGGTGTCGTTGAAGACCTCCACCGAGGCCGCCCACCCCTGCGCGGCGAGCGCCGTCTTCAGGGCCTCGTGCTCCACCGGGAGGTCGGCGTTCGCCAGGCAGGCCGAGACGTGTCCCGCGACCGGGCCCCCGAGGCCGGCCTCCACCCGTGCCTTCTCCACCAGGGGTGCCAGCCCGGCCACCGCGGTGACCGCGCTGAGCCGGTCGGGGCGGAACGAGCCACCTCGAGCCGTGCCCAGGAGCGACCCGTCGGCGGCGACGATCGCCACGTCCGTCTTGCTGTTCCCGGCGTCGATGGCCAGGACGGCGGGGGAGACAGCGCCGGTGCCGGACATGTCAGGCCCAGCCGAGGTGGTCGCGGTTGTGGGCGATCAGCCGGTCGGTGAGCCCGTGCGCGAGATCGACCTGGCCGACGAGCGGATGCGCGAGCAGAGCCTGGAACACCCGGTCGTACCCGCCGCGGAGGGCCGCGTCCAGCGCGAGGTGCTCGTACGCCGTGACCGCGGCAACGAGCCCGGCGTACAGCGGAGCGAGCGGAGCAACCGCGACCGGTCGCACCCCGGCCCCGTCCACCTCGGCCGGCACCTCGACCACCGCGTCGTCCGGCAGGTCGGGCAGGGTGCCGTCGTTGCGCAGGTTCACCACCTGGGTGGTCGGGGTCGGCCCGCTGCCCAGCAGCGACGCCGCCAGCTGCACGGCGGCCTCGGAGTAGTAGGCGCCGCCGCGCTCACCGAGCAGGGCCGGTTTCTCGTCGAGGGCCGGGTCGGCGTACATCGTGAGCAGCTCCTGCTCGATCTCGGCCACCCGTGCGGCACGCGACCCCGAGGCCCGCTGCTCGGCCACCACCTCGTCGTGGGCGTAGAAGTAGCGCAGGTAGTACGACGGGACGACGCCGAGCGTGTCGAGCAGCTCGGCCGGGAGCTCCAGGGACTCCGCGATCTCGTCTCGGCGTCCGTCGAGCAGCTCCGGCAGCCGATCGACCCCGTCCACGGTCGCCGCCCGCTCCCAGGTGAGGTGGTTGAGCCCGACGTGGTCGAGGTGCACCGCCTCGGGCTCGACTCCCAGCCACGCGGCGAACCGGCGCTGGAGGCCGATCGCGACGTTGCACAGCCCGACGGCCCGGTGCCCCTCCTGGAGCAGCGCTCGGGTGACGATCCCGACGGGGTTGGTGAAGTCGACGATCCACGCGTCGGGCGCGGTGGCGCGCACCCGCTCGGCGATGTCGAGGACGACCGGGACGGTGCGCAGAGCCTTGGCGAGTCCGCCGGCCCCGGTGGTCTCCTGTCCCACGCAGCCGCACTCCAGGGGCCAGGTCTCGTCCTGCCGACGCGCGGCCTGGCCGCCGACGCGAAGCTGCAGCAGCACCGCGTCGACGCCCTCGAGCGCCGGTGCCAGGTCCGTCGAGGTCGTCAGCCGTCCCGGGTGGCCGAGCCTGGCCAGGATTCGCCGGCCGAAGTCACCCACCAGCTCGAGCCGTTCGGCCGCGGGATCGACCAGCACCAGCTCGTCGACCGGGAGCACGTCGTAGAGCCGCCCCAGGCCGTCCACGAGCTCCGGGGTGTACGTCGACCCGCCGCCGACGACCGCGATCTTCACCGGATCACCCCTTGACCCCGGTCAGGGTGACGCCCTCGATGAACGCCTTCTGGGCGAGGAAGAACAGCAGGATCACCGGGGCGAGGACCAGGACCGTCGCGGCCATGGTGAGGTTCCAGTCGGTGTGGTGGGCGCTCTTGAAGGTCTGCAGGCCATAGCTGAGGGTCCAGGCACCGGGGTTCTCGCTGGCGTAGATCTGCGGTCCGAAGTAGTCGTTCCAGCAGTAGAAGAACTGGAACAGCCCGACCGCCGCGATGGCCGGCTTGATCATCGGGATCACGACCCTGATCATCGTCCGGAAGTCTCCGCAGCCGTCGATGCGGGCGGCTTCGAGATAGGCCCGCGGCACCGTCAGCATGAACTGCCGCAGCAGGAAGATCGAGAAGGCGTCGCCGAAGGCGAGCGGGATGATCAGCGGCCAGAGCGTGCCGGTGAGGTGGAAGTTCTGGGCCCAGACCAGGTACAGCGGGATGATCGAGACCTGCGGCGGAAGCATCATGGTCGCGATCACGACCATCATCGCGACGTTGCGGCCCCGGAACCGGAAGTAGGCCAGGGCATACGCCACGGGCACGCTCGAGAGCAGGGTCAGTGCCGTGCCCAGCACGGCGTACACCAGCGTGTTGCGCCACCAGGTGGTGAACCCGGGCGTGTGCCAGATGTCGACGAGGTTGTGCCAGGCGAACGGCTGTGGCCACAGGTCGCGGGTGAGCGACTGCTGGTCGGACATCAGCGCGGTGAGCAGCACGAAGACGAACGGCAGCGCGAAGAGCAGCGCGAGGGCCACGGCGAACGAGTGCAGCGCGACCCACTCGAGCACCTGGCGGCGTCGGTAGGCGGAGGAGTCGACGACGGTCATCTCAGTCCTCTCCGGCCAGGAAGCCGTGGCCGCGCCGCATCAGGAACGCCGCGAACGCCATCGACAGCACGAACAGGACCATCGCGATCACGCAGGCGGCGCCGATGTCGAACCGCTGGAACCCGAGGTTGTAGACCAGCTGGGGGAGAGTGAGCGTCGAGCCGTTCGGGTAGCCGGGCTCGAACTGGTTGCCCGAGCCGGCGATCTGTCCGCTCGCGACCTGCCCCGCCACGATCGGCTCGGTGTAGTACTGCATGGTCGCGATGACGCCGGTGACCACGGCGAACACCAGGATCGGTCGCAGGTGCGGCAGCGTGATGTGCCGAAACCGGCTGATCGCCCCTGCCCCGTCGAGCGACGCCGCCTCGTACAGCTCCTGGGGTACGTCGAGCAGCGCCGCCATGAAGATCACCATCAGGTCGCCGACCCCCCAGAGTGCGAGCAGCGTCAGCGCGGGCTTGGACCAGGAGGGGTCGTTGAACCAGTTGGGCGCCGAGACGCCGAGGTGGCCGAGGATGGTGTTCACCGGACCGGTTCCCGGGTTGAGCAGGAACACGAACGCCAGCGTGCCCGCGACCGGCGGTGCGAGGAACGGCGCGTAGAAGACCGTGCGCAGCACGGAGTTGCCGTGCTTGACGTGGACCACCATCAGTCCGAGCACGAGACCGGCGACGATCCGCAAAGACACGAGCACGACCACGAACCACAACGTGTTGCGCATGGCCGGCCAGAAGAACGGGTAGTCGTGGAACACGAAGGTCCAGTTGTCCAGCCCGTCCCACGTCGGCGAGACGAACCCGTCGTACTTGGTGAACGACAGCCACGCGGTCGTGACCAGCGGGTAGACGAAGAACAGGCCGGTCCCCAGGAGCCACGGGGACAGGAACGCCAGGGTGCTCAGCCACTCCCGTCGTCGGCGGCTGCGGAGCCCTGGGTTCCTGGTCCGTCCGGGTCTCACCCCGACGGCCACCGGTCTGCTCGTCACCGGCCCGTCACTGGGCCTGGGCGATGTCGGTGTCGATCTGCTTCGCCGCGCCGTCGAGCCCCGACTGGAGGTCCGTCTGCTTGCCGGACTGGTAGTCGTAGCCGAGGTTCTGCAGCACGAGCTGGTAGTCGCCACCGTTCGGGCTCGCGGGTGTGGTGTTGCTGTTCGGGTTGGACGCGATCTTGATGAACTCCTGGAAGTTCGGGTCCTGGCTCACGTTCGGCGAGGCCAGCGCCGCCGTCGTGGACGGGACGTTGTGGATGGCGTTCGCGAAGTTCACCACCGCGTCGGTGTCGGTCGTCAGGAACTTCACGAACTCCCAGGCGGCGTTCTGCTTCTGGCTGGTGCTGGCGATGCCGACGATGGTTCCGGTGATGTAGCCCTTGCCGTACTGGTCGGCCATGTCGTCGGGCACGGGGAACGGCGCGACCCCGTAGTTCACCTTGCTGGTGGAGTCGTCGATCATGCCGGCGCGCCACTCGCCGTCGATCATCATCGCCACCTGGCCGGTCATGAACGCGTTGTTGTTGCTGAACTCCTCACCGGCCGAGGTGCGGAACTTGTCCAGCCGCGAGTACCCACCGAGCTTGTCGACCAGGCTCTTCTGCCACTGCATCGCCGACGAGATCGCCGAGTCGTTCGCGACGTTCGACGTGCCGTCGGAGCTGAAGTACGTCGGCGACCACTGCGCCGCGAAGTGCGTGATCGTCGACTCGTAGAAGTGGTAGTCCGGGACGAAGCCGAGCTGGGAGTAGCTGTCTCCGGAGATCTTGGTCAGCTTCACCGCGTCGGCGTCGAGCTCCGACATCGTCTTCGGTGGGCTGGTGATCCCGGCCGCCTGGAACATGTCCTTGTTGTAGTACAGCCCGTAGGCGTCGCTGAGCAGCGGCAGGGCGCACTGGTCGCCGTTGTACTGGGTGTAGGCGAGCTGGGGGCCCGGGAACGTCGTCTTCGGGTCGATCCCCGACCTGTCGAGGAACGGCGTGAGGTCGACGAACGCGTGCGAGGTGCAGAACTCCCCGACGTTGTCGGTGGTGAACGACGAGACGACGTCGGGCGCGGAAGGTCCACCGGCGCGCAGCGCCTGGTTGATCTTGTCGTCGGTGATGTTCCCGACCGCCTTGACGTGGATGTTCGGGTACTTCGCCTCGAACGCGTCGATCGTCGACTGGATCGCCTTGACCTCGCTGGGTGCGCTCCAGCCGTGCCAGAAGGTGATGGTCACGTCGGCGTTCGGATTGTCCTTCGCACCCCCTTGGGACGAGCCGAAGCACGCGGTCAGCGCGAGCGCGAGGGCCGCGGTCAGTGCGCTGCCGGCGAGGCGGCGACGCGCGGCCGAGGGTGGGCGCGGTGGTCGGGTCATGGTGATCTCCTGGTGACGGTCCGGGCGCTGCCCGGGTGTGCGAGGTGTCGAACGGTGTCGAAGACGTCGTCCCGAGCGGCGGCGAGAGCGGTGTGGAGGGCGCCGGTGAGCACCGGGCCCTCGCGGACGTCGGCGAGCTCCAGGCGCGGTTGGCCGACGGCGACCGAGCCCAGCTCCTCGGCCACGGCGGCGCGGAGGCGGTCGCCCCCGGCCAGGGCGACCTCGCCGGACAGCACGACCAGGGCCGGGTCGAGGACGGCGACCATCGCCGCGACGCCGACGGCGAGACGCCGGCCCAGCGTGGCGAGGAAGTCGTCTCCGGCTCCCGGCGTCGTGAGTGCCGCCCGGACCGCGGCCGGTGCCGAGGTCGCCCGGAGGCCGAGCGAGCGCGCCAGCGAGACGACGGCGGGACCGCCGGCCAGCTCCTGGAAAGCCCCCGCGTTGCTCCGTCGTACGTCGCGCACCAGCGGCGTGCCCGGCAGCGGCAGGAAGCCGATCTCGCCCGCGCCACCCGTCACCCCGCCGTAGAGCCGGCCGCCGATCACCAGCGCGGCGCCGAGCCCCTCGTCGACCCAGAGCAGCACGAAGTCGTCGACGTCCTGAGCGCGGCCCGAGCCGAGCTCTGCGAGCGCAGCGAGGTTCACGTCGTTCTCCACGTGGACGGGCGCGTCCACCGCGTCGGCGAGCCGGTCGAGCAGGTCGGGCTCGTGCCACCCCGGCAGGTGGCGGGCGTAGCGCAGCCG
>JAICSK010000182.1 GCA_025936915.1 Nocardioides sp.
CAGATGTCGCCGTCCTCGTCGAGCTTGGCGCCGTCACCGGCGAAGTACATGCCCTGGAAGCGCGACCAGTACGTCTCCTTGTAGCGGTCGTCGTCACCCCAGATCGTGCGCAGCATCGCGGGCCACGGCTGGGTGATCACCAGGTACCCGCCCGACCCCGGCTCCACGGCGTGACCCTCGTCATCGACGACCAGCGCGGTCACGCCGGGCAGCGCCTTCATCGCCGAGCCCGGCTTGCCGGCGGTGACGCCCGGCAGCGGGCTGATCATGTGCATGCCGGTCTCGGTCTGCCACCAGGTGTCGACGACCGGCGTGCGGCTCCCCCCGATGGTCTCGCGATACCAGATGTAGGCCTCAGGGTTGATCGGCTCACCGACCGACCCGATGATCCGCAACGTCGAGAGGTCGAACTTGTCCGGGATGTCCGCGCCCCACTTCATGAACGTCCGGATCACCGTCGGCGCGCAGTAGAGCAGCGTGACCTTGTAGCTCTGGATGATCTCCCACCAGCGGCCCTTGTGCGGGGTGTCGGGTGTGCCCTCGTACATCACCGACGTCGCGCCGTTGGCCAGCGGCCCGTAGACGATGTAGGAGTGGCCGGTCACCCAGCCGATGTCGGCCGCGGTCCAGAAGATGTCGTCGTCCTTGAGGTCGAACACCGCCCAGTGCGTCCACGCGCAGCCGACCAGGTAGCCGGCGGTCGTGTGCAGGATGCCCTTCGGCTTGCCGGTCGTGCCCGAGGTGTACATCACGTACAGCGGGTGCTCGCTGTCGAACGCCTCGGGCGTGTGCTCCTTCGACGCGCCGTCGACGACGTCGTGCCACCACACGTCGCGCCCTTCGGTCCACGCGATGTCCTGCCCGGTCCGTCGTACGACGAGCACGTTGCGGACGTCGGGGCATGACTCGAGCGCCTCGTCCACGGCCGGCTTCAGCGCCGCTGCGGCGCCGCGCCGGTACCCGCCGTCGGAGGTGATCACGACCCGCGCGTCGCAGTCCTGGATCCGGTCGCGCAGCGCCGTCGACGAGAAGCCGCCGAACACCACGGTGTGCGGAGCACCGAGCCGCGCGCACGCGAGCATCGCCACGACGGTCTCCGGGATCATCGGCATGTAGATCGCGACCCGGTCGCCGGTCTTGACTCCGAGGTCGACGAGGGCGTTGGCCGCCTGGCACACCATGTCCTTGAGCTCGGCATAGGTGATGTCACGGGTGTCGTTCTCAGGCTCGCCCACCCAGTGGTAGGCGACCCGGTCGCCGAGGCCGTTCTCGACGTGCCGGTCCACGCAGTTGTACGCCGCGTTGAGCTTGCCGCCGACGTACCACTTCGCGAACGGTGGGTTGTCCCAGTCGAGCGTGCGGTCCCACCTCGTGTCCCAGGAGAGCCGCTCGGCGGCCTTCTCCCAGAACGCGACGGGATCCTTGTCGGCCTCGTCGTAGACATCCGCCTTGGCGTTGGCGTTGGCCGCGAGGTCGCCCGGCGGTTCGAAACGGCGGTTCTCGTGCAGCAGGTTGGACAGGGTTTCCTGGCTCACGTCTGTTCGTCTCCTCTCGGTGCCACCTCAGAACGCCTCGCAGCGGGGCCCGCCGTCCACCCTAGTTCGGTTCTCCTGGTACGGCGCCGGCCCCGGCTGCGAGGTTGCGAGCGATGGGTCCGGCCGTTACTCCCGCGGGTAGACCGGGAACACCTGGCGCTTCCAGGTGAACGCCGTGACCCCGGCGAACGACGCGTACCACGCGGCGATCGCGGTCAGGATGCCGAGGTATCCGCCGAAGTGGATCCACCCACTGGACACCTTGTCGAACCAACCGATCGTGAGCACCAGGAAGGTGATGGTCAGCAGCACGAACACGGCCAGTACGGCCAGGTTCACGCGCATCGCGGCCACGGTCATGTACGCGGTGAAGATCGTCCACCCGAGGAGGTAGGCACCGACCACCTTGTAGCCGTCGGGCCCGAGGTTGGCCAGGTCCTTCTCGGCCAGCCACCAGAACGAGATCCAGAAGCCGCCGTACGAGCAGAAGGCGGTGGCGCCGAACGTGTTGCCCTTGGCGAACTCCCACAGCCCGGCAGCGAACTGGGCGATGCCGCCGTAGGCGAGCGCCGCTCCGAGGGCGCCGCCGACCAGGGTGTCCGGGATGATGTTGGAGTTGACCATGCTCAGCACGAACGTGGTGAGGGCGAAGCCGGCGAGCCCGAGCGGCGCCGGATCGGCGATGTGTGCGCCGGGCAGATGATGGTGAGTCTGGGTCTCTGACATGGGAGCTCCCGTCTTGCTCGGAGTTGACCCTCGAACGCTCGCGCAGTCCGATGCTCCGGTGACAGTGGTGGCCGGGCGTGGTGCGCTCAACGGCCGATCACGCTCGACGTACGCCGTTCGCGGTGCGACGAGCGGTAGCGCGACGACGACGAACGGTCTCAGCTCATGGGCGCGTAGCTGCCGCGGTCGACGTCGACCGTCTCCGGCAGATGGAGCCGCACCATCGCCCGCCCGACGTGCAGGGGGACCCGGGCACGGTCGGCCAGCGAGACGCCGACCATCGTCATGAACGCCACCGGGACGGTCAGCAGCGCCGGCTGCGCGAGCAGCGCCCCGGCCCACCCGGTCGCGTGGACACCGACCATCACGGCCACCACGGCCGTGCCGGACAGGATGCCACCGCCGACCATCCCGGCCATCGCCCCGAGTGCGGTCAGGCCACGCCACCAGATGCCGAGCAGGAGCAACGGGCAGAACGTCGAGGCCGCGACCGCGAACGCCAGCTCGACGGCGTGCGCGACGGGCAGGCCCTGGGTGCCCTCCGCGAGCACCAGCGCGCCGCCGGCCGCCACGACGCCCCCGATCCGGAAGCCGGTGACGCTGTCGAAGCGACGGCTGAGCACGTCCTGGCTGAGGACGCCGCTGACCGACACGACCAGCCCCGACGAGGTCGACAGGAACGCCGCGAAGGCCCCCGCACCCAGCAGCGCGGTCAGCAGCGTCGCGCCGGTGCCGCCGAGCACCCGTTCCGGGAGCTCGAGGACGACCGAGTCGGTGCGCCCGGAGCCGATCAGGTCGGAGGCGTAGACCCGGCCGAGCGCGCCGTACGCCGTGGGCAGCAGGTAGAACATGCTGAGCATCGCCAGGACGCCCAGCGTCGTACGCCTGGCCGAGGTGCCGTCGTGGTTGGTGTAGAAGCGGACGACCACGTGGGGCAGTCCCATCGTGCCGAGGAACGTCGCCAGGATCAGCGAGTAGGTCAGGTACGTCGCGTGCGGCCCGCGCAGCGGCTCCACCCAGTCGGAGCTGTGGAGGTGGTGGCTGGGCGAGCCGTGGTGGTGCCAGGCCAGCCACAGGAGCAGGGCCGGGACCAGGAGGGCGCACAGCTTGATCCAGTACTGGAAGGCCTGGACCAGGGTGACGCTGCGCATCCCCCCGGCGGCCACGTTGACGAGCACGACGAAGGCGACCAGCGCCGCACCGACCCAGGTCGGCGCGCCGGTGATCGCGCTCAAGGTCAGCCCGGCACCCTGGAACTGCGGCACCAGGTAGAGCGCCCCGATCAGGCAGACCAGCCAGCTGGCCACCTGTCGGGCCGCCTGCGACTCGACCCGGAACTCGGCGAAGTCCGGCAGGGTGTAGGCCCCCGAACGCCGAAGCGGCGCGGCGACGAAGACCAGCAACAGCAGGTAGCCCGCGGTCCAGCCGATCGGGTACCAGAGCATGTCGACGCCGCGCAACAACACCAGCCCGGCCACCCCGAGGAACGACGCGGCCGACAGGTACTCGCCGCCGATCGCCGACGCGTTCAGGAAGGGGCCCACCCTGCGCGAGGCGACGAAGAAGTCGCTGGTGGTGCGCGAGACCCGCAGTCCGAAGGCCCCGACGGCCAGCGTTGCCGTCGCCACGATCGTGACGGCGAGCAGGGCGGTCAGCTCCCTCACGCGGGGTCCTCGCGATGCTCGACCAGGTCGACGAACGCCGCCTCGTTGCGCTCGGCGCGACGCACGTACCACCAGGCGAGGCCGAGCAGCCACGGGTAGACCGCGACCCCCAGGAGCAACCAGGGCAGGGGTATGCCGAGGAGGTGGACGTGGGAGACCGGCAGCAGCTGGAACACCACGGGCAGGAGCCCGATGCTCGCGGCCAGCAGCAGCACGACGTACCCCGCGAGGCGCAGCTGTGCCCGCATCAGGCTCTGCACGTAGACCTCGCCGAGACGGGTCAGCGCGTCGATCTCGGCGGCGTTGGAACGACGTGTCCGCGAGCGAGCGGCCCGCGTGCGCGGGCTGGTGATCCTGACCCGGGCGATCGGTTCGTCGCTCATCCGCTCTCGCCGTCGCGGGTCCGCCGTAGGAGCCCGCGGACATCGGGCACGTGTCGCCTGCTCACCGGGAGCTCGGTGCCGCCGACGACCACGGTGGGACGAGTGCCGGACAACCGGACCTCCTCGACGTGGGCCAGCGAGACCAGGATGCTGCGATGGACCCGGACGAACCCGGCGTCCGCCCAACGCTGCTCCAACGACGACAACGGCATCCGGACAAGCGGGTTACCCGACGGCGTGTGGAGGCGCACGTAGTCGCCCTGGGCGGAGGCGTACCGCACGTCCGAGCGGCGGACGAAGCGAGTGACGCCGCCCAGCTCGACCGGCAGCTGCTCGTCGGGGTCGCCGAGCAGACTCTCGTCGCTCACCCGGCCGATCGCCTCGCGCAGCCGCTCCTCGTGCACCGGCTTGAGGAGGTAGTCGACGGCGCGGAGGTCGAACGCCTCCACGGCGTGGTGCATGTGTGCGGTCACGAAGATGACGGCCGGCGGCTGCCGGAACTGCCGCAGCACCTGGGCCAGGTCGAGCCCGCTGAGCCCGGGCATCGCGATGTCGAGCAGGACCACGTCGAAGCCCTCGCCCCGGAGCAGCCGCAGAGCCTCGGCGGCCGAGGCGCAGGTCCGCACCTCACCGACGCGTTCGTCGCGACCGAGCAGGAAGGCGAGCTCGTCCAGCGCTGGGGGCTCGTCGTCGACGGCCAGGACGCGCAGACCCTCGGCTCGCCCCGGAGCGCTCATGCCCGCACCCCGGCGGCGAACTTCGGCACCCGCACGGTCACCTTGGTGCCGGCGCCGGGGGCCGTCTCGACCACGAGGCCGTACTCGTCGCCGTACGCCGACCGGAGCCGCTCGTCGACGTTGCCGAGACCGATCGAGTCCATCGACTCGTCGCCGGCCAGGGCGCGACGTACCCGATCGGGGTCCTCCCCGACGCCGTCGTCCTCGACGGTGATCACCGCCTCGTAGTCGTTGTCCTCGGCCAGGATGGTGATCGTGCCCGGAGCGTCCTTGGCGGCGAGGCCGTGGCGCACGCCGTTCTCCACCAGCGGCTGCAACGACAACACCGGGATGCTGACGCCGAGCACTTCCGGGGCGATCCGGAGCATCACCGACAGCCGGTCGCCGAAGCGGGCCTGCTCCAGCGAGAGGTACCGCTCGATCGACCGGAGCTCGTCCTCGAGCGTGGTGTAGGTGCCCGCGCGCTGGAACGAGTGACGGGTGAAGTCCGCGAACTCCATGATCAGTCCCCGCGCACGGTCGGGGTCGGTGCGCACGAACGAGGCGATCGTGGTCAGTGCGTTGTAGACGAAGTGTGGCGAGATCTGGGCCCGCAGCGCCCGCACCTCGGCCTCCATCCGCGACGTCCGTGCCACCTCGAGCTCGGCGAGCTCGAGCTGGCCGGACACCCACCGGGCGAGCTCGTCGGTGGCCCTGACCAACCCGGCCGAGACCGTCGGCGTGAACGCCATCAGCGTCCCGACCACGGTGTCCTCGACGGTCAGTGGCGCCACGATCGCCTGCCGGAGCGCGCAGCCGGGTTGGCCGCACGCGAAGTCGCGGTGATCGCGGACGGCGGTGGCGCCGTCGAGCACGCACCGTTCCGCCAGGGGACCCACGAGCACGGCGTGCGCCTGGCCGCGTCCGTGCCAGGCCAGCGTTGCGGTGGTGTCGGTGACCGCGACCGCCCGCGACCCGAGCAGCCGGGCCAGGTGCCGGACGCACCGCTCCGCCGACGCCTGCGTGAGTCCGGTGCGGAGCTCGCTGGTCATCTGGCTGGCGGTGTGGAGAGTGCGGAACGTCGCCCGGTCAGCCTCGGTACCGAGGTGGCCGGGACGCAGCAGGCGCCACCGACGCATGGCCTCAGGGTAGTCACGGCCGCTCGGGGGCAGCGGCCGGCTTCTGCTCAGCCCTCGCGGATCAGGCGCACCGCCTCCGGCACACCGCCGTTCCAGGCGGGCCCGTGGCCGGGCAGGACCCAGGTGGCGTCCACAGCCTCGATCCGGTCGAGCGACTCCCGCGCCTGGGCGGGGTCGAGCGTGAACGGCGCGGGCTTGGGGCCCTCGACGCCGGTGAGCACGTTGCGCGTGGTCATCGCGTCGCCCAGGAACACGGCGTCGACTGCGGGGACGTGGAAAGCCACGCTACCCGGCGTGTGACCCGGGACGTGGATGATCCGCGGGCTGCCCGGGACGTCGAGGACCTCACCGTCGTCGAACGACACGACCTGCTCGACAGCGGGGATGCGCAACCCGCCGTTGCAGGCGGAGTACCAGAGGAACCCGGCGAGCGCACCGGCCTTGACCGGTCCCCAGCCGGTGCTCGGCTTGGTGACCTCCTTGCGCGCCCGGTCGACGTCGGCGGTGTGGACGCGCGCGGGGATGCCCCGCTCCCGGTGCAGCCACGCGGCGAAGCCGATGTGGTCGGTGTCGCCGTGCGTGAGGACCAGGGCCTTGACCGCCTCGAGGCCCAGACCGAGTCCGGCCAGCTCGGCGACCAGCGCACGCCGGAAAGCGGGGAGCCCGGCGTCGATCACGGTGACCTCGTCCCCCTCGACGACGAGATAGCTGTTGACGGTGCCGTGCGGGTCGGACCCGAGG
>JAICSK010000210.1 GCA_025936915.1 Nocardioides sp.
CGGCATCGCCGCGGTCATCTGGGTCTCGATGAACCCCGGGGCGACGGCGTTCACCGTGATGCCGTTCGGGAGACGGTCCCGGAGCGAGTCGACGAGCCCGATCACGCCGGCCTTCGACGTGGCGTAGTTGGTCTGTCCCATGTTGCCGGCGATCCCCGCGATCGACGCGACGCCGATGATCCGTCCGTTGTCACGGATGACCTGCTGGCTCAGCAGCTCGTCGGTGATCCGCTCGGGTGCGACCAGGTTGACGCCGATGACGGAGCTCCAGCGGTCGTCGTCCATGTTGGCGAGCTTCTTGTCACGGGTGATGCCGGCGTTGTGCACGACGACGTCGACACCGCCGTGAGCACGGGTGAGGTGCTGGGCGATCCGCTTCGGGGCGTCCTTGGCCGTGATGTCGAGGGTGAGGTAGTCGCCGTCGAGCTCCTTGGTCAGCCGGATCAGGTCGTCGGCGGCCTGGGGGACGTCGATCCCCACCACGTTGGCGCCGTCCCGCGCGAGCACGCGGGCGATCTGCTCGCCGATCCCGCGAGCGGCGCCGGTGACCAGGGCGACCTTGCCCACGAGCGGGTGCTGCCAGTCGGGGGTCTCGGCCGGCTCCTTGCTCGCGGTCCCGATGCGGATCACCTGTCCGGAGACGTACGCCGACTTCGGGGACAGCAGGAAGCCCAGGGTCGAGGCGGTCGCGCCCTCGGCGCCGTCGGTGACGTAGACCAGCTGCGCGGTGCCTCCGCGGCCGACCTCCTTGCCGAGGCTCCGGGTGAACCCCTCGAGCGCCCGCTGCGCGATGCGCTCGCCGCCCTCGACGTCCTCGGGGGGAGTGCCGAGCACCACGAGACGTGAGCAGGTCGTCAGGCTGCGCATCAGCGGACCGAAGAAGTCGTGCAGCGCGACCAGCTGGACCGGGTCGGTCAGCCCGGTGGCGTCGAAGACGAGGCCCTTGTACCGCTCACCGGCGTCCGTCGTGGTGGTGGAGGTGATCTCGAGCGACTTGAGGATGCGGGGCAGGTGCTCGACGAGCCGGCCGGCACCGCCTACGACGACCGTCCCGTCCACGAGCGGTGACCCCGCGGCGTACCGCTCGAGCTTCACCGGGTTGGGCAGGCCGAGGTTCTTCACCAGCAGCTTGCCGAGGGAGGAGGACGCGAAGTCCTGGTATCGGTCGGTCATGGCTCCTCATGTAACCCGTTGTGTAACTCCACGTCCACATTTCGTGACGTGGCGCTCATTCCATTGGGCACGGCGGCCTCTGCGGCCAGGATAGGAGCATGACCAGCGACACCTCCGCCCGGCGCCGGGTCGCCGTCCTCGGCGGCAACCGCCTTCCGTTCGCCCGCTCCAACACGGCGTACGCCGATGCGTCCAACCAGGAGATGCTCACCGCCACGCTCGACGGGCTGGCCGTCCGGTTCGGCCTCGAGGGTGAGCGGGTCGGCGAGGTCGTGGCCGGCGCGGTGCTCAAGCACTCCCGCGACTTCAACCTCGTGCGCGAGTCGGTGCTCGGCTCCAGGCTGGCTCCCGAGACGCCGGGCATCGATCTGCAACAGGCCTGTGGCACAGGACTCCAGGCGGCGATCCACGTCGCGGACAAGATCGCGCTCGGCGTGATCGAGTCGGGCGTCGGGGGTGGCGCCGACACGACGTCCGACGCACCCGTCGCGATCAGCGACAAGCTGCGGCGCAAGCTGATGAAGGTCAACGCCGCCCGCGACACGCGGTCGCGGCTGACGGCCCTCGCGCAGATCAGGCCGACGGACATCGGGCTGTCGATCCCGCAGAACGGCGAGCCCCGCACGAAGCTCTCCATGGGGGAGCACGCCGCCCTGACCGCGCTCGAGTGGCGGATCGGCCGCGAGGAGCAGGACGAGCTCGCCGCCGCCTCCCACCAGCACCTGGCCGCGGCGTACGACGCCGGGTTCTTCGACGACCAGCTGACGCCGTTCCGGGGGCTGGAGCGCGACTCCAACCTGCGCCCCGACTCCACCGTCGAGTCGCTGGCGAAGCTCAAGCCGGTGTTCGGCAGGGGCGAGGGCGCGACCATGACCGCGGGGAACTCGACGCCCCTGACCGACGGCGCCTCGGCCGTGCTGCTGGGCTCCGAGGCGTGGGCGTCGGCACGCGGCCTCGAGCCGCTCGCGTTCCTGGTCGACCACGAGACCGCCGCCGTCGACTTCGTGCACGGGAACGAGGGGCTGCTGATGGCTCCGGCGTACGCCGTACCCCGGATGCTCGAGCGGCAGGGGCTGACCCTCCAGGACTTCGACTTCTACGAGATCCACGAGGCGTTCGCGTCCCAGGTGCTCGCGACGCTGAAGGCGTGGGACGACCCGGTGTTCTGCAAGGAGCGGCTGGGGCTCGACTCGGTGCTCGGCGAGATCGACCGCACCCGGCTCAACGTCAACGGCTCCTCGCTGGCGGCCGGTCACCCCTTCGCCGCCACCGGCGGCCGGATCCTCAACGTCGCCGCGAAGCTGCTCGCCCAGAAGGGCTCCGGTCGTGCCCTGATCTCCATCTGCGCCGCCGGCGGCCAGGGTGTGACGGCGATCCTGGAGCGCTGAGGCCGGCTCATCGGTTACACGCGGGCGCGACTTTCAGCCCTGGGCCATCGCCAGTGCGGAGGTGAGCAGCAGCGACTTCACCTGCTCGGCCCCGATCCGCGAGACCTGGGGTACGCCGGGGGTGGCCTCGTCGATGACCAGCCCGACGCGGGCCAGCTGGAGACCGCCCAGACCGGTCGCGTACAGGGTGTTGGCGAGCAGCGACGGGTCGGAGACGGTGAAGTCGCCGCTCTCCACTCCGGCGTCCAGCGCATGGCGCAGCACGGCCAGGCACGACGCGATCGCACGTCCCAGTCGGAGCATCGCTCCCTCCGAGATCTCGTCGAACAGCTCGGTGCCGGTCCGTCGCATCAGGCTGTGCGCGCAGTCCACGAACGCCGGGTGCGCCACGCCGTAGTCCACGAAGGCGGAGACGATCGCAGCCAGCTGCTGTCGGGGCTCCGGCTCGGACTCGGCCGCAGCCGTCAGGGCGTCGCCGAGCTCGTCGAGGTAGCCCACCAGCGCCAGCGCGAACAGCTCCTCCTTGCCGGTGAAGTGCCGGTACACGATCGCCCGGTTGATCCCGACGGCCCGCGCGATGTCCTCGATCTGGGCCTCGGCGACACCGCGTTCGTCGAAGAGCGTCCGGGTGGCGGCGAGGATCGCCGACTCGCGCGCCCGACGGCGTACGGCGGTCGAGGTGCGGCGCGCCTCCGGCCTCTTGCCCGGCGAGGCGGCGGCGGACGACGTGGGCATGTGGGCATCGTACGACTGCTGCAACTCCGAGTTGCACAAGTGTGACGCACCACCATCATCGGGTCGCGCCTCGCCGGCCGGTTCGCCGATCGGGCCGCCGCGGAGTCCTAGCGTGGCCGGTGTGACGCACGAGCCCGGCCGGGACGACGGCCCGTTCTGCCGCGACTCCCTCGCCGCTGTGCTGGCCGAGCCCCAGCCGCAGAGAGGATGAGTGGCGCCGTGAGGAACGACACCGACCAGATGGTGGGGGCGGTCCGCCCGGAGGCGACCTCCAGCCGGAAGACTGCCGCCATGAGGATCCTGCAGTACGTCGTCGGCGCCCTGCTCGGGGTGGGACTCGTCGTCACGAGCATCGGCTGGTACCTCAGCGCCCACCCCGGCGGTGAGCGGTTCGAGTCGTGCCACTGGCAGGGCAGCGCCGTCGTGCTCGGGTACTCCTACGGCGTCGGCGACACCGTGAGCACGATGGTCCACCCCGAGGGCGACCATGTCGTCGCCCAGCTGCGCATCGACCGGGTCGACGGGTCCGGGGCGGCGCAGGCATTGATGGGCGAGGCGCGGTACCCGGTCTCGGGCGGCCCGCTGCCTGTGCGGTACCCGAACGGCGCCGAGCTCAACTGCCCCGCGCGCTGACGTGAGGTCGTCCCCGGGGTGGCGCACCGGCTGGATCGCCTGGCGCGACGCGCGGCGTACCGTCGCGGCCGCACGGCGCTCGCCGTAGCACCGTTCACACGAATCGCTGGAGTACGTCGAGCGACTCGGTCGGCACGGTGACCGCGATGCCCTGACCGATCGCACGCAACCGCCACGCATCGGGGTCGCCGGGGTCGCGGAACATCTTGGCCAGCATGAACCCGGTGCGCGGGACGCCCTCGGTCAGGGTGAAGCGGGCGAGCTCCTCGTCGTCCTCGTCGATGAGCCGGCAGTAGGCGTGATGGACGAACTCCAGGCTGTGTCCGTGATAGCTGCTGACCAGGAACAGCATCGTGTCGACCCGCGGGTAGACCGCTGAGAGGTCGATCGAGATCTGCTCGTCGTCACCCTCGCCTCGGCCGCTGAGGTTGTCGCCGAGATGCTTCACCGAGCCGTCGCGGGTCTCGAGATGGTTGAAGAAGGCGAGGTCGAACAGCTGGTCGCCGGTGTACTGCATGGCAGAGGCGTCGAGGTCGACGTCGGGGGTGTTGGCACCGGACAGGGCGCCTGCCCCCGGCTTCTTGTCCCAGCCCAGACCCATCGTCAGCCTCCCGAGAGGAGTGCCGTCCTCCCGGGCCAGCGCCATCTCGTCGCCGCGCTCGAGCTCGATCACGTCTGCGAACCTACCCGCCGGCCAACGACCTGACGGTCTCGATGGTGTCGGCCTCGTCGACGGACTTGTCGTCGCGGTAGCGGACGACCCGGGCGAACCGGAGGGCGAGGCCGCCGGGATAGCGGCTCGAGCGCTGGAG
>JAICSK010000161.1 GCA_025936915.1 Nocardioides sp.
CGACTCCGAGCCGCCGAGCGCGCGCTGGCACTGCTGGGCAAGGTCAACCCGCTCGCGCTGGAGGAGTTCTCGGCCCTCGAGGAGCGGCACAAGTTCCTGACCGAGCAGCTCGAGGACCTCAAGGCCACCCGCAAGGACCTGCTCGACATCGTCCGTGAGGTCGACGCGCGGGTCGAGCAGGTCTTCACCGAGGCGTACGCCGATGTGTCCGCTGCGTTCGAGACCACGTTCTCCCGGCTCTTCCCCGGCGGCGACGGCCGGCTGGTCCTGACCGAGCCCGGCGACATGCTCGCCACCGGTGTCGAGGTCGAGGCCCGGCCGCCGGGCAAGAAGGTCAAGCGTCTGTCGCTGCTCTCCGGCGGCGAGCGGTCGCTGGTCGCGGTCGCGTTCCTGGTGGCCCTGTTCAAGGCCCGGCCATCGCCGTTCTACATCCTCGACGAGGTGGAGGCTGCGCTCGACGACACCAACCTGGGACGCCTGCTCGAGATCTACGAGGAGCTGCGCGAGGCCAGCCAGCTGCTCGTGATCACCCACCAGAAGCGCACGATGGAGGTCGGCGACGCACTGTACGGCGTCACCATGCGCGACGACGGCGTCTCGACGGTGATCAGCCAACGGCTCCGCGAGCCGGCCTGATCGTGGCCGAAGGGTCCGACCGTCCGCCGCGCCCGACACGGGCCGACTTCGGGCACTGGTCGACGGCGACGACCCGGTGGGCCGACATGGACGGCTTCGGCCACATGAACAACGCGCGCTACTTCGAGCTGATCGACACCGCCATCGACGTCCACCTCCAGGAGACCGTGGGCGACGTCGACGACGCCGAGGCGATCGGGGTGTTCGCCGAGGCCTCGTGCCGGTTCTTCCGCGAGATCGGCTATCCGGCGCCGATCGACCTGGGGGTCGGCGTCGACCGCGTCGGCCGATCGTCGATCGTCTATCGCGTCGGGCTGTTCCAGGGCTCCGAGGAAGCTGCGGCCGCGGGACGGGTCGTCGTGGTGTACGTCGACAACACCGACCCCGCCCGCCCGGCCACCCCGATCCCCGAGCAGATCCGCCGAGCTGCCGAGGCCCTGATCCGGTGACCACTCGCGACCCGCGGGTCGACGACTACCTGGCCCCGCTGCCGGAGTGGCAGCGCGAGGCCTTGGAGCGGGTGCGCGACGTGCTCCACCGCGCCGATCCGGAGATGACCGAGACGATCAAGCGCACCGTGCGGCCGTACTTCGTCTGCGAGGGCAACGTGGCGGCGTTCCTGGCCGCCAGGGACCACGTCAACGTGTTCGTGTACGACGGTGGCCTCGTCCCGGATCCGCACGGGCTGATCACCGCCGGTCACGAGAACAAGACCGCCCGCACCATCGGCTTCGGTGAGGGCGACGACGTACCCGAGGAGGCGTTGCTGGAGTTCTTCCGGCACCTCGTCGCCGACAACCGGGCCGGCGGCTGGCGCAGGCTGCGCGCCCGCCCTCGCGACTGACCCAGGGGTGACCCTGCCTGAACCGCCGTTTGGCCTGCCCTCGGGTGGGTCTGCCAAGGTAAAGAACATGTTGTTCCTCGTGATCGCCATGCTCGTGGCCCTGGTGCTCGCCGGGTTGGTGGCGCTGTACGTCGCCTACCCGCATCGCGGCGAGGACGTCCCCCACGTCCCGTGGGTGGGACACCTCCTGCGCAAGGGGGTGGACAACGTCCCGACCCTCGACAACACCGCAGAGGCGGACGCCCACCACGGGACCGACGACGGGGAAGAGGCACCGTCGCTGGCGCTCGACCTGACCAACCTCGACCACGGTCGTCCGGAGGGCCGCCGCAGGGCGTGAGCCCCCCGCGGCGATCAGGGACCTGCCTCCCGCGGATGATTGGATGACGGCATGACCCTGCTGTGGCTCGTCGTCGGCATCCTGGTCCTGGCCGCGCTGGTCGTCGTCGGCCTGGTGACCAGCGGTCGCCGGCGCCGGCCGACGCCTCGGCCGACGCCTCGGCCGTCCGCCGAGACTCGGCCGCAGGCACCCGGCGTACGGACTCCGGACGAGGTCGCCGCGCCGGAGTCGCCGGCCGCGCCGGTGACGACGCTCGAGCGGCCGGAGGGTACGGCGTCGCGCCTGGTCCGGCTTCGTGAGCGCCTGGCCGGCTCGCAGAGCGGCCTGGGCCGCGGACTGCTGTCGCTGCTGTCGCGCGACCGGCTCGACGACGACACCTGGGAGGCGATCGAGGACACCCTGCTGACCGCCGATGTCGGTGTCACCCCGACACAACAGCTGGTCGAACGCCTCAAGACCCGGCTCCGGGTCGACGGCAGGGAGGCGGGCGACCCGCGAGCCGTCCTGCGCGACGAGCTGCTCCAGCTCCTGGGTCCCGACCTCGACCGCAGGCTGCAGGTCACGGGCACCGACGGCAAGCCCGGCGTCGTGCTGGTCGTCGGCGTGAACGGCACCGGCAAGACGACCACGGTCGGCAAGCTGGCGCGCATCCTGGTGGCCGAGGACCGGTCGGTGGTGCTGGGCGCCGCCGACACGTTCCGGGCGGCCGCCGTCGACCAGCTGGCGACCTGGGGAGAACGCGTCGGCGTCGACGTGGTGCGCGGCCCGGAGGGCTCCGATCCCGCGAGCGTGGCGTTCCAGGCGGTGCAGGAGGCGATCGATCGCGGCGTCGACACGGTGGTGGTCGACACCGCCGGGCGGCTGCAGAACAAGGCCGGCCTGATGGACGAGCTCGGCAAGGTCAAGCGGGTGATCGAGAAGCAGGCGCCGGTGTCCGAGGTGCTCCTGGTGCTCGACGCCTCGACCGGCCAGAACGGGCTGGTACAGGCACGGGTGTTCTCCGAGATCGTCGACGTCACCGGGATCGCCCTGACCAAGCTCGACGGCTCGGCCAAGGGCGGGATCGTGGTCGCCGTGCAGCGCGAGCTCGGCGTACCGGTGAAGCTCGTGGGCCTGGGCGAGGGACCCGACGACCTGGCGCCGTTCGACCCGGGCGCGTTCGTCGACGCGCTGCTCGGATGACCCCCGACAGGTCCGTCGTACGACGGCTGGCCGGCCGGGTGCGCCGCCCGCTGCGGTCGCTCCGGGCACGGCGTACCCAGCACCGCCTGTCCACGATGACGCTGACCGAGCTCGCCCAGGAGTTCGGCAGCGACAAGTGGGGCGTTCACCGCTACACGCCGCACTACGAGCGGCACTTCGCGCACCTGCGCGACCGCGAGATGCTCGTGCTGGAGCTCGGCATCGGCGGCTACGCGCGCTCGGGGCAGGGTGGCGCGTCGCTGAAAATGTGGAAGTGGTTCTTCCCCCGCGCGCGGATCGTCGGCGTGGACATCCAGGACAAGTCGTTCGTCGACGAGCCCCGGATCCGCTCCTTCCAGGGCTCGCAGACCGACCGGCGGCTGATGCGGCGCATCGTCAAGCGGTTCGGGGCGCCGACGATCGTGATCGATGACGGCAGTCACCGGCCGCCCCACGTGATCAAGAGCTTCCAGATCCTGTTCCCGATGCTCGAGGACGGCGGGCTCTACGTGATCGAGGACATCCAGACCAGCTACTGGCCCGCGTGGAAGGGCAGTCTCGATCTCGACGACCCGAACACCTCGATGGCGATGGTGAAGCGGCTCCTCGACGGGTTGAACCACGAGGAGTTCCTCGACGACGCCTACGAGCCGTCGTACACCGACCTGCACGTCGTGGCGGTGCACAGCTATCACAACCTGGTGATCATCGAGAAGGGCACCAACCTCGAGGGCACCAACAAGCGGAGCGCCAACCGGCGGTGGTACGACGAGCAGGCCGCAGGCGACGAGTGACCGGGCGGCTGGACTTCTTCCCCGACTGGCGCACCGGCAACCCCTACCTGTCCATGCTGTTCGCCGGGCTCGGCGAGGTCGGCGTGGTGGCGCGGCCGGTGCGCAGCCTGGTCGAGCACCTCGCCTCGGTGGAGGAGTACGACGACCCCGGGATCCTCAACGTCCACTGGACCGCGCCGATCCTGGCCGGAGCCCGGACTGCCGAGGAGACCCGAGCACGTGTGGACCGGCTCGCTCGGCTGCTCGACCGATTCGTCACCGCCGGCGGGCGACTGGTCTGGTCGGTGCACAACGTGGTGCCGCACGACGCGGCGTACCCCGAGGCGGAGGTCGACGTCTGCCGGCTGCTCGCCGATCGCGCGCGGCTGGTGCACGTCCTCAGCGAGGAGACGGTGCCGGCGGTCGCGCCGTACTACCCGCTGGACCCCGCCCGCGTCGTGGTGATCGAGCACAGCAGCTATCTCGGGGTCTACCCCGACCACGTCGACCGGGACGAGGCGCGGCGGCGCCTGGCCCTCGACGCCGATACCGGTGTGCTGGTGACCCTCGGCCGGATCCGGCCGTACAAGGGGATCGACCGGCTGCTCGACGCGTTCGAACGTCCTCCTCTGGATGATCCCGGCCTGCGACTCCTCGTGGCGGGGCTGCAGGGAGGTGGCGAGGCGATGCGAGTCCTGGCCTCCCGGCTCGAGACCACTCCCCGGGTGGTCAGCCATCCGCGGCGCGTCCGACGTCGCGAGATGCAGGTGTGGATGCACTCGGCCGACCTGGCCGTGCTGCCCTACACCGGGATCCTGAACTCCGGCTCCTTCCTGCTCGCCGAGACGTTCGGCCTCCCGGTCGTCGCCCCCCGCGCCGGCGCGCTGGTCGCCCGCGAGGGCCGCCCGCACGTCCGGCTCTTCGGGACCGGCGACTTCGAGGACGTGCTCGCCTCGGCCGTCCGCGACCTCGTCCACGACCACGACGCCGCTGCCACCGCGCGGGCCTCCGCCCTGGCCGCCGCCGCGGAGAACCCGCCGGCGGTCATGGCCCGCCGGTTCGCCGAGGTGGTGGCGGGGTTGGTGTGAGGTCATGGGGGAGCCGGTTCATCACGCTGAGTGGATGAACCGGTCCTGGGCCAGGTGAACTCCGCTTGCCATGGTCGGGTTCGGCCACTCAGCGTGATGAACCGTCTCTATCCGCCGGTCACCCCGCGCGACGCCGCAGATACCGCTCCAGCCGCGCCACGGTGACGCGAGGCCGGTCGTAGTCGGACCACACCAAACGGATCATCCGCCCCCCGGTGATCTCGCGTACGTCGTCCTCGCGACGCTTCTCGGCGAACACCACGTCTCCGGGGGTCATCCCGGGCTTGAGCAGCCGGCCGTACTTCACCTCGCCGTCGAACTCACCGTAGGTGTCGCGCTCCGGCCAGCCCCAGTCGCAGGTGGCTCGGACCTCGCCGCGTGCATCGACGATCTCGTACTGGCGTTCGGGAGCAGGCAGTCCCGCGACCCAGAACATCCAGAAGCCTCTGGACTCACCCACGCTGTGCGACTTGCCGCTTGCCAGCCTGATGGGTACGTGCACGTGCCGCATCCCCGGCCAGTTGCCAACGCGCGCGAACTGGTCGAAGAGCTCCAGCTGATCGAACCGCCCTCGGTGGAGGGCCGAGTCGAACGAGACCAGCGCCGACTCGGAGCTGCTCCTGGACGCGTGCTCGAGCGCACATCTGACGGGCGACAGCACGCGGAGTCCGTCGACGTGGACGATGTCTCGGTCGTCGACGCGTCCGCGATGGTGAACGACGTCGCCCTCGATCCGACTGGCGTCGCCGTCGAGCCGGGTCACGTGGACGCGATCGAGCGAGGCGCCCCACACGTCGATCCCATGCGCCACGAGCCCAGACACATGACTCAGCACGACGTCGTCGCCCAACGAGTGCAGGATCGCGCGGCACCGGACGAGGTGTCGTTGGGTGGGGTCGAGCACGGTCCACGAGTCGGCGAAGCAGTAGTAGCCACGCCGGAAACGCACCCAGATCCCCGCCCTCACCATCGCCGTCACGGCCTTGTCGGAGTACCCGCAGTCACGAGCCATGCCGCGCGTGAAGAAACCGTGCAACTCGCAGATCAGCCGAAGGGGGTTCATGACCGTCGATCCTGCCCCTGTGCGTGCGTTCGGCAACTCGGTCGTGTGGTGCCTGTGGATGAGCGGCTGAGGACGGTTCATCAGGCTGAGTGGATGAACCGGTCCTTGGCCAGGTGAACTCCGCTGGCCATGGTCGGGTTCGCCCACTCAGCGTGATGAACCGGCGCCCCACCGCCACCGTTCGCCCCACCGCCACCGTTCACACACCCGTAACACGAAGCCCGGGGATCGTTGCACGGCGGCAACACGTGACGTCGTACGCCGAAACGTCCGGCCCACACGCTGGACGCATCGAGGTGACCCGACCCGGCCGACGCAGTCCGCGGGAGGACGCCTGTCCGCGCGACACGTGGAGGTTCCATGGACGGCTACTACGCCTGGATGATCGTGGCCACGGCTCTCGTCCTGATGATGACGACCCCGGCACTCGCCCTGTTCTACGGCGGGATGACCCGGTCGAAGTCCGTGCTCAACATGATGATGATGTCGTACGTCGCGATGGCCGTCGTCGGCATCGTCTACGTCCTCTGGGGCTGGTCGGAGTCGTTCGGCCCGAAGGACGTGGGCGGCGGGCTCTTCGCCGACCCGTTCACGCTCTTCGGCCTGAAGAACGTCGAGTGGGGCTCGTACGTCGGGGTCTGCTTCCAGCTGACCTTCGCCGTGATCACGGCCGCGCTGATCTCGGGTGCGATCGCCGACCGGGTCAAGCTGAGCTCCTGGGTGGTGTTCCTGCCGCTCTGGGTGACGCTCTGCTACTTCCCGTTGGCGCACATGGTCTGGGGCGGCGGCTGGATCTCCCAACACCTTGCGGCCCAGGACTACGCGGGCGGCACGGTCGTCCACATCAACGCCGGGGTCGCGGGCGGTGTGCTCGCGCTGATCATCGGGCGACGCGTGGGTTTCCGGCGCGACCCGATGAAGCCGCACAACCTCACCCTCACCATGATCGGGGCCGGGCTGCTGTGGTTCGGCTGGTACGGCTTCAACGTCGGCTCGATCGTCCTCACCGGCAAGACCGACGCGCAGAACACCCAGCAGTTCATGACCGAGACCGGCGTGACGTTCCTCAACACCACGATCGCGACGATGGCCGCGATGCTCGCCTGGCTGGCGATGGAGCGCGTCATCCACGGCAAGGCCACCTCGCTCGGCGCCGCGTCCGGCATCGTGGCCGGCCTGGTCGCGATCACGCCGTCGTGCGGTGCGGTGGACGTCGTGGGCGCGATCGCGATCGGCGCCGTCGCCGGCGCGGCCTGCGCGTACGCCGTGGGGCTGAAGTTCAAGCTCGACCTCGACGATTCGCTCGACGTCGTCGGCGTCCACCTCGTGGGTGGAGTGGTCGGCACCGTCCTGATCGGCTTCCTCTCGACCAAGGCTGCACCCGGCGGGATCGACGGCCTGTTGTACGGCGGCGGCCTGACCTCGCTGGGACACCAGGCCGGAGCAGCGGCGATCTCGATCGTCTGGACCGGTGTGTTCACCACGGTGATCGGCCTGGCGATCAAGTACACGATCGGATGGCGGGTGAGCGAGGACGAGGAGGTCGACGGCATCGACTTCGCCGAGCACGGGGAGTCGGCGTACGACCTCGACGGCCGCTCGGGAGGCGTTCGTACGCCGGTCACCGTGCCGCCGACCAGAACCCGGACGACGGAAGGAGCACTGGCATGAAGCTCGTCACCGCAGTGATCAAGCCGCACAAGTGGGAAGAGGTCCGGGAGGCCCTCGAGACCTTCGGCGTCAGCGGGATGACCGTCTCGGAGGTCAGCGGCTACGGCCGCCAGAAGGGCCACACCGAGGTCTACCGCGGGGCGGAGTACGACATCGCGCTGGTCCCGAAGATCCGGATCGAGATCGTCACCGACGACGGCGACGCCGATGACGTCGTCGGGATCATCCAGAAGACGGCGCAGACCGGACGGATCGGCGACGGCAAGGTGTGGGTGACGCCGGTGGAGACGGTGGTCCGGGTGCGCACGGGCGACCGCGACACCGCAGCGTTGTAGCGCAGGTGACCAGGGCCGGTCGCTCGGACCAGGCCGACGCGCTCTGCCTCGCGGCGTACGACGCGTCGGGCGCACCGGCGACCGGGTGCGCGCTGGTCGCGGTGGGGGGATACGGACGACGCGAGCTGGCGCCGTACTCCGACCTCGACGTCGTGCTGGTCCACGACTGCGACGTCGAGCCGGGGGAGGCGGCGGAGCGGGTCTGGTACCCCATCTGGGACTCCGGGGTGCGGCTCGACCACTCCGTGCGGGCCGTGCCTGAGATGCTCGAGCAGGCTCATGCCGATCTCCGCGTGGCGCTCGGCCTGCTCGACGTCCGCCATCTCGCCGGCGACCCGAACCTCACGCTCCGGCTCCGGTCCGACGTCCTGGCCCACTGGCGGCGTACGGCGCGCGATCGGCTTCCGGCTCTGCGCGAGCTGGTGCGGAAGCGGCACGACGTCGTCGGCGAGCTCGCGCACCTGGCGGTCCCCGACCTGAAGGAGGCGGAGGGTGGGCTGCGCGACGCGACCGTGCTGTCGGCGTTGGTCGCGACCTGGCTCGTCGACGTCCCGCACGTCGACCTCGAGCGCAGCCGGGTGGCCCTGCTCGACGTCCGCGACGCCCTGCACGACCTGGCCGGACGCCCGACCGACCGGGTGGCGCCCGAGCTGTGGGACGACCTGGCCGTGCGGATCGGTCTCGAGGACGACCTCGCCGCGCAGCGACACGTCCGCGAGCTCGGCCGGCGGATCACCCACCTGTCGCGGCTCACC
>JAICSK010000236.1 GCA_025936915.1 Nocardioides sp.
AGTCTGCTCGAGCACGGGCACGACCTCGACCGCGGCGAACGACGTCTGCCGGCGGCCCTGGTTGTCGAACGGACTGATCCGCACGAGCCGGTGGGTGCCGGCCTCGACGCTCAGCGTCCCGTAGGCGTACGGCGCGTGGATGGCGAAGGTGGCCGACTTGATGCCGGCCTCCTCGGCGTAGGAGGTGTCGAAGACCTCCACGTCGTACTTGTTGCGCTCGGCCCAGCGGGTGTACATCCGCATCAGCATCTCGGCGAAGTCGGCGGCGTCGACGCCACCGGCACCGGAGCGGATCGTGACCAGCGCCTCGCGCTCGTCGTACTCACCGGAGAGCAGCGTGCGTACCTCGAGCGCCTCGACGGACTTGTGGATGCGGGCCAGCTCGGCCTCGGCCTCGGCCAGGGACGACGCGTCGTTCTCCTCCTGGGAGAGCTGGGCCATGATCTCGACGTCGTCGATGCGGCCGTCGAGCTCGGTGAAGCGGTCGAGCTGGCCCTGCAGCGCGGAGAGACGTCCGGTCACGCGGGTGGCGTTCTCCTGGTCGTCCCAGAGGTCGGGTGCCGCGACCTGGGTGCCGAGGTCGGCGATCTCGGCGCGCATGCGGTCGAGATCGAGCACCTGGCCGATGGTCTTCATCGTCGCCCGGAGCTGCTTGATCTCCACGTCGAAGTCGGGGCCGGCCACGAGGTGCAAGGTTACGGCACACCTCGTGACCAGCCCCCATCCCCGACTCGAGGCCCGAATGGCCCCCGACTAGCGGAGCTCGCAGAGCACCTCCGGGGTCCCGACCGCACCCTGCCCGTCGACGCCGTCGACGGTCGAGACGCTGTCGAAGTGCAGCTTCAGCGGCGGGGTGTCCCAGGTGACGCTGTTCGCGACGGTCTGGCCGACGGAGAAGCTCTGGCTGAGCCAGGGCGTCCCGTCCGCACTCGCCGTCAGCGTGGCCTGGCTGCCGCTGACCGAGTCGTCCGACAACCCGAACGTGCCGCGGAACGCCGTGCACGCGTGGCCGAGGTTGAACTCGACCGTCTGGCTCGTCGGCGCTCCTTCGTAGTGGTAGACCTGCGCCTCCAGAGAGGAGGGGTACGTCGTGCCGTCCATCGCGACCGATGCGACCGGGTCGAAGTCGACCTGGTTGACCGCCGCCAGGGTCGTCAGCGACGTCCACTTGTAGACGTCGACGGTGACCGTGGGGCTGACCCCCCGCCGGTGCTTCTTCGTCGCCGGCAGCACGACGCGGTACTGCCGCTCGTGGTTGAGCGCCGGCTTGTCGAACGTCGCGTAGCTGCCGTCACGTCGTACCAGGGCGTTGCGGGTGTAGTGCCACGGCTGGTCGGACGTCCTGCGCCCGTAGAGGCGCACCAGGTGACCGGCAGCCGACTTGTTCACGTGTCCGGTGAACCGGACGGTGTCGCCGAGCGTGATGATGCTCAGCTTCGCCCGGAGCGTGACGTGCCACGGGCTGCGCGCGGCCTGGGCCGAGGGCGCCGTCACGGTCGCCGTCGCCACCGCCAGAGCGGCGGTGAGGGCTCCGAGCACCATGCGCACGACGATGCGCCTCCTGCTGCCGCACATCACCGGCTGCACAGCACCTGCGGTGAGCCGAAGGCGCCGTACCCGTAGATGCCGTCGGTGGTGCTGGTGTTGTGGGCCTCGAGTCGGATCTTCAGCGGCGCGGTCGAGAAGAACAGCGTGTCGGACTCGCTCTGGCCCAGGTCGAACGTCTTGCTGTAGGCGGGAGATCCGTCGGCCTGGACGCTGACCTCGGCCTGGCCACCTGTGGTCGAACCGTCGGAGATGCCGAACGTCGCGCGCAGCTCGGTGCAGTCGTGGTCGAGGTTGAACTCGATCGAGCTCGGACTGCTCACCCAGCCTGACGCCACCGAGTCGGCGTAGGTCGTGCCGTTGATGTTGACCGAGCCGAAGTTCATCCCGGAGTTGTTGACCGACGTGGTGTCGTCGAGGTTCTGCCAGGCGAACACCTCGACGCTGATCGTCCGACTCACCCCCTTGGCGTGGGCGTCGGTGGCCGGCATCACGACGCGGTAGGAGTGGGTGCGACCGGAGACGGGCCTCGCGGCGAACCGGTAGGCCCCCCGCTTCGACAGCCTGTCTGTTGCCTCGGTGTGCCACGTCGTACCGGTCGCCGCCTTCTCCTGGAGCTTGACCGTGCGTCCGGCTGCGGCCGCTCCAGGACGCACGTGCCCGGTGATCAGGGCTCTCTGCCCGGAGACGGTCTGGGTCCTGCTGGTGTGGATGCCGACGCGCCAGGTCGATCCCGCGTCGGCCGCGGTCAGCGGTAGCGACGCGAGACCGAGGGCCATGGCGCCGGCGATGACGAACGTGCGCACAGCCGTGCTCCCCTCGTACGACGGACCCGCGTCGGTGCGAGTCCTGGATGCTGGGTCGGATGCACCGTGGGTCGGATCGGTTCGGTCGAGGCCGGCCGGAACCGCTCCCCGGCCGGGGTTGACGTCGTACCCACCGACACCGAACGATCAGCGCGTGGTGGTCACGCTCGTGGTCGTGCTCGTCATCGCGCTGGCGATCGCGCTCACCACCGGCGAGCTGCTCCACCGGCGCCGCACGGAGTCTGCCGACGAGAGCCACGGCGGGTTCCGGCTCGATCTGCTGGCCGGCGCGTCACTGACGTTGGCGGTGGTGATGTGCTCGTTCATGCTCGCCTCGAGCTGGAGCACGTGGGACACGGCAGCGCGCGACGCGGGCAGCGAGGCGGGCGCGGTTTCGGGGCTGTTCCAGACCGGGAGCGACCTGCCCGACAAGGCCGACTCGGAGCGGATCGGGGCGGACACGATCTGCTACGCCCGCGGCATCATCGACGACGAGTGGCCGCGACTCGGCGCCGGCCAGCACCCGGCGTCGCCGGTCGTGGACCACTGGCGGGTGCAGCTGGAGATCGACATCCGCCGGGCCCAGACCCACAGCACGCCGTTCATCTCGTCCGTCCCGATCGCGGACGCGGCGCGGTCGCAGGCCCACCAGGTGAGGCTGGTCTCCTCGACCCGGCAGCCGCCGGTCTACCTCTACGTCCTGCTGATCCTCGTCTGCTCCGCGGCGATCTTCTTCATCACCGCGTTCACCGTCCACCGGATCCCGGCCCGCCTCCGGGTGCCGGTGATCGGCGTGGTCACGTTTCTCCTGGTCGCGACGCTCGCGGTGATCGTCGACCTCTCCCATCCCTACGACGGCGTGAGCAACGTCGGGCCCGGATTCATGCAGCAGGTCGCCGACGCGAGCGCCCGGGACTACCAGCTGCTCTGGGGACACCAGCAGAAGGAGTGCGACAGCCGGGGGAACCCGCTGTCCTGACCTCTACGACTGCAGGCCTACTGGGCGAGGAAGCCGCCGTCGACCGGCAGCACCGCGCCGGTGACGAACGACGCGTCGTCGGAGGCCAGGAACACGATCGCGGCCGCGACCTCGTCGGGCTCGCCGAGCCGGCCCATCGGATGCTGGGCGACGATCGCCTCGAGATACTCCGGCCCGCCCGGCTCGTCGGGCAGCCGCTGCACCCGCTCGGTGTTGATCGTGCCGGGCGCCACGGCGTTCACCCGGATCCCGTGCTCGGCCAGCTCGACCGCGAGGTGCTTGGTCAGGCCGGTGGCGACGAACTTGGCCGGGCCATACGTCGCCTGTCCCCGCTGGCCGGCCATCCCGGAGATCGAGCTGAGACAGACGATGGAGCCGCCGTTGCCTGCCCGGCGCATGGCCGCGACGGCGTACTTGCAGGTGAGGAACATGCCGCGCCCGTCGACGCTCATCACGTGATCCCAGTCGTCGGCGGTCGAGTCGGCGAGGGTGCCGAGGGGGATGATCCCGGCGTTGGCGACCAGCACGTCCACCCTGCCGTACGCCGTCACCGCGGCGTCGACGATCGCCCGCGCGTCGGCGTCCTCGGAGACGTCTCCCACCACGGTGGTGACCTCGTGGCCGAACACGCCACGGACCTCGTCGGCGACCCGCTCGAGCCCGTCGGCGTCGACGTCGTTCACGACCAGGCGGGCGCCCTCGGCGGCGAACCGCACCGCCGTGGCCTTGCCGATGCCGGCCGCCGCGCCCGTGACG
>JAICSK010000106.1 GCA_025936915.1 Nocardioides sp.
CGCCCCTCCGGTCCGAGCGCGTCGCGGAACTCGGCGCCGAACCCGTCGTTGGCCACGCGATCCGCCTCCGGTGCCATCGCCGTGCCGAGCTGGGCCCGGACCTCGGTGTCGTCGTACCACGAACTGATGACCGGCGAGAGCCAGGGCAGGCGCGCCTCGACGAGCTCGTCGAGCGCCCGTGTCATCCGGTCGCCCTCGCCAGGTGCAGAGTGATGTCGCTGTCGATCTCGACACGTGTCGGCAGCAGGTCGCGGATCTCGCGCAGCATCCTCTCGCGAACGTCGGCGGCCAGCTGCAGGTAGGCAGACACGGTCGCGAGCTGACCGAGGTACTCCGCGTCCGTCGAGACGGGGCGGCGCCTGATCGCGGACTGCTGGACGTCCCTGAACAGCTCACTCGCCTCGAGCTCCGTCCCGGGCCACCGCATCCGGCCGTCGGGCGCATCGTGATCCGGCAGCACGTCGTCGTCGGGCACATACCGGAACCAGACCTCCTCCACGAGGCGCTCCAGCTCGGGATCGGCGAGCTTGTGCTGGCCGCCGAACGACGCGAACACTCCCCCGGTGCGCAGCATCGCCGCCACGCGCTCCCATCGCCCCTCCGGCCGGGTCCAGTGGAAGGAGGCCGCCGCGAAGACCAGGTCATGGCTCCTCGTGAGCGGAAGTTCCTCGAACCGGCCCTCCAGGACCTCGACCGTCTCGGGCACGTGCCGTCGAAGCTCGGCGAGCATCGCCGGGTCGGGATCGGTCGCGGTCACCGCGATCCCCCGGGCCGCGAACACCCGGGTCGCCTTCCCGGTGCCGGCCCCGACCTCGAGCGCCGTCAGCACCGGCTGCCCGGCGTACGTCAGCACCTCGTCGACCAGCTCGTCGGGATACCCGGGCCGGAACCGCTCGTACGCCGCCGCCACGGCTCCGAAGCTCAACGCCCGTTCGGTCACCCGCCGATCCTCACATGCGCCAGGGGGCCGGGGGCGAGCCCATTTCGGGTAGGCATCCCGGCGGTGGGCTGTCCCTCACTCCGGTGTCCCGTCTCAGCCGCCCAGGCTGTCCAGGGTCGTCATGTCTTCGTCCGTCAGCTCGAACGACGCGACGTCGGCGTTGGAGCGGATGCGGTCGGGGTCGACCGACTTGGGGATCACCACGATGCCGTGCTGCAGGTGCCAGCGGATGATCACCTGCGCGGGGGTGCGTCCCAGGCGGTCGGCGATCCCGATGATGGTCGGGTGGTCGAGGGTGCCGCCGCGCAGAGCGCTGTAGCCCTCGAGCACGATGCCGCGCTCGCGGTGTGCGGCGACCGTGTCGGCGTCGTACAGCAGGGGGCTCCACTCGATCTGGTTCACGGCTGGGGTGACGGCCGCCTTCGTCACCTCGTCGAGGAGCGGACCGTCGAAGTTGCTGACCCCGATCTCACGCGTGAGCCCGGACTCGCGGGCCTCGACGAACTCGTGCCACAGGTCGACGTTGGCCGAGCCGTCGCCGGGCCAGTGGATCAGCCAGAGGTCGAGGTGGTCGGTCTTCAGGTTGTCGAGACTCCGCCGCAGCGTGTCGAGGCCCCGGCCCGCGTTGCTCGGCGGGCACTTGGTGGTGAGGAACACGTCCTCGCGCGCCACGCCGCTCTCGGCGAGGCCGCGCCCGACCTCGGCCTCGTTGCGGTAGACGGTCGCGGTGTCGAGGTGCCGGTAGCCCGCGTCGAGCGCGACCGACACGGCGCGGACCGCGTCGTCGCCCTTGATCTGCCAGGTGCCGAAGCCGAGCAGCGGCATGGGCGTGCCGTTCGCGAGTACGGCCGAGGAGTCGGGGATCGCGGGGGTGTCGGTCATGGCTGCGAGCCTAGTCAGGCCACACGAGGCGACATGTGATCGCTTCGAGACCGAATGGTCCTTGTTCTGCGTGTCCGGTGACGGAAGATTGGCCCCGGCCGTCACGGGACGGGTCTCGACAGGGGGCATCATGATCCAGCAGTCCGGTCCTGCGCGGCGTCGCCTCACCATGGTCGTCGCCACCGCGGCCTCGTTGGCGGTCGCCGGCGTCGCCGGCGGTACGTCGTACGCCCACGCGGGAGCGAACCGGCCGCCCACCCATGGTTCGCCCCGGGCATCGGTCGGCCAGAGCGTCCGGAACAGCTACGTCGACGTCACCGACCAGGACGGTCAGGCGATCACCCGTTCGCTGAAGGTCGCGAGCCGGGTGGCGACCCGGCCCGCGGCCACGGCGGCGCTGGCCGCGCTGCCCGCCACCGTGGTGCGCGACATCAGCGGTACGACGGGCACGATCCGGTTCCTCGCCGACCTCGACGGCTATCTCACCGGCCGCAGCCCGAAGTCCCCCGCGCGAGTGACCCTCGGCTACGTGCGCGAGCACCTCGCGCTCCTCGGCCTGACCGACGCCGACGTCGACACCTTCCACCTCGCCCGCAACTACCGCGACATCGACGGCACCCACCACCTCTTCTTCACCCAGCGCATCGCCGGGGGCAAGGCCGCCCGCAACGGGCTCACCGCCTCGGTCGACAAGGCGGGACGCCTGCTCACCCTCGGTGGCATGCCGATCACCACGGCCTCGGCGGCCACCCTGCCGCCCGCGTCCGCCCAGACCATCACCACCGCGGCCGAGGCGCTCGCGCGCACTCGCGGACCCGTCGCGCCGGGCGCGGACACCGGCGAGGACACCGCCCAGCGCGTGGTGTTCGAGACCGGCAGCGGTCTCCGTCCCGCCTGGGAGACGGTGGTGACGTCGTCCGAGACACCGGCCACCAGCGTGATCGACGCCGTGACCGGACAGATCCTGCTGCGCACTCCCTTGACCCAGTACGAGCACAGCACCGGTCGCGCCTACCGGTTCTTCCCCGGGGCACGTCGTGGCGGTCGCCAGATCACCGTCGACTTCACCGAGAAGCACTGGCTCGGGCCGCACGCCCACCGGCTGAGCGGCAACAACGCGCATGCCTACTCCGACGTCGACGACAACAACCGGTCGTCCGCCTCGGAGGAGGTGCACCCCAGGACGGGCCAGGCCTGGGGGTACCGCCTCCAGCCCTTCCACCTGGGCTTCGCGAAGAGCTTCTGCGGCAAGCCCTGGCCGTGCTCGTGGAATCCCGACAAGCCCTTCTCCTGGCGCACCAACCGGGCGCAGAACGCGACCCAGGTGTTCTTCTTCGTCAACAACTGGCACGACCACCTGCAGAAGGCACCGATCGGCTTCACCGCGGCCGCCGGAAACTTCCAGATGCACAACCACGGCAAGCACGGGAAGGGTGGCGACCCGGTCAACGCCCAGACCGACGACGGCGCGGACACCGGCCGCGCGGTCGAGGGCCTGCGCGGACTCCCCGACGGCGCGCACATCGACAACGCCAACATGACCACGCCCCCTGACGGCCACCGCCCGACGATGCAGATGTATCTGCAGCACGAGCCGTTCACGCCGTACCCCGACGGTGACCCGTTCTCCCCGACCAACGTCGGTGACGAGGCCGACACCGTCTATCACGAGTACACCCACGGCCTGTCCAACCGGCTCGTCGTCGACGTCCACGGCCGCACCACCCTCGGAAACGTCCAGGCCGGCGCGATGGGCGAGGCGTGGAGCGACTGGTACGCCATGGACTACCTCGTCGACCGGCACCTGCAGCGCGACCGCCGGCACCGCGCCGACGTGCGCCTGTTCGTGTACGACGGTCGGGGCGTGAACTACGACCGCACCGAGCCGGTCGACTGCAAGGTCGGGCAGGTGGCGAAGCTCTGCAAGGGCGGCACCACCGGACATCGCGGTGGCTACACGTACGCCGACTACGGCAACGTCGCGGGCGGGCCCGAGGTCCACGCCGACGGCGAGATCTGGGCCCAGACGCTGTGGGACCTGCGCGACAAGCTCGGCTCGCGCAAGGCGGAGTCGCTGGTGACGCGCGCGATGGAGCTGGCGCCGTACAACCCGTCGTTCATCGACATGCGCAACGCGATCCTGGTCGCCGACACGGCCGTCTTCCACGGCGCCGACCGCACGCCCATCTGGCGAGTGTTCGCCCACCGCCGCATGGGCTTCTACGCCGGCTCGATCGGTGCCGGCGACACCGAGCCGGCCCCCAGCTCCGCGATGCCGCCGGCCCCGATCGCCACCGGCACGATCACGGGCCAGGTGACCGACTTCGACTCCGGCCTCCCGATCCCCCACCTGACCGTGACCCTCGCCTTCGCCGGCGCCGGCGTCGTGAACCCCACCACGACCACCGACGACAACGGGAACTACGAGCTCGACGACATCCCGCAGGGCGACTACGCCAAGCTCATCGTGGCTGGCGACGGGTACGTCGAGTCCCGGCCCGTATCCGTCGGACCGGGCGTCACGAACGCCGACTTCAACCCCCGCAAGAACTATGCCGGCCCGGGCACCGGCGCCCAGATCTCCGACCACAACGGGCTCGTCTACCCCGGCTGCGGTCCGGCGGACGCGGTCGACGGCAGCCAGTCGTCGGGGTGGAGCACCAACGCCGGGACCGGCACGTCCACCAGCCCGGGCCACGGCTTCGCGGCCAAGCACATCGTGATCGACCTGGGCCGACTCATCCACGTCACGGGCCTCGGCGTCGACCCGTCGTCGACGTGCGGTGACGACTCGAGCTCGTCGACAGCGGGCTACTCCGTCGTGACATCGGCCACGGGGGTGCCCGGCAGCTGGTCGACGCCGAGCACCGGCAGCCTCGGCGAGGCCGACAACGGCACCCTGGCCCCGGTGACCGTCGACACCGACAACGTGCGGTTCCTCCGGTTCACCGTCACCAGCGACCAGGTGCCGGACTTCGGCTCGACCTGCCAGACCCACGACATGAGCGGATGCCACTACGTCGACCTGAGCGAGGTCCAGGTGTACGGCGTCCCGGACGCCTGATCGCCCGTCAGGCCGCGCCGTTTCCCTCGCGGTAGGCCGACATCACGCTCACCGGGTCCGCCAGCAGGGGTGCTAGCGCCACCTCGGCCGCTCCCAGCATCGGCCCGTCGGAGCCCAGTGCGCCGGCGCGCACGGAGACGTTCTGGGCGAAGTCGATGCCGTCGCGTTCGTGCAGGGTCTCCAACACTCGGCCGTGCCGGGCCTCGAGCACCTGCCCGAGCGTCCCACCGAGGACGACCACCTCCGGGTTGAACAGGCGCACCAGCGCCCGCATCCCGAAGCCGAGCCAGTACGCCGCGTGGTCCAGCGCGGCGCCGGCCTCCTCGTCGCCGCGCACTGCGGCCTGTACGACCTCTTCGACCGCCGCCAGTCCCCCACCGGTGAGCCGGCCGGCCGAGGCGAGGAGCTGGTTGGCGCCGATCTTGGTCTCCCAGCACCCCCGTGAGCCGCACCGGCACTCGTGGCCGTCGGGATCGACGGTGAGGTGTCCGACCTCACCGGAGTAGCCCTCGGCCCCACGCAGGGGTTGTCCGTGCACCAGGAAGCCGCCACCGATACCGACCGTGCCTCCGACGTAGGCCACCTCCGAGGACCCGACCGCGGCGCCGTAGAGGTGCTCGGCGAGCACGCCGAGGTCCGCGTCGTTCCCGACCGAGACCGGCAGCGCGAGGGCACTCGACAGCAGGTCGACGAACTGCACGTCGGTCCAGCCGAGGTTGGGCGCGAAGTGCACGAGGCTGTCGGAAGACCTCACCAGACCCGGGACGGAGACGCCGACCGCCAGCACGGCCATGTCGGGTCGCGCCCTGAGCACCTCACGGCACATCTGGGTCGCCGACTCCACGACCTGCCCCACCTCGTGCACACCGGGTTGGTGACGTCGTTCGCGCCGCTCGCTCAACTCACCACCGAGGCCGAAGAGCCCGGCGACGATCCGGTCGACGTCGAGCATGAGGGCGAGCACCCCGACGTCGGGGCGCGGGGAGACCACCAGCGACGGGCGCCCCGACCGGCGGACCTGCACACCCTCGACGTCCACCTGGTCCGGACGCAGCTCCTGCACGAGGCCCGTGTCGCACAGCAGCGAGGTGAGGTCGCCGATCGTGCTCCGGTTGAGCCCCAGCTCCCGGGTCAGCCGGGCCCGGGTCGTGGGCCCGTTGTGGTGGACCCAGGTGAGCAGGGCGCTGGTGTTGACGCGCCGCAGCTCCTCGTGGCTGATTCCCGTCTTCTTCGGCATGGTCGGGCTCCCGAGCCCGGTCAGACGCGCCCCGAGGCCGATGCGCGGCGCCGGCTGATCGCGTCGACCGACGCTGCCAGCAGGAGCACGGCACCGGTGATGATGTAGACCCGTCCCTGCGACTGACCCTGCAGGGTCATGCCGTTGATGATCACCGCGATCACCGACGCACCCAGCAGGCCGTCGAGTGGCCGGCCCTTGCCACCGAACAGGCTGGTGCCGCCGATCACGGCCGCACCGACGCCGTACAGCAGGGTCTCCGCGCCGCCGGTCTGGGGGTTCACCGAGTTGGTGCGGCTGGCGAGCAGCACTCCGCCGACCGTGGCCAGGGTCGAGCACATCATGAAGCACGAGATGCGCACCCACGCGACGCTGATACCCGCCCGGCGGGCCGCCTCGGCATTGCCGCCGACCGCGTACACGTGACGGCCCCAGGCTGTCCGGGTCAGCAGGAAGGTGAGGAACACCAGCAGTGCGCCCACGATCGGTACGACGATCGGGATGCCCTTGAGCGAAGCCAGGAACACGTTGCGGCTGCGCTCCTTGGAGAGGTAGGCCGTCGCGGCCACGATCACGATGGCGAAGGCGGCGGTCTTGGCGACCCACACCAGGATCGTCGGGGTCGCCAACCCCGCCCGCACTCGGGTGACGCGGCGGGCGAAGCCGAGGGCCGCATAGGCCACGATGGTGACGAGCGCGAACACCCAACCGAGCCACACCGGCATGTTGTTGTTCATGATCGCGAGGATCTCGTTGTTGCGGTACGCGATCGTTCCGCCTGCCCCGGTCTCGAGGAGGAGCAGGCCCTGCAGGCCCAGGAAGTAGGACAACGTGACCACGAACGACGGGATGCCGAGCCTGGCGACCAGGAGACCGATGCTGAGGCCGATCAACGTGCCGCACAGCAGGGCGACGACCAGTGCCGGCACCCACGGCCAGGCGTGCCGGGTCATCAGGATGCCGAGGACGCCGGCCGTGACGCCGCCGGTGTAGCCCGCCGACAGGTCGATCTCTCCCAGCAGCAGGACGAAGACCAGACCCATCGCGAAGACGGCGATCGCCGAGCCCTGCAGGATCAGGTTGGAGAAGTTGAAGGCGTTGGTGAACGTCGAGCCGGACAGCGCGGTGAAGACCAGCACGAGGGCGACCAGTCCGGCCATCGCCGGCAGCGCACCGACGTCACCGCCCCGGAGCCTGGTCAGGTAGTCGCCGAAGGCGTCACCGATCGACTGCTGGCGCATCGGCTGCTCGTCGGTGGTGGTCATGCTCCCTCCCCCTTCGAGGTGCCGGCCGATCGGCCGGTGGCCTGGCCCGTCGTGATCAGCTCGACCACCTGGCTGTTGTTCACCTCGCCGGCCTCGACCTGGGCGACCATGGTGCCGAGGTAGAGCACCGCGATCTCGTCGGCCACCTCGAAGACGTCGTTGAGGTTGTGGCTGATCAGCAGCACTCCGAGACCGTGGTCGGCCAGTCGACGGACGAGCGCCAGCACCTGCTCGGTCTGGGCGACGCCGAGGGCGGCGGTCGGCTCGTCGAGGATCACCACCTTGGAGTTCCAGAGCACGGCCCGGGCGATGGCCACGGTCTGCCGCTGGCCACCCGAGAGCGCGGCGACCGGTGTCCGGACGGACTGGAGGGTGCGCACCGAGAGCCCGTCCAGCGTGGTGCGGGCGCGTTGCTCCATCGTCGACTCGTCGAGGAGGCGGGCCTTGAGCATCTCGCGCCCGAGGAACATGTTGTGGACCACGTCGAGGTTGTCGCACAGCGCGAGGTCCTGGTAGACGACCTCGATGCCCAGGGCATTGGCGTCGCGCGGGCTGTGCACCGTGACCGGCTGGCCCTCGAAGGAGTAGTCCCCCGCGTCGAAGCCGTGGATGCCGGCGATGCCCTTGATCAACGTGCTCTTGCCGGCGCCGTTGTCACCGACGAGAGCGGTGACCTTGCCGGAGTAGATGTCGAGGTCGACACCCCGGAGCACGTGCACGGCTCCGAAGCTCTTCTCGATGCCGCGCAGGCTCAGCACCGGGGTACCGGTGTCGGCCGCGGGGCGTTCGGTCTCGGTCGCGGTCATGCGAGGACCTCCGGGTACGCGGATGGGTGCCGTGGAAAGGGGTGCGGAAGGGTCGGCCCGGCGGAGCACCCGCCGGGCCGACACCTAGCCGCGATCAGCTGATGCCCGCCTGCGAGCACAGCTTGGCGTACTGCCCGGTGCAGACGTCGGCAGCCGTCACGAACCCGTCGTCGAACGGCTTCTTGATGTTGTTCTTGAAGATGGCCTCGGGCGTGGCCAGGGCCGACGGCACCTGCTGGTGCGTGGTCGGGTCCTCGACGCTGCCACTGGCCAGGGCGTCGGCCGCGGCCTTGTCACCCTTGATCACGTCGATCGCCAGCTTCGACGCGAGCTGTGCCTCGAGAGCCGTGTTCTTGTACACCGTCATGCACTGGTCGCCCGAGAGGATCGCCTGCAGACCCGCGACGCTGGCGTCCTGACCGGTGATCGGGACCTTGCCGGCCAGACCGTTGGCCTTGAGCCGGGCGATGATGCCGCCGGCCATGGTGTCGTTGGCGGAGATGATCCCGTCGATGTTGCCGTTGTTCTTGGTGTACAGACCGTCGAAGGCGTTGGCCGCCTTGTTGGCGTCCCACTCACCGGAGACGTCGCCGACCAGCTTGTAGTCGCCGGAGTCGAGCTTGGGCTTGAGCGCCTGCGCGTAGCCCTGCTTGAACAGGGAGGCGTTGTTGTCGGTCTCGGCACCGTTGATGTAGATGATGTTGGCCTGCGTCTTGCCCTCGTCGGTCAGGCACTTCTCGAGGCCCTGACCCATGAGCTCGCCGACCTTGACGTTGTCGAACGACACGTAGTACGACGCACCGCCGCCCGGCGTGAGCCGGTCGTAGTCGATGCTCGTGATGCCGGCTTGCGTGGCCTTCTTCAGGCAGGCGGCGCCCGACTCCGGGTCGAGGTTGACGATCATCAGGACCTGGACGCCCTCGTTGATCATCGAGTCACAGATCGTGCCGAACTTCGCGGTGTCGCCACCGGCGTTCTGGATGTCCGACCCGATGCCGGCATCGCTGAACGCCTTGGTCAGGTCCGGTCGGTCGTTGTTCTCCCAGCGCGGCGAGGTCGTCGCGTCCGGGAGGATGACGCCGACCTTGCCGGACGTCGTACCGCCGCTCGAGCCGCCGGTCGCGGTGCTGCTGCTGTTGTTGCTCCCGCATGCGGAGAGCGCGAACGTGGCCGCCGCTGCGAGGGCCACGAGGCCCGCCCACTTCGATGTCGCCATCGACGCTCCTGTTCTTTGCTCCGGCGCGCCCTGCGCGGCCACTCCTGCTTGTGACCACCCTCACGCCGAATGTTGTGGACCACAACATAACGGGGCTATGTTGGGCTGCCAAGCCCCTGGATCGCCTAGTTTGTTGGATCGACAAACGAATAGCCCCGAGATTCGAGCCGAGGAGACCTGCATGACTGCATCCAGCGCCGCCCCTCAGCCGGCCCTCGAGGACAAGTTCTCCTTCGGGCTGTGGACAGTGGGCTGGCAGGGCGTGGACGTGTTCGGTGGTGCGATCCGGCCGCCGATGGACCCGGCGTACGCCGTGCGCAGGCTGGCCGAGCTGGGTGCCTACGGCATCTCGTTCCACGACAACGACGTGTTCGCCTTCGACGCCGACCCGGAGCTGCGTGAGACGGCCGTCGCCTCGCTGCGCGGCGCGCTGGACGAGACCGGGCTGGGGGTGCCGATGGTGACCACCAACCTCTTCTCCCATCCGGTCTTCCGCGACGGCGGGTTCACCAACAACGACCGCGACGTGCGCAGATTCGCGATCCGCAAGGCGGCCGACAACCTCGACCTCGCGGCGTCGCTGGGCGCCCGGACCTTCGTCGCGTGGGGCGGGCGCGAAGGCGCCGAGTCGGGGGCCGCCAAGGACGTCCGCACCGCGCTCGACCGTTACGCCGAGGCCTTCAACCTGCTCGGCCAGTACGTGCTCGACCAGGGCTACGACATCCGGTTCGCGATCGAGCCGAAGCCCAACGAGCCACGTGGCGACATCCTGCTGCCCACCGTCGGTCACGCCATCGCCTTCATCCACGAGCTGGAGCATCCCGAGCTCGTGGGCGTGAACCCCGAGGTCGGCCACGAGGAGATGGCGGGGCTCAACTTCGCCCACGGACTTGCGCAGGCGCTGTGGCACGGGAAGCTGTTCCACGTGGACCTCAACGGCCAGACCGGTCCGCGCTTCGACCAGGACCTGCGGTTCGGCGCCGGGAACGTGCGCGGCGCCTTCTGGACCGTCGACATCCTCGAGTCGGGTGGCTACGACGGCCCGCGTCACTTCGACTTCAAGCCCCCGCGCACCGAGGACGAGGACGGCGTGTGGGCGTCGGCGGCCGCCTGCATGCGCAACTACCTGATCCTGCGCGACAAGAGCCGGGCCTTCCGCGCCGACCCGGCCGTGCAGGAGGCGCTGCAGCACGCGCGAGTGCACGAGCTCGCCACCCCGACGCTGGCCGACGGCGAGTCCCTCGCCGACCTGCGGAACGAGCCCTTCGACCCCGACGCCGCCGCTGCCCGCGGGATGGCCTTCGAGGCGCTCGACCAGCTCGCCCTCGAGCACCTGTACGGCGTGCGGGGCTGATCGTGCCGCTGGTCGCCGGGGTCGACTCCTCGACGCAGTCGTGCAAGGTGCTGGTGGTCGACGCCGCGTCCGGGCACGTCGTACGACGGGGGCGAGCGGCGCACCCCGACGGGACAGAGGTGCATCCCGAGCACTGGTGGACCGCTCTCCGGGAGGCGATCGGGGCCGCCGGCGGGCTCGACGATGTCGCCGCCGTCTCGGTGGGCGGGCAGCAGCACGGCATGGTCGCACTCGACGACGACGGCGAGGTGGTCCGTCCGGCCCTGCTGTGGAACGACACCCGATCCGCCGCCTCCGCGCGCGAGCTGACCGACGAGCTCGGCGGGCCGCAGGCCTGGGCAGAACGCGTCGGCAGCGTCCTGGTGGCGTCGTTCACCGTCACCAAGCTGCGCTGGCTGGCAGACCACGAGCCCGAGGCGGCCGCGCGGACAGCCCGGGTCTGTCTCCCCCACGACTGGCTGACCTGGCGACTGGCCGGGCGGCCCCCCGAGCTCACGACCGACCGGAGCGACGCGAGCGGAACCGGGTACTGGTCGGCCGCGTCCGGCGAGTACCTGCCGGAGATCGTCACCCGGGCCCTCGGGCACCCGGCCGTGGTGCCGAGGGTGGCGGCACGCGACGAGTCGGTCGCTTCCGGTGCCGATGCCGACTGGAGACTCGGGCCCGGGTGTGGCGACAACGCCGGGGCGGCCCTGGGACTGGGTGCCGGCCCGGGCGACGTCGTCGTCTCGATCGGGACGTCGGGTGTCGTGACCGCGGTGTCGGACGTGCCGACCGCCGACGCCTCGGGCTCCGTCGCGGGCTTCGCGGACGCGACCGGGCGGTTCCTCCCACTGGTCGCCACGCTGAACGCCGCGCAGGTCCTGGACGCGACCGCTCGGCTGCTCGGCGTCGACCATGCTGGGCTCAGCGACCTCGCCCTCACCGCTCCTCCGGGTGCCGACGGCGCGGTCCTGGTTCCGTACCTGCAGGGCGAGCGCACTCCGAACCGCCCGGACGCCACCGGCTCACTCCTTGGCCTCACCCTCGCCGCGACCACGCCCGCCCACCTCGCGAGAGCCGCCGTCGAAGGGCTCTGGTGCGGACTCGCGGACGGCCTCGACGCCATCCGCGACCAGGGGGTCGCCGTACGCCGAGTGCTGCTGGTAGGAGGTGCCGGCGCCTCGCCGGCGGTGCGCGAGATCGGTGCCGACGTGCTCGGCGTCCCCGTGGACGTCCCTCCGGCCGAGGAGTACGTCGCGCTGGGCGCGGCCCGCCAGGCCGCCTGGGCCCTCGACCCTGATGGCGAACCCCCCACGTGGCTCGACGGGGACGACGGTTGGACCCGCTGCGAGCCCCGCGGCGACGGCGCGGCCGTGCGCGCCCGCTACGCCGAGGCCCGCGACCTGACCCTGGCTCGTCCCTGACGGGGTCAGGACTTCGCGGGTGGCCAGCGGGTGCAGATCCACTGGTGGTCATCGGCGGTGAGCTCCACGACCGCACAGTTCCCCAGCCGGTCGGGTGGGTCGGTCGGCTCACACGTCAGGATCAGGGGCAGGGTCAGTCGCATCAGCCCTCCGTGACTGACCGCGAGGACCGTCTCGCCGCGATGGCGCTCGGCGATCTCGTGCAGCACGTGGTGCATCCGGCGGCGGAGCTCGGCGCCGGTCTCACCTCCGGGCAGCCGTCGGTCGAGGTCGCCGTCCAGCCACGCCTGGTAGGTCTCGGCGAACGGGTCCTCCGCCCGCGAGCCCGCCAGCGACCCGACGGAGAACTCGCGGAGTCCCTCCCTGGTCGTCACACCGACACCGAGCTCGGCAGCCGCGATCTCGGCGGTCTGCACCGCTCGTGCGTAGGTGCTCGTCCACGCGTGCGCGATCGCCCGCTCGGCCAGGCGACGGCCCAGCGCCCGGGCCTGCTCGCGACCCGTGCTGGTCAGTGACCCGCCCTCGTCGGCCCAGTGGTGAGTTTCGTACTCCGCGTCGGCGTGCCGGGCGACCAGGATCGTCGCGGGTGCGGTCACTCGGTCGTGGTCTCGGTCGTGGTCTCGGTCGACGGTCGGTAGGGCGTCAGCACGCAGAACTCGTTGCCCTCCGGGTCGGCCAGCACGGCCCAGCCGCGTTCGCCCTTGCGGAGGTCGTCGACCAACGTCGCCCCCAG
>JAICSK010000207.1 GCA_025936915.1 Nocardioides sp.
GCCGCCGGGCTCGAGGACCTGACCGCCACGTCGAGCACGTGGTGCTTCGCGACCGCCGAGACCCGAGCATGGTGGGGAGGTCTGTGGGCCGACCGGATGACCGGGTCCGCACTCGCGGCGCAGCTCGTGGGCGAGGGCCGGACGAGCCGTGACGACCTGGCCGAGCTCGCCCAGGCGTGGCTGACCTGGGCGGACCATCCCGACGGCTGGATCTCGGTCCCGCACGGCGAGCTGCTGATCAGGATCGGCTGACGGCCCGTTCCTCCAGGCGCACGAGCCGTGACCGGATGTCCTCCAGGGCCGCGCGGATCGGAGCGGAGATGCCGCTGAAGGTGAGCGTCTCGCGGGCATACTCGTACGCCGACAGCGCGGTCACCACGCCCTGACGTGCGCGCTCGTGGGTCAGTCCCATGTCGCGCAACGTCTTGGCGCCGAGCTCGGTGCGAGCCCCCGACGTGATGGCGAGCAGCAGGTGCTCGGTGCCGACATAGGAGTGGCCGAGGCCCTGGGCCTGCCCGACCGCGCGCTGCGCGACGGCGTCGAGGGCATCGGCGTGTGCGTCGGACGATGCCCGGCCGCGCAGCTCCGCAACGACGTCCTCGGGATCGATGTCCGCCGCGGACAGCACCGTGACCGCAAGGCCGTCGGACGCCACGATGGCGGCGACCAGGTCGACCGTGGTCGGCGCGCGCCCCGCTGCCTCGGCCGACCGCTCGGCGTCGGCGAGGACGCCGTACGCGCGTCTGGTGAAGCTGCGCGCCAGGTCGTCGCCGGCGGCGCTGCCCGCCGGAGCGGGATGCCCGGTCTGACTCTGGGCCACGGCGTCGGCCAGAGCCTGCTGGCACACCGCCGACACCGGGATGCCGGAGGCCTTGACCTCCTGAGCCAGGTCGTCGGGCAGATACACGTTGATCTTGGGTGACATGGGCTCTCCTCGCGACTATAACCCCAAGATAACCCCAAATCGCTTGAACCGCACCGAACCTGACTGGAATCTGTGTTTCGTGAACATCTGGTGCACGACGCGCGACCCTGGACGCGGTTCGCGCGAAGAACAGCCGCATGGCCGCCGGGGGTACGCCGCGACCGCACGCAAGCAGCCGTACCCGAGGAGCCCTCCATGGTCGTCCTGATGACCCCCCTGACCCAGCACGTCGGCCACGCCCTGATGCTCGACCTGGCGTGCATCGGCGTCATCGCGTTCGCGGTGTTCTACCGCCGCTACCGCCGCGCGGACCTGGTCGTCGCCTACGTCGCGCTCAACGTCAGCCTGTTCTCCGTCGCCGTTCTGATCGTGAACGAGATGAGGATCGGCGTCGCGTTCGGGTTCGGGTTGTTCGCGATCCTCTCGATCATCCGCCTCCGGTCGGAGCCGATCTCGCCGGAGGAGAGCGCCTACTACTTCGTCGCGCTGGTCCTGGGCCTTATCAACGGGATGGTGTTCCGCAACGCCCCGCTCGCCAGGATCCTCGACGTCGGCATCGTCATGGTGATGCTGGTGCTCGACAACGGGTTCGTCGGCGTGAAGGCACGCCGCCAGGTCGTCACCCTCGACACCGTCTATCCCGACGAGGGGCAGCTGCGCCGCGACCTCGAGTCGCGGCTCGGCGGCAAGGTCAAGCGCCTGTTCGTCAAGGAGACCGACTACGTGCGCGAGACCACCGTGGTCGACGTCCGCTACGTCCCGATCACCCGCGTCCCGGGCTCGCGACCGTGGCGGCGGGCCCCGGAGCGAGATCTGCACGAGGTCCTCCCGTGAGTGCCGAGCCCCGGCCCGAGCGGGAGCCGCTTTCGGCGCTGGCGCCCCCGACCGAGACCGCGTCGCGGGTCGAGGGCGTGATCGGGCCGCTGCCCGCGATCGACCTGCCGACCCTGGAGTCGGCCGTCGCGCTGTTGACCCGGGTCGACCGGAAGTACGTCGTACCGGTGTCGACGTTCGAGCGCCTCGTCGTGGAGCTGGACGACGACTGGTGCGTCCTCGAGATCGACGGCACCCGTCAGTTCGGTTACACCTCGACGTACTTCGACACCGCCGACCTGCACACCTATCGCGCGCACCTCCAGCGTCGTCGTCGTCGGTTCAAGGTCCGCGTCCGTCGGTACGACGACTCCGACCTCTGCATGCTGGAGGTGAAGCGGAAGGGCTTGCGGGGGATCACGGTCAAGGAGCGCACCTCGCACCCGACGGCGGGCCATGCCGAGCTCGGACCCGCCGGACGTGCGTTCGTCACGAACGTCGTCCGCGGTCATGCCCACCTGCCGGCCGGCCCGATGCACCCGGTCGTCACGACCAGCAACCGTCGCACGACCCTGGCGTCGCCGGCGGGTCGCTCCAGGCTGACCGTCGACACCGACCTGTGCTGCGGCTGGGGTGACGCACGCACCTCGTTGCGGCCCGGGCTCGTCCTGCTCGAGAGCAAGGTCGAGGGGCGCGGTCCGGGGCCGGTCGACCGCATCCTGCGTGCTCTCGGGGAGCGGCCCCTGGACATCAGCAAGTACTGCGTCGGGGTCGCCTCGCTCGGTCTCGACGTTCCCGACAACCCGTGGCGACGCACTCTGCGCCGCTACTTCGAGACACCCGTCGCCTGAAGGAGAAGCCCCGTGTCGAAGCAGCGCCTCGCGATCGTCGCCGCCCTGGTCGGCGTCGTCGTGTCCCTCGCACCGACGAGCCCCGCGCTCGCCCGCAGCGGCAGCATCAAGATCACCAAGATCCACTACGCCCAGACGGGGACCAACCTGAACACGGAGTACATCGTGGTCAAGAACGTCTCCGCGTCGTCGATCCAGATGAAGGGCTGGAAGATCATCTCGGCTCCCAGCAGTGACAACCAGCGTTACGTCTTCCCGAGGACGTCGGTGCCCTCCGGCGGCACGATCACGCTCTACAGCGGCTCCGGCACCAACACCGCGACCAAGCGCTACTGGGGTGCGACCTCGCCGAACTGGAACAACGACGGCGACAAGGCGGTCCTCAAGAACGCTTCCGGCACCGTCGTCGACACGTGCCGGTACGCCGGCGGCGGGACCACGGCGTACTGCTGACGTCGGCCGGCCGGACGGGACATCCCCCTGGCCGAGGGTGGCTGGCACGACGACGTGCCGCATCTCTATCCGGACGACCTCGGGACGATGCTCCCGGTCGGGTAGAGTCGGGGCCGCACAGCGTCGTGCGCTCCCTCTCCGTCCACACCCCGAGGACACGCTGCTGTGACACCCCCACCCCGCCGGCCCGTCGTACTCATCGCCGAGGAGCTCAGCCCCGCCACCGTGGAGGCCCTCGGCCCCGATTTCGAGATCCGGTACTGCAACGGCGCCGACCGTGCCGAGCTGCTGTCCGCGATCACCGACGTCGACGCGATCCTCGTCCGCTCCGCCACCAAGGTCGACGCCGAGGCCCTGGCCGCCGCGGCTCGGTTGAAGGTCGTCGCGCGAGCCGGGGTCGGGCTCGACAACGTCGACGTCCGGGCGGCCACTCAGAGCGGCGTGATGGTGGTCAACGCACCCACCTCCAACATCGTCAGCGCCGCCGAGCTCGCCATCGCCCTGCTGCTCGCCGCCGCGCGCCACGTCAGCCCCGCGCACGCCTCGTTGCGCAACGGCGAGTGGAAGCGGTCGAAGTTCACCGGCATCGAGCTGTTCGAGAAGACCGTCGGGATCGTCGGCCTCGGTCGCATCGGGGTGCTGGTCGCCCAGCGGCTCGCGGCGTTCGGGATGAACCTGATCGCCTACGACCCCTACGTGCAGGCCGGCCGCGCCGCACAGATGGGCGTCCGGCTGGTCGACCTCGACACCCTGCTCGCCGAGTCCGACTTCATCAGCGTCCACCTGCCGAAGACCCCGGAGACGATCGGGCTGATCGGCGCCGACGAGCTGGCCAAGGCCAAGCCGAACGCCGTGCTGGTCAACGCCGCTCGGGGCGGGATCGTCGATGAGACGGCGCTGTTCTCGGCCCTCAAGGAGGGCCGGATCGCGGCCGCAGGCGTCGACGTGTACGCCAAGGAGCCGTGCACCGACAGCCCGCTCTTCGAGCTCGAGAACGTCGTCGCGACACCCCATCTCGGCGCGTCGACCGACGAAGCCCAGGAGAAGGCCGGGATCGCGGTCGCCCGGTCGGTGCGGCTCGCGCTGAGCGGTGAGCTGGTCCCCGACGCCGTCAACGTGCAGGGCGGGGTCATCGCCGAAGACGTCCGGCCCGGCATCCCGCTCACCGAGAAGCTCGGCCGCATCTTCACCGCGCTGGCCGGCGAGGTCGCTCAGCAGATCGACGTCGAGGTCCGCGGCGAGATCACGGAGTACGACGTCAAGGTGCTCGAGCTGGCCGCGCTCAAAGGCGTCTTCACCGACGTGGTGGAGGACCCGGTGACCTACGTCAACGCCCCGCTGCTGGCGGCCGAGCGCGGCACCGCCGTACGCCTCGTCGCAGAGGCCGAGAGCCCCGACCACCGCAACCTGATCACGATCCGCGGCACGCTCGCCGACGGATCGCAGGTCTCGGTCGGTGGCACCCTGATCGGCCTCGCGCAGCGCGAACGACTGGTGTGCGTCAACGACTTCCCGGTCGACCTCGAACCCACCGACCACCTGGCGTTCTTCACCTACGCCGACCGGCCCGGCATGGTCGGCACCGTCGGCCGGATCCTGGGCGAGGCCAACGTCAACATCGCCGGGATGCAGGTCTCGCGTGACAGCAAGGGTGGTCACGCCCTGGTCGCGCTGTCGGTCGACTCGGCCATCCCGGCGGAGGCGCTCGCGGAGATCGAGCAGGCCATCGACGCCACCACCCTGCGGGCGGTCGACCTCGCCTGAGGCCCCGCCCCCGGGTGGTGGCCGGGGATGCGTGTCACCGACCCCTTCCGGAAATCTGTCGGCGTGTCGGTACGGCGTGTCGCTCGCAGCCGGTCGGTGACACGCCTGAATCCCGGGCCCCGCCGGGCTCTGGGAGTGGCTCGGCCTCAGGCCACCATCACCCGCCTCCGGCCCTTCTCGCCGTACGACGAGCCGCTGGCGACCGCCGCC
>JAICSK010000145.1 GCA_025936915.1 Nocardioides sp.
TGTTGGTACGCCGAACGGTGCCTGGCTCACCGCCCCGGGACAGCTCCTGAGGCCGGGCGGTGAGTGAGGCCCGGTGTTGGTACGCCGAACGGTGCCTGGCTCACCGCCCCGGGACAGCTCCTGAGGCCGGGCGGTGAGTGAGGCCCGGTGTTGGTACGCCGAACGGTGCCTGGCTCACCGCTGTGACTCGAGCGGCGGGCCGCCGAAGGAGATCTCGTTCCCGTCGGGGTCGCGGAACGTGATGTGCCGGACGCCGTTGTCGTAGGTCTCGCGCACCACCGGTTCGATCCCGCGCGAGACGATCGGCCCGACCCAGCCGTCGAGGTCGTCGACGAACAACGTGCACCGGCAATGCCCGGCATGCTCGGGCCGCTGCTCGATGTAGACGTAGCGGTGCTCGCCGACCTCCCAGACGGCCTCGAGGTCGTGGGGCAGGAAGGCAGGCTCGGACCCGAAGAACCGCTCGTACCAGGCGCGGCCCGACGCGATGTCGCTGACCGAGATCGCGGCGAAGAGGTCGACGGTCACACGCCCACCACCTCGTCGCTCGGTCGGACGCTACGCCGCCGTTGGCGCAGGGAGTCGGCGGTGAAGATCCCCAGCGCGATCCACACGAGCACGAACCCGACCCATCGGACGGCCGGCATGTCCTCGTGGAAGTACCAGATGCCGAGCAGGAACTGCAGGGTCGGCGTGAGGTACTGCATCAGCCCGAGCGTCACCATCGGAACGCGGATGGCGGCGCCACCGAAGCAGATCAGAGGGATGGCCGTGACGATCCCCGTGGTCGCGAACAGCATCGCGTGCCAGGGACCGTGGGCTGCGAAGGCGGAGGAACCTGTCGCGCCGAGCCACACCAGGTAGCCGAGCGCGATCGGTCCGATCAGCATCGTCTCGAACGTCACACTCTCGATGGCCGGCGCGCCCGCCTGCTTCTTGCACAGCCCGTAGGTGCCGAACGAGAACGCCAGCACCAGCGCCACCCAGGGCAGACGGCCGTAGCCGAGGGTGAGGACGACGACCGCGAGCCCGGCCACGGCCATCGCGATCCACTGCCACCGGCGCAGCCGCTCGCCCAGGACGAACACGCCCATCAGCACGGTGACGAGAGGGTTGACGAAGTACCCGAGGGCGGTCTCGACCACGTGCCCGTTGTTGACGCCCCAGATGTAGACCGCCCAGTTGACCGTGATCAGGACGGCGGCCAGCGTCAGGAGACGAGCCACCCGCGGCACGGCGACCACGCGGCGAAGCGCCGTCGTGCGGCCGATCACCAGGACCAGCAGGCTCATCGTCACTAGCGACCACACGACGCGGTGGGCGAGGATCTCGACCGCTCCGGCCGGCTCGAGCAGCGGCCAGTAGAGGGGAAACAGCCCCCACATCGCGTACGCCGCGACACCCAGCAGGAAGCCGCGACGCGACTCACTCATGCCCAGGCGGGAGACCGGTCACGCCACGGTCCAGGTGTCGCCACCGCCGATCAGCGTGGCGAGGCGTTCTGACGGCGACCCGTTGACAGCGGCCGCCGCCTGCGTGATCTGGTCGCGGGCCAGGTCGTCGTACGTCGGTCGCGAGACCTGGCGGAAGATGCCGATCGGCGCCTGGTGCAGGCGGCCGGCGTCGGTCAGCCGCGAGATCGCGAAGGCCGTGGTGGCGTCGGGGGAGTGCGCGTCGTGGACGAGAAGGTCGTCGGCGGAGACCTGGTCGGGAGCGTCACCCACCTCGACGATCTTCACGCCGCCGGTCGCGGTGTCTCGGATCAGGCCGCGTGAGCCATCGGCCCCGAAGCGGATCGGCTCGCCGTGCACCAGCGGGATGATGGCCTCGTCGCGCGTCGTCGGCGACTTGACCGCATCGAACGCGCCGTCGTTGAAGATCGGGCAGTTCTGGTAGATCTCCACGAACGACGTGCCGCGGTGCTCGGCCGCCGCCGAGAGGACCGCGGTGAGGTGCTTGCGGTCGGAGTCGATCGTCCGGGCGACGAAGGTGGCCTCCGCGCCGAGTGCCAGGGACACCGGGTTGAACGGGTGGTCCAGCGAACCCATCGGCGTGGACTTGGTCACTTTGCCCTCTTCGGAGGTCGGCGAGTACTGCCCCTTGGTCAGTCCGTAGATCCGGTTGTTGAACAACAGGATCGTCATGTTCACGTTGCGGCGCAGCGCGTGGATCAGGTGGTTGCCCCCGATCGAGAGCGCGTCGCCGTCGCCGGTGACGACCCAGACCGAGAGGTCCTCGCGCGAGGTGGCGATGCCGGTCGCGATCGACGGCGCGCGGCCGTGGATCGAGTGCATGCCGTAGGTCTCGAGGTAGTAGGGGAAGCGCGACGAGCAGCCGATCCCCGAGACGAACACGATGTTCTCGCGACGCAGGCCGAGGTCGGGCAGGAAACCCTGCACGGCCTTCAGGACGGCGTAGTCACCGCAGCCCGGACACCAGCGGACCTCCTGGTCGCTGGTGAAGTCCTTGCCGGAGAGGGCCGGCGTGCCCTCCTCGAGGGTCGGCACCAGCTCGATACCGCTGCGGACCACGGGCAGGCCCAGGTGTGCGGGGGTCGACTGGGTCATCGGTCGTCTCCTCCGGTCGTGGCATGGATCAAGGCGTTGAGGTCGACCTCGATGCCCTCGGCCTCGGCGACCAGGTTGCCGATCGCCTCGGCGAGCTCGGCGGCCTTCAGCGGGAGTCCACGCACGTGGTTGTACCCGACCGCGTCCACCAGGTAGCGAGCCCGGACCAGCATCGCCAGCTGGCCGAGGTTCATCTCGGGGATCAGGACCTTGTCGTAGCGCTTCAGGACATCGCCGAGGTCACGCGGGAACGGGTTGAGGTGGCGGAGATGCACCTGCGCCACGTGGTAGCCGGCGTTGCGCACCCGGCGTACGCCGGCGCCGATCGGACCGTACGTCGAGCCCCAGCCGAGCACCAGCACCTTCGCCCCGGCCCCGACGGCGGCACCGGGGTCGTCGACCTCCAGCGGCGGCAGCGACTCGGCGATCCGCTCCACCTTCGCCGCGCGGGTGCGCACCATGAAGTCGTGGTTGGCCGGGTCGTAGCTGATGTTGCCGTGGCCGTCGCCCTTCTCGAGACCGCCGATGCGGTGCTCGAGGCCCGGCGTACCCGGGATCGCCCACGGCCGGGCCAGGGTGTGCTCGTCGCGGAGGTAGGGCCAGAACTCGGCCGTCATGTCCGAGTCGCCCTCACCGTGAGTGGTCTGATGATTCGGCTGGCTCGCGAACGCCGGGTCGATCTCCGGCAGCTCGGCGAGCTCGGGGATCCGCCACGGCTCGGAGCCGTTGGCGAGGTAGCCGTCGGACAGCAGCATCACCGGCGTGCGGTAGGTGACGGCGATCCGCACGGCCTCGAGGGCGGTGTCGAAGCAGTCGCCGGGGGAGCGAGGCGCGACGATCGGCACGGGCGCCTCGCCGTTGCGACCGAACATCGCCTGGAGCAGGTCGGCCTGCTCGGTCTTGGTCGGCAGTCCGGTCGAGGGACCGCCGCGTTGCACGTCGACGACCAGCAGCGGCAGCTCGGTCATCACCGCGAGGCCGATCGACTCCGACTTCAACGCGATGCCGGGTCCGGACGTCGTGGTCACCCCGAGGCTGCCCGAGAACGCCGCGCCGATCGCCGCGCCGATGCCGGCGATCTCGTCCTCGGCCTGGAACGTCGTGACGCCGAACGCCTTGTGCTTGCTGAGCTCGTGCAGGATGTCGGAGGCCGGGGTGATCGGGTAGGAGCCCAGGAACAGCTTCAGCCCCGATTGGACGCTGCCGGCGATCAGGCCGTAGGAGAGCGCGAGGTTGCCGGTGATGTTGCGGTAGGTGCCCAGCGGCATCGGTGCCGGCTTGATCTCGTAGGAGACCACGAAGGTCTCGGTGGTCTCGCCGAAGTTCCAGCCGGCGCGGTACGCCGTGATGTTCGCGTCGCGGATGTCGGGCACCTTCGCGAACCGCTTCTGCAGGAACGCGATCGTCGACTCGGTCGGCCGCCCGTAGAGCCACGAGAGCAGGCCGAGGGCGAACATGTTCTTCGCCCGTGCGGCGTCCTTGCGGGTCAGCCCGAACTCCTTGACCGCCTCGACGGTCATCCCGGTCAGGTCGAGAGCGTGCACGGCGTACTCCGCGAGGCTGCCGTCCTCGAGCGGGTTGCCGTCGTACCCGGCCTTGGTGAGGTTGCGAGCGGTGAAGTCGTGGGTGTCGACGACGACGGCCGCGCCCTTGGGCAGGTCGCCGAGGTTGGCTCGCAGCGCCGCCGGGTTCATCGCGACGAGGACGTCGGGGGCGTCGCCGGGCGTCAGGATGTCGTGGTCGGCGAAGTGCACCTGGAACGACGAGACACCGGGGAGCGTGCCCTGCGGCGCGCGGATCTCGGCCGGGAAGTTGGGCAACGTCGAGAGGTCGTTGCCGAACGCCGCTGACTCCTGGGTGAACCGATCCCCGGTGAGCTGCATGCCGTCGCCAGAGTCGCCTGCGAACCGGATGATCACGCGGTCGAGCCGCTTGACCTGCTTGGACAACCTACGTGCACGTCCTTCTGCCAGGACGGCGTGTCGGGTCACCTCGTGCGGTGCTCGGCGCAACTCCCCCACGATAGTCCTGCGCTCCGGTGAAACCGACCGATCCCACCGTTTCGGACCGTGAGTCCGGCCACCCCGGACGCGGACGGCTGACCCGTCACCGGGCGGTCCGGCGACACGCGGAGCGAGCCCCGGTTCGCACACGACGGTGTCGTGCTGTTAAAGTCCATTAAACAACGTGACTTACGTTGACAACCCGAGAACGAAGAGAGACATCAACCATGACTCGGACCAGGCTCCTCGCGCTGACCGCCGCGGCCCTCGCCGTGCCGGCCGTCCTGTCCGGCTGCGCGGCATCCAGCGGATCCTCCGGCGACAAGAACTCGATCAGCATCGTGGGCTTCTCGGTGCTCAAGACCGCCAACGAGCCCGTCATCTCCGCCTTCCAGAAGACCTCTGCGGGCAAAGGCGTCTCGTTCACCACGTCGTACGGCGCCTCCGGCGACCAGGCCCGTGCCGTCGCCGGTGGCCTGCATGCCGACGAGGTCCACCTGTCCCTGACGCCGGACGTGCAGTCCCTGGTGGACGCCGGCATCGTGAGCAAGAGCTGGGACCAGAACTCGACCCATGGCATCCTCACCGACTCCGAGGTCGTCTTCCTGGTGCGCAAGGGCAACCCTCTCGGCATCAGCAGCTGGGACGACCTCGTCAAGCCCGGGGTCAAGGTGATCACCCCCAACCCGGCCTCCTCCGGCTCCGCGAAGTGGAACATCCTGGCCGCGTGGGCTCACGCCGCGGACGCCCCGGGCGGCAACGACGCCAAGGCCAAGGACTTCGTCACCAGGCTCCTGCACAACACGGTGGCTCTCCCCGGCAGCGGGAGTGACGCGCTGGCGTCGTTCCTCGCCGGCAACGGTGACGTCCTGCTCGCCTACGAGAACGACTCGATCGAGGCCAGGGCCGCCGGCGACGACGTCGACTACGTCGTCCCCGACGACACCTTGCTGATCGAGAACCCCGCGGCGGTCACCACCGACGCCTCGCCGGCGGCCCAGGACTTCCTGGACTTCCAGCACAGCGTGGCGGGCCAGACGCTGTACGCCAAGGCCGGCTTCCGTCCCGTGATCAGCGGCGTCAAGACGGACGTGCCGGGGGCCAACGACCCGAGCAACCCGTTCCCCCCGGTGGCACACCAGTACACGATCGGCAAGGACTTCGGGGGCTGGGACAAGGCCAACTCGGAGTTCTTCGACGACAAGACCGGGATCATCACCAAGATCATCTCCGGTCTCAACATCGGCAGCTGACCCGATGACAGCTGCCGTCCTCGGTCAGGACACCCGGGCGGTCGGGCGCGGCCGTCCGGGTGTCCGGTGGACCCTCACCGCCGGGTCGAGTCTCGGGCTCGGCATCGGCATGGTGTGGTTCAGCCTGCTCGTCCTGATCCCGTTGGCCGCCATCGTGGCGACGGCCGGTGGCGAGGGGTGGCACGGGTACCTCGACGCGCTCACGAACCCGCAGTCCTGGGCAGCGATCAAGCTGACCGTCGGACAGTCGCTCCTCGTCACCGGGATCAACGTGGTGATGGGCACGACGATCGCCTGGGTGCTGGTCCGCGACCGGTTCGCGGGCAAGCGCCTGCTCGACCTGGTGATCGACATCCCGTTCGCGATGCCGACGATCGTGGCGGGGCTCGTGCTGCTCGGCCTCTACGGTCCGCAGAGCCCGCTGGGGATCAACGTCTCCAACACCCGCACGTCGGTGACGCTCGCCCTCGCCTTCGTCACGCTGCCGTTCATCGTGCGCACGGTGCAGCCGGTCCTCGCCGAGCTCGACGCGGACGTCGAGGAGGCCGCCGCCTCGCTCGGAGCCCGGCGACTCACGGTGCTCCGTCGGATCGTGCTTCCGGCGATCGTGCCGGCGATCGCCGCCGGTGCCGCGCTGTCGTTCGCCCGCGCGATCTCGGAGTACGGCTCGCTGGTGCTGATCAGCGGTTCGCTGCCGTACCACACGGAGGTGGTCTCGGTCCGGGTGCTCGGCTTCATCGAGGGCGGCGACCGCACGTCCGCGGCCGCCCTGGCCACGATCATGCTCGCCGTCGCGCTCACGGTGATCGTGGCGCTCGACGTGCTCCAGCGACGGGTGGCCCGCCGTGGTTGAGCTCCCTCTGCCGGCCCGGTGGGCGGTGCGCCTGATCGCGCTGGCCTACGTCTTCTTCCTCGTCGGCTGGCCGGTGATCACCCTCGCGCAGCGCGCCTTCGCCGACGGCTGGTCGAACTTCAGCCAGGCCTTCGCCGACCCGGACGTGACCCACGCGCTGCTCGTCACGCTCGAGATCTCCGTGTGGGCCGTGGTCATCAACACCGTGTTCGGCGTCGGGATGGCCCTGCTGCTGGTGCGCTACGAATTCCCCGGCAAGCGGGTCCTCTCGGCGTTCATCGACGTGCCGATGTCGATGTCGCCGGTCGTGATCGGCCTCGCCCTGATGCTGGTCTACAGCGGTCGCTACGGCTGGTTCGGCCCGACGCTGGAGGCCCACGGGTTCGTGGTCATCTTCAACAGCCCCGGCATGGTGATGGCGACCTGCTTCGTGGCCCTGCCCCTCGTCGTACGCGAGGTCGTGCCGGTGCTCGAGGAGATCGGCGACGACCAGGAACAGGCCGCTCGCAGCCTCGGCGCCAACGCCGTCCAGGTGTTCCGGCGGATCACGTTGCCGGCGGTCAAGTGGGCCGTCGTGTACGGCGTGGTGCTCTCGCTGGCTCGCTGTCTCGGCGAGTTCGGCGCCCTCAAGATCGTCTCGGGAAACCTGACCGGTCAGACGCAGACCGCACCGCTCGTGGTCGAGCAGAAGTACAACAACTTCGCCCAGGGCGAGGCGTACGCCGTCTCGTTCCTGCTGGTGCTGATCAGCGTGCTGTGCCTCCTCGTCGTCTCCTTGCTGCGCCCCCAGGAGTCCTCCTCATGAGTATCGAGATCTCAGACGTCAACAAGCGGTTCGGCGACTTCGTCGCGCTCGAGGACGTCAACGTGTCGCTGCCGACCGGTCAGCTGACCGCCCTGCTCGGGCCATCCGGCGGCGGCAAGTCCACGCTGTTGCGGATCATCGCCGGACTGGAGAAGGCGGACACCGGCACCGTGAGCATCGAGGGCGTCGACGCCACCCGGATGTCGCCGCAGAAGCGCAACGTCGGCTTCGTCTTCCAGCACTACGCGGTGTTCAAGCACATGTCGGTGGCCAAGAACGTCGCGTTCGGCCTCGAGATCCGCAAGCGGCCGAAGGACGAGGTGCGAGCCCGGGTCGACGAGCTGCTCCGGCTCGTGCACCTCTCCCAGTTCGCCGACCGGCTGCCGTCACAGCTGTCGGGTGGCCAACGCCAGCGGATGGCGCTCGCCCGAGCCCTCGCCGTACAACCGAAGGTGCTGCTGCTCGACGAGCCGTTCGGTGCGCTGGACGCCAAGGTCCGCAAGGAGCTGCGCGAGTGGCTCCGGCGCCTGCACGACGAGGTCCCGGTGACGACGGTGTTCGTGACCCACGACCAGGAGGAGGCGATGGAGGTCGCCGACGAGATCGTGGTCATCAACGACGGGCGCATCGAGCAGGTCGGCACCCCCGACTCGCTCTACGACCGGCCGGCCAACGACTTCGTGATGGGCTTCCTCGGCGAGGTGACCCGGCTCGGCGACGTGCGGTTGCGGCCCCACGACATCGAGATCTCGCGGTCGCCGGACCTCGCCGGCAGCAGCCCGGCCGACGTCCTGCGGCTCACCCGGGTCGGGTTCGAGGTGCGCCTCGTCGCCGGCACCGAGGACGGCCGGGAGGTCTCTGTCGTCACCACACGGGCACATGCCCGCTCCCTCGGCCTCGCCGAGGGCGAACGCGTCTGGCTCACTCCGTCGTCCGGCGCGGCCACCGTGCCTGCGATGACGCCCCTGGTACGGGCCGAGCTGGCCGGCTGAGACCGGGTCTCCCACCTCCTCGAGGGGGCCGGGTCGGGAAAGGGTGGTGCGGCGGACCGGGCGCGTCCGCGGCACCACCCGTCCCAGTTCTCGCTCAGGCGGGGAGTTCGACGGCGACCCGCTCGACTCAGCGGTAGTTGGTGAACTGCACGGCGAAGTCGTAGTCCTGCTGCTTGACCAGCGCGATCACGGCCTGGAGGTCGTCGCGCTTCTTGCTCGAGACCCGCAGCTCGTCGCCCTGGATCTGGGCCTTGACGCCCTTCGGGCCCTCGTCGCGGATCAGCTTGGCGATCTTCCTGGCGTCCTCGGAGGTGATCCCCTCCTTCAACGCGATCGAGATCTTCGAGGTCTGGCCCGACTGGCGGGGCTCCGAGGCGTCGAGGATCTTCAGGCTCTGGTTGCGTTTGATCAGCTTCTGCTGGAACACGTCGAGGACGGCGCTCGCCCGGTCGTCGGCGGAGGCACTGATCTCGATCGCGTGCTCGCCCTGCCAGGCGATGGTGGCCCCGGTGCCCTTGAAGTCGAACCGCGTCGCGATCTCGCGGGCCGTCTGGCCGAGCGCGTTGTCGACCTCCTGCCGGTCGATCTTGCTCACGATGTCGAACGAGCTGTCGGCCATCTGCTGCCCTCCTGGTGAATTCGGGTCTCCCGCACTGCCTTGCTATTCTTCCGACCGCCCCGGCACACCGCCAACCGGTGGACGGCAGGCACGGCAGATTGCCCGAGCGGCCAATGGGAGCGGACTGTAAATCCGTCGGCGTATGCCTACCCAGGTTCGAATCCTGGATCTGCCACCCGATGAAGGGCTCCCGACCGGGAGCCCTTCTGGCATCCCCCGTCCGGCGCTGTCGGTCAGAGAGAGGGGAGATCCTCGTCCGGCGAGCCGAGGCCGGCCACGATCTCGCCGAAGCGACGCCGGGTCCCGGTGCGCGGCGAGACCCGCTCCGCCAGCGTCGCGCCGAA
>JAICSK010000024.1 GCA_025936915.1 Nocardioides sp.
CCTTCTACAACAAGGTCATGGGCTTCGTGAACATGGCCGAGTTCATCGGCGACGACATCGCCACCGACTACTCCGCGCTGATGTCGAAGGTCGTCGCGAGCGGAAACCACCGGGTGAAGTTCCCGCTGAACGAGCCCGCGATCGCCAAGAAGAAGTCGCAGATCGACGCGTACCTCGAGTTCTACGACGGTGCCGGCTGCCAGCACATCGCGCTGGCCACCGGCGACATCCTGCGCACGGTCGACCTCCTCCGCGACAACGGCGTGCAGTTCCTCGACACGCCCGACACCTACTACGACGACCCCGAGCTGCGTGCTCGGATCGGCGAGGTGCGGGTGCCGATCGAGGAGCTGAAGCAGCGCCGGATCCTGGTCGACCGCGACGAGGACGGCTATCTGCTGCAGATCTTCACCAAGCCGATCGGCGACCGCCCGACGGTCTTCTACGAGTTCATCGAGCGGCACGGCTCGCTCGGCTTCGGCAAAGGCAACTTCAAGGCCCTGTTCGAGTCGATCGAGCGCGAGCAGGAGCTACGAGGCAACCTCTGAGTCCCGCTCCGCCGGCACCTGGGTGACCCCGCAGATCTCGAGCGGGGCGCCGTCGCAGCAGTTCGCCTTCATGTGGCAGTGGGGACACAGCCACCGCGTGGCGATCGGGTCGAACTCCACTCCGCAGTAGTCGCAGGGCACGAGAGGCACGTTACGACGCGACGTGGACGCCGAGGGACGCCACGCCGCCTGGCCGGAACGCGTCATGCGGTCCGCTGCCGGGAGGTCTAGCGTCATTTGGTTCCCATCACACCGGAAAGGAGCCGTTCATGAAGTACGTCGTCACCTGGGAGGCGCTTCCCACCCTCACCGAGGAGACGGCCAAACGGTCGCTCACGGTCTTCAGCAAGTGGTCGCCCTCCCATCCGGAGCACTTTCACGCGTTCCTCGGCCGCGTGGACGGCAACGGCGGCTTCGCCGTGATCGAGACGGATGACGCCGCCGAGATCACCAAGGACACCGCACCCTTCACGACGTGGTTCGAGTTCCACGTCTACCCGTGCCTCGAGATCGCTGACCAGGCCGCGATCAACACCGAAGCGCTGGCCTTCCTGGAGTCCATCAGCTGAGCTGCACCATCGCCGGATGGGCGGGCACTCCTGCTCTGCCCACCCGGCGCCTCCGTGCCGGACTGTCAGTCCAGGTCACCGACCAGGATCGCCTCGGCCTCCTCGGACGGCGTGTCGTGCGAGCCGTCGAGCGCGCGGGTGAGGATGCCGGCACCCGACGCGATCACCGCGACGCCGACCGCGACCATCACCGCGCCGAACACGAACGGCGCGTGCACGTGCACGTGCGGAGGCAGCCCGAACAGCTTCAGGGCGACGTAGGGTCCGATCGCACCGCCGCAGAAGCGCACGAAGGAGTACGCCGCGGAGGCCACCGGCCGCTCGACCGGCGCGACCCCCATCACCGCCTCGGTGATCAGGGTGTTGTTGTTGCCGATGAAGGCGCCGGACAGCACGATGCCGACAATGACGACGGCCTGGTGGTCGGCGTACACCGCCATCACCAGCAGGTCGAGCATGAACAGGACGAGCGTGCCGATCACGGCCGGGATGGTGCCCACGGCCCGCTGGACGCGCGGCGCGACGAAGACGGAGACGACGGCGACCATCACGCCCCACCCGAAGTAGATCCAGCCGATCTGGATGATCCCGGCGTCCGGCAGGGCGAACGGACCCGCGGCCAGGATCGTGAAGAAGCCGATGTTGTAGAACACCGCGGTCAGCCCGGTCAGCAGCAGGGGCCGGTGTCGCAGCGCCCGGAACGGGTCCGCGAGCGAGGTACGACGACCGGTCGGCGGAGTCGACGGCAGGAAGAACGCCGTGGCAACCAGCGCGATCGTCATCAGGGTGGAGACGCCGAAGAACGGCGCACGCCACGACTGCTCGCCGAGCAGCCCGCCGACCAGCGGGCCGGACGCGATCCCGATCCCGAGCGCGGCCTCGAACAGGATGATCGCCTGGGCCGTGCCGCCGGTCGCCGACATCACGATCGTGGCGAGCGCCGTGGCGACGAACAGGGCGTTGCCCAGGCCCCAGCCGGCCCGGAAGCCGACGACGGCGCCCACACTGCTCGACGAGCCAGCCAGCGCGGCGAACACGATGATCAGCACCAGCCCCGAGAGCAGCGTGCGCTTGGGGCCGATCCGGCTGGAGACGACGCCGGTCACCAGCATCGCGACGCCCATGATCGCCATGTAGCTGGTGAACATCAACGAGACCTGGCTCGGAGTTGCGTTCAGCTGGACGGCGATGTCCTTCAGGATCGGGTCGACCAGGCCGATGCCCATGAAGGCGATGACGCAGGCGAAGGCGACGGCCCACACCGCGCGGGGTTGGGAGAAGAAGGAGCCGGGCTCGACCGGCGCTTCGGGGGAGGGGTGGACGTGACTGGACAAGGACTTCCTCTCTCGGGTTATCCGACGTGGCATCTTACATAGGTAACCTATGGACTGTCCGGATCCATTCCGGTGACCCCGGTCACGTCCCGGGAGTGCGGTGAGGTAGACAGGCCTCCTCACCTCCTCGGGAAGGGAGCGCTCGGAACATGTCCACTGCCACGCCCTCACGCCGCGGGGTCCTCACCGGGGCCGCCGCACTCGCCGCCGCCGGCTACACCGCCCCCGCCGTCGCCAAGACCGGGAACGACAACCACGCCACCCGGCTGACGATCCTCGGCACCACCGACCTGCACGGCAACGTGTTCAACTGGGACTACTACAAGAACGCCGAGTACGACGACGCCAAGAGCAACGACATCGGCATCGCGAAGGTGCAGACCCTGATCAAGGCCCAGCGCGACCGCATCGGCAGCGCGCCGTTGCTGGTGCTCGACGCCGGCGACACGATCCAGGGCACGCCGCTGGCCTACTACTACGCCGAGATCGAGCCGATCACCGCCGGCGGCATGCACCCGATGGCCAACGCGATGAACCTGATCGGGTACGACGCCGCGGCTCTCGGCAACCACGAGTTCAACTACGGGATCCCGCTGCTGCGGACCTTCCAGTCACAGCTGGAGTACCCGCTGCTCGGCGCCAACGCCGTCGACCCGGCCACCGGGCTGCCGGTCTTCCCGCCGTACATCACGCGGACCTTCCGGATGCCCCAGGGGCCCGATCTCAAGGTCGGCATCCTCGGCCTGACCAACCCCGGCATCGCGATCTGGGACCACGCCAACGTGTCCGGGAAGATCGACTTCCCCGGCCTCATCGAGCAGGCGACCGTCTTCGTGCCGAAGCTGAAGAAGCAGGGGTGCGACGTCGTCGTGATCGCCGCCCACTCGGGTGCCGACAACACGTCGTCGTACGGCGATGCGCTGCCGTACGTGGAGAACGCCTCCAAGCTGATGGCCGAGCAGGTGCCGGACATCGACGCGATCCTGGTGGGCCACACCCATGTCGACATCCCGCAGCTGCTGACCACCAACGAGCAGACCGGCCGCGACGTCCTGCTGTGCCAGCCCGACTACTGGGGCATGCGGCTGGCGGTGCTGGAGCTCGACCTGGTCCGGCACGGCGACCGGTGGCGCGTGGCCGACGGCGGTCGTCGTTCGCAGACACTGAACTCCAACGTCGCCGCCGAGGACCCCGAGGTCGCGGCCGCGGTGCAGGCCCAGCACCAGAAGGTGATCACCTACGTGAACTCCCCGATCGGGACGTCCACCAAGGAGATGCTGGCCGCTCGCGCACCCGTCGAGGACGTGCCGATCATCGACTTCATCAACTACGTGCAGGCCGACGCCGTGAAGCAGGGCCTCACCGGTGGCGACACGTCGTTGCCCGTGCTGTCGATCGCGGCGCCGTTCAACCGACAGGCGTCGTTCCCGTCCGGCCAGGTGTCGATCCGAGACGTCGCGGGACTGTACATCTACGACAACACACTGCTCGGGGTGAAGGTGACCGGCCAGGACGTGAAGGACTACCTCGAGTACTCCGCGCGGTACTTCCAGCAGGTCACGGGCACCGGCCCGTTCACGATGGACCAGGTCACCAACGCCGGCTACCCGAACGCCACTCCTCCGGTGGCCCCGATCCCCGACTACAACTTCGACACGATCGCCGGCCTGGACGCCCATCTGACCTACGACATCGACATCGCCGAGCCGGTGGGGTCGCGGATCAAGAACCTCCAGTACGCCGGTGCGCCCGTCGGCTCGACGATGGAGTTCGCGATGGCGGTCAACAACTACCGCCAGAGCGGAGGTGGCGGGTTCCCGGCCGTGAAGACGGCCCCGGTCGTCTACAACCGGCAGATCGACATCCGGCAGCTGCTGATCGACTGGGTGACGGCCAACCACATCATCGACCCGGCGCAGTTCGCGAGCGTCGACTGGATGCTGGTCTCGGGCGGTCAGGCGATCACGATCAGCTGACCGTCACAGCTGCTCGGCCATCACGTCGCGCAGCACGGCCACGGCGTGCGCGACGTCGTCGGCGGTGTGGCCCGTCCGGGTCAGCCGCTCCGCGACGGCCGCGCCGTTCTCGCGCCGCGCGTCGGCCAGCCGCCGCCGCCCCTCGGCCGTGAGCCTCACGAGCGAGCGTCGGGCATCGCTCGGGTCGGGCTCCTTGCCGACCCATCCCGCCGCGACCAGCTGGCGGACGGCTCCCGACACGGTCGGCTGCGACGACCGGTCGGCCTCCGCGATCGCGGTCACCCCGAGCGGCCCGAGCTCGTCGAGCAGCGCCAGGATCCGGATGCCGGCGGGATGGCCGACCCTCCGGCGTACGGCGCGGACCAGGCGTGCGGCCTGTACCACGAGCTCGCTGCTCTGCTGCTCGAGGTCACTGGCCACGCGGGCAGGATAGCGGGGCAGGATGGCGGCATGCCGACGTACATCGCGTTCCTCCGGGCCATCAACATCGGGAAGCGGACGTTCAGCAAGGACGCGATCGTCACCGCGTGCGAGGCCGCCGGGTGCACCGACGTCGAGACCTACATCAACACCGGCAACGTCCGGGTGACGACCCCGTTGCGCAGCAGGGCGAAGGTCGAGGCGGCGTTGGAGGAGGCGTTCGCGGCCTCGGCCGGGTTCGACGTCCCGACGATCGTGCTCACGCCGCAGGAGCTCCGCGAGGTCGTGGCGTACGCCGCGAAGGCGGCCGGATCGCACGAGGGGCGGCACTACGTGTCGCTGCTCAAGCACGCGCCGACCGCCGCTCAGGTGAAGAAGCTCGACGGCGCCGGCGGGGACGGGGAGCGCGCGATGGTCGACGGACGCGGAGTCCACCTGCTGCTGGGTCAGGAGTACCACACGGCCAAGCTCACCAACGCCGTCGTCGAGAAGCACCTCGGTGTCGCGACGAACCGCAACCTCACGGTCATCCGCACCCTCGCCGAGAAGTGGGGCGGGTGACCCGGCTCAAGCGAGGATGACGCCGGCGTCCCTCATGTCGGCCACGGCCTTCTCGGTGGTCTCCGGGGCGACCCCGGCGCACAGCCCGCTGATCACCCGGGTCTCGAAGCCCTCCCTGCGGGCGTCCAGCGCGGTCTCGCGCACGCAGTAGTCGGTGGCGATGCCGCACACGTCGAGCTTCTCGACGTGGTGCGCGCGGAGCCAGTCGGCCAGCCTCACCCCGTCGACCGAGACGCCCTCGAACGCCGAGTACGCCGCATCGTGGTTGCCCTTGAGGAAGATCGCGTCGAACGGCTGGGGGTCCAGGTTGGGGTGGAAGGCCTCGCCGTCGGTGCCGACCCGGCAGTGGACGGGCCAGCTCTCGAGGTAGTCGGGGTTGCTCGACCAGTGAGGACCCGGGTCGATGTGGTGGTCCTTGCTCGCGACCACGACGTCGTACGCCGGAGCCCGATCGTCTCCGCGCGTCCAGTGATGGAGCAGCTCGCCGATGTCACTGGCCACCCGTGCGCCGCCCTCGACCGGCAGCGACCCGCCCTCACAGAAGTCGTTCTGGACGTCGACGACGATCAGCGCGCGCGTCATGGCTCGACCCTATCGAGGCGAGAATGGCGTCGGCGAAGACGGGGGCGCCAACCCGGAAAACGCGGAAGGATCGGCGTTGTCGTGTGGGCGTGTCGTCGGATCCATCCGCGTTCTCCGGCGTCGGTGACTGGCCTGTCGGGGCCAGTTGACGCCCACAGTTCGCTCCGCGCCGAGGTGATCCACGGACGTCGCTCGCGTCCGAACGCCACATCAGGTGGCACGCCCACGATCTCCTCATGCTCGACGATGACATCCATGAGGGTCAGTTCCCGGGTGCCGGCTGGGTCACGATCGGTCACGGCGTCCACGTGCGGGAGCACCGATAACACGATCTGGCCACGCGGTTTGCGTGCCTGGCAGCTGGTCCTGCCGGCGATGCAGCACTTCGCGCGGGAGAACGTCACGCGCGAAGAGTTGATCCAGACAGCGAGACGCTGATCTGGCACCGGTCGGTACCACGATGCTGCACGAGCTCGACGGTGGGCATCACCTCGACCGGGTCCAGCAACAGCGAGACCTCAGGCGTCATCGCCAGATCCTCGGCGCTGGATACGAGCGGCGCGGGTTCACCTCTCACGATGTCCTTCATTCGCCTGTGGGATCCTCCGCGATGCCGACGCGACTCTCGGACGCCACCATGATCCGCTCCGGATCCGGGCTTGGTACGACCTGCTCCGGGAGTCGCTGTTCACGCCCGCTGGTCAGCGGAGACGGAAGATCCAGTGGGGACTGGTCCAAGAAAACGCGGATCAATTCCCCGTCTGAGGCGCGAGACGGGCCGATTCTTCCGCGCTTTCCGCTCGGAACGGGTCCGGCCGCAGACGTCGCGACCTGGCCGGGCGTCGGCGAAGAAGTCGCAGGTGACCTGGCCGGGACGTGCTCAGACGAACTGGGTCGGGATCACCGGCTCGCCCTTCGACATCTGCTCGCCCGCGTGCGGGAGCTCCCCCCGGGCGGCGGTGTGACGGTCGCGCGCGGCGTCGAGCGGCTCCCGGCCGACCACCTCACCGTCCTCGACGAGGGTCACGAGGAGCTCGCGGTCGTCGCCGTCGTTCTCGGGCGGCCTGCCGACGCCGATCACCTCGGCCTCGGCGACACCGGCCGCCGACAGTCGGCGCATCGCCCACTTGCGGCCCCCGATCGAGATCTTGTCCTTGCTCTTCTTGGCCACCGCCACCATCTCGCCGTGGTCGTCCTCGCGGGCGACGAGCTTGTAGACGAAGCCGCAGGTGGGGTGGCCGGAGCCGGTGACCAGCTGGGTGCCGACGCCGTACCCGTCAACCGGCGCCGCGGCCAGCGCCGCGATCGAGAACTCGTCGAGGTCGCTGGTGACCAGGATCCGGGTGCTTGTCGCACCCAGGGCGTCGAGCTCGGCCCGCACCTCGTGCGCCAGTGCGCCCTGGTCGCCGGAGTCGATCCGGACAGCGCCGAGCTCGGTGCCGGCCACCTCGATGCCGAGGCGCACCGCCTCGCGTACGTCGTAGGTGTCGACCAGCAACGTCGTACCTCGCCCGAGCGAGGCCACCTGGGCCCTGAAGGCGTCGGTCTCGGTGTCGTGCAGCAGGGTGAAGCTGTGGGCGCTGGTGCCCGCAGTCGGGACGCCGTACCGCTGGCGGGCCGCGAGGTTGGAGCTGGTCGCGAACCCGGCGATGTACGCCGCCCGCGCCGACGCCACCGCCGCCTGCTCGTGAGTACGACGTGAACCCATCTCGATGCACGGGCGCGCGCCCGCCGCCTGGGTCATCCTCGACGCGGCCGAGGCGATCGCGCTGTCGTGGTTGTAGACGGACAGCAGCACGGTCTCGAGCAGCACCGCCTCGGCGAACGTCCCCTCGACGATCACCAGCGGCGAGAACGGGAAGTAGAGATCGCCCTCGGCGTACCCCCAGATGGTGCCGCCGAACCGATGGCTCGCCAGCCACTCGCAGGTGCGCTCGTCGACGATCGATCCCAGCGTCTCGAGCACGTCGTCGTCGAAGCGGAAGTCCTCGATCGCCTCGAGCGCCCGGCCCACCCCGGCCACGACGCCGTACCGACGACCCTCGGGCAGCCGCCGTCCGTAGAGCTCGAACACCGACCGCCGCCGGGCCATCCCCGACTGCAGAGCCGCCTGCAACATGGTCAGCTCGTAGTGGTCGGTCAGGAGGGCGGTCGACGCGCGCACGGGGTCAGCGTAGGGCCCGGCTCGGCCGGTCCGCTGTGCCACCATGGGCGGATGGCGACCACGAGCCCGGTCGAGGTCGAGCCGGATCTCACCCCCGACGAGGTCACGCTCACCGCGAAGCCGTGGGTCACCATCGTGTGGAACGACCCGGTGAACCTGATGAGCTACGTGACCTACGTCTTCCGCACCTATTTCGGGTACGACCAGAAGAAGGCCGAGAAGCTGATGCTCGAGGTGCACCACGACGGCCGGTCGGCGGTGAGCAACGGCACCCGTGAGGAGATGGAGCGCGACGTGCAGGCGATGCACGAGTACGGGCTGTGGGCGACTCTGGAGAAGTCCTAGATGAGCGGCTTCACCCGCCACCGGCGCAGCGGACGGATCATCGCCACCTTCTCCGGCTTCGAGGCCGACCTGCTGCGCTCGCTCGCCTCCCAGCTGGTCGAGCTGCTGCGCAACGAGGCGGCGGCCCCGCGCGAGCACGCCGACCCCTTGGAGGCGATGCTCAGCTTCGACGGCCCGACCAGCGAGCCCGACGACCCGGTGCTCGCCCGCCTGTTTCCCTCGGCCTACGCCGACGAGGAGGCGGCCGCGGAGTTCCGCCGGTTCACCGAGGGCACGCTCCGCGACGGGAAGGCGGCGGGTGCGGCGACGATCATCGACACCCTGGAGGACGCCGGTCTCCCGGCACAGCTCGGTGAGCAGAAGGTCGTGATCGACGTCGAGCTCGACGAGGAGGCCGCGCTGGTCTGGCTCAAGTCGTTCACCGACCTGCGGCTGGCGCTGGCGACCCGGCTGGAGGTCGAGCAGGACGACGACGCGTTCTGGCGGACGCTGCCCGAGGACGACCCCCGGTCGCAGGCCCACGACATCTACGAATGGATCGGCGCGCTCCAGGAGACCTTGGTCGACGCCCTTCACTAACGTGTGGGGATGCGCCGCCCGCATGTGAACGTCGCGACCGTGCTGGTCGATCCGGCGGTGCTGCGTGACCTCGAGCTCGAGCTCGCCGGGCTCGACCTCTGGATCTGGCCGATCGCGACGACGCCCAACTGTCCCGACGGGCCTCGGATGGCCTTCCAGATCCGGCGTCGGATGGTGGAGGGCAGGCGCGGGGCGTGGGACTGTGCGGCCGACTGGGCGGCGGTGTGGATCTCGTTCGGCGAGAGCTGGTACCGCGGAGCCGAGCCACTGCCGTGGGCCGCGCACGCGGCGCTGTGGGACAAGCTCGCGGAGTACGCCGACCACACCCGCTACCGGCTGGGTCTCGGTGGCGTGCCCACCGACATGGTCCTGCGCCGGGCCGAACCATGAGCGGGCCGTGAGCGGGCGCAGAGCCCCTCTACCCTGGAGCGCGTGCTCATCCTCGACCGCTCGACGTACGACGGGATCGTCGCGCACGCCAAGCGCGACCACCCCGACGAGGCCTGCGGCATCGTCGCCGGCCCCGAGGGCACCGACCGCGCGGAGCGTCTCGTCGAGATGGTCAACGCCGCGGGGAGCCCGACGTTCTACGAGTTCGACTCCGCCGACCTGCTCCGGCTCTACCGCGACCTGGACGACCGCGACGAGGAGCCGGTGGTGATCTACCACTCCCACACCGCGACCGAGGCCTACCCGAGCCGGACCGACATCGGCCTGGCCAACGAGCCCGGCGCCCACTACGTGCTGGTGAGCACGCGCGAGCACGGGAATAACGACGGCCCGGTGGAGTTCAGGTCGTATCGGATCGTCGACGGCGAGGTCACCGAGGAGGACGTGACCGTCGTGGACTCACTTCCCGCCACCACCAGCCCCGCCAGCCCCACCAGCCAAGGAGACCCTGATGACCGTTGAGGTCCGGATCCCCACCATCCTGCGCCCCTACACCGGCGACCGGAAGTCGGTCGAGGCCGACGGAGCAAGCCTGAGCGCGCTGATCGACGACCTCGAGTCGAACCACCCCGGCATCAAGGAGCGGCTCGTCGAGACCAAGGACGGGTCGGTGGACCTGCGCCGCTTCGTCAACGTCTACGTCAACGACGAGGACGTCCGGTTCCTCGGCGGCCTGGACGCCCCCGTCAGCGACGGCGACCAGGTCGTCGTCCTCCCGGCGGTCGCCGGCGGATGACCCGGTACGACGACCTCCTCAGCTCGGTCGGCGGCACCCCGCTGGTCGGTCTGCCGACGTTGTCGCCGAGCCCCGACGTACGGCTGTGGGCCAAGCTCGAGGACCGCAACCCGACGGGGTCGATCAAGGACCGGGCCGCCCTGGCGATGATCGAACACGCCGAGAAGGACGGGCGACTTCGCGCCGGCTGCACGATCCTCGAGCCGACCAGCGGCAACACCGGCATCTCGCTGGCCATGGCCGCGAAGCTGCGCGGCTACCGGCTGGTCTGCGTGCTACCCGAGAACACCAGCGAGGAGCGCCGACAGCTGCTCCGGATGTGGGGCGCCGAGATCGTCTCGTCCCCGGCCGCGGGCGGGTCCAACGAGGCCGTCCGGGTGGCGAAGGGCCTCGCCGCCGAGCACCCCGATTGGGTGATGCTCTACCAGTACGGCAACCCGGCCAACGCGCTCGCCCACTACCAGGGCACCGGCCCCGAGATCCTGGCCGACCTCCCCACCGTCACCCACTTCGTCGGCGGCCTCGGCACCACCGGCACGCTGATGGGTGTCGGCCGCTTCTTCCGCGAGCACAAGCCCGAGGTCGCGATCATCGCCGCCGAGCCGAGGTACGGCGAGCTGGTCTACGGCCTGCGCAACCTCGACGAGGGCTTCGTCCCGGAGCTGTACGACGAGTCCCTGATCGACGCGCGCTTCTCGGTCGGTCCGCGGGACGCCGTACGCCGGGTGCGCGAGCTGCTCGACGGCGAAGGCATCTTCGCCGGCATCTCCACCGGCGCGATCCTGCACACCGCCCTCGCCCAGGCGGCCAAGTCGGTGCGGGCCGGGCAGCGCGCCGACATCGCGTTCGTCGTGGCGGACGGTGGGTGGAAGTACCTCTCGACCGGCGCCTACGAGGGCACCATCGACGAGGCCGAGGACCGGCTCGAGGGACAGCTCTGGGCGTGAGCCGCCAGACCGGATCGGACCACGTCCGTGGTCCGATCGGACCTGGTCTGCCTCCGGGGCCCGGGTTACCCTGAGCCGACCGACCGGACCAGCTCTCTGGAGTGCCCGTGCCTGACGCCCCGATCGTCGTCTTCAGCGGCTCCGCCCACCGCCCGCTGGCCAGGGCCATCTGCGACGACCTGGGAGTCCCGCTGTCGTCGGTGGAGATGACCCGGTTCAGCAACGACTGCCTCCAGGCCCAGCTCCAGGCCAACTGTCGCCAACGCGACGTCTACATCGTCCAGCCCCTGGTGCCGCCGACGCAGGAGCACCTGATGGAGCTGCTGCTGATGATCGACGCAGCCCGCGGCGCCAGCGCGGCCTCGATCACCGCGGTGATCCCCTTCTACTCCTACGCCCGCTCGGACAAGAAGGACGCCTCGCGGATCTCGATCGGAGGTCGGCTCGTCGCCGACATGCTGGCGACCGCCGGCGTCCACCGGGTGATGACGTTGACGCTGCACGCCCCGCAGGTGCACGGCTTCTTCTCGGTGCCGGTCGACCAGCTGACCGCGATCGGCATCCTGGCCGAGCACTTCCTCGCCCAGGACCTCAGCGACGCCGTCGTGGTCTCGCCGGACTTCGGCAACGCGAAGACGGCCACGCAGTTCTCCCGCCTGCTCGGCCTGAACGTCGCCGCCGGCTCCAAGCGCCGGCTCGCCGATGACCGGGTCGTGATCGACTCCATCGTCGGCGACGTCGCCGGCAAGCGGGCGATCGTCCTCGACGACGAGATCGCGACCGGCGGCTCGATCGTGGAGCTTCTCGACCGGCTGGTCGACCAGGGCTGCACGGGCGCCGCGGTCGCCTGCACGCACGGATTGTTCGTCGGCAAGGCGGTCGACCGGCTCCGCCACCACCCGATGATCACCGAGGTCGTCACCACCGACAGCGTGCCGGCCCCGGGTGACTGGCCCGAGCTGAAGGTGCGCAGCGTGGCCGGACTGTTCGCGGAGGCGATCGCGCGGGTGCACGCCGGTGAGTCCGTGAGCAGCCTCTTCGACGGGGTCGACCCCCAGTTCGGGCCGCCGCAGGCAAAGCTGTTCGGCTGACGCTAGCCTGTGCCTCCGTGCCCAGCCCGCCGCCCGATGCACCCATCGGCATCTTCGACTCCGGCTTCGGCGGGCTGACCGTGGCGCGGTCGGTGATCGACCAGCTGCCCCACGAGTCCCTGGTCTACCTCGGCGACACCGCGCGTCAGCCCTACGGCCCCAAGCCGATCGGCGAGGTGCGCGAGTACGCCCTGGAGTGCCTCGACCACCTCGTGGGCGAGGGCGTCAAGGCCCTGGTGATCGCCTGCAACTCCGCCAGCGCGGCGATGCTCCGCGACGCCCGCGAGCGGTACGACGTACCGGTGGTCGAGGTGATCCTGCCGGCGACCCGGCGAGCGGTCGCGGCCACCCACAACGGCCGCATCGGGGTGATCTGCACCCGTGCCACCGCCGAGTCGCTCGCCTACGACGACGCCTTCGCCGCCGCGCCCCAGGTCACGCTGAGCACCCGCGTGTGCGCCCGGTTCGTCGAGTTCGTCGAGGCGGGGGTCACCGGTGGCGACGAGCTGCTCGCGGTGGCCCACGACTACCTCGACCCGCTGGTCGCGGCCGGAATCGACACCCTGATCCTCGGCTGCACCCACTACCCGCTCCTGACCGGCATCATCTCCTACGTGATGGGCGACGGCGTCACCCTCGTGAGCAGTGCCGAGGAGTGCGCCAAGGACGTCTACAAGCTCCTCGCGTCCCACGACCTGATGCGGCCGGGCGGCGAGGCGACGTACCGCTTCCTCACCACCGGCACGCCCGACGAGTTCGAACGGATCGGGCGCCGCTTCCTCGGGTCCGAGCTCGGGATGGCCGCCCAGTTCGCCGGCGGCCTCGCATGAGCACAGAGGCGACGGACGACGGCTTGCGGCTGGTGGTGGTCGGGTCCTCCGGCTCGTTCGCCGGTCCCGGGTCCGCCGCGAGCTGCTACCTCCTCGAGGCACCGGGGGCCGACGGACGCACGTGGCGGATCCTGCTCGACATGGGCAGCGGCGCGCTCGGTCCGCTCCAGCGGTACGGCACGGCCGAGGACCTCGACGCCGTCTTCTTCAGCCATCTGCACCCCGACCACTGTCTCGACCTCACCGGCCTCTACGTCTTCCGCAAGTACCACCCCGACGGAGCGCTTCCGCGCATCCCCGTCTGGGGCCCGACGGGCGTCGCGGCGCGGATGGCCGAGGCCTACGGCCTGCCCCAGGAACCCGGCATGACCGAGGAGTTCGACTTCCGGGAGTACGCCGGTCCGGTCGAGCTCGGCCCCTTCCGGGTGGAGCCGTTCCGGGTGGCGCACCCCGTTCCGGCGTACGGCCTCCGGGTGACGGCCGGCGGGAGGACCCTCGGCTACACCGGCGACACCGGTCCCTGTCCGGGCCTCGACGCTCTCGCCTCCGACGCCGACCTGCTGCTGGCGGAGGCGTCGTTCCGGCACGGGGACGACAACCCGCCCGACCTCCACCTGACCGGCCGCCAGGTGGGGGAGCTCGCGGTCCGCTGCGGCGTGCCCCGGCTGGTGCTGACGCACGTGCCGCCGTGGCATCGGGTGACCGACATGGTCGCCGAGGCGGCCGAGGTGTACGGCGGGGAGCTGCTCGCGGCGGAGCCGGGCGCGTCGTACACCGTCTGACGGGCGGTCCCGGTGAGTGAACGTCTGGTGAAGGACCTGCGGCGAAGTCGTGCAGATCGGTCCTGATCCGGATCCGATCGGTCCGTCGTCGCCTCATGTCCTGGTCCGGGGTGGCAGGGTGTAGCCCATGATCAAGGTGGAAGGGCTCACCCGGGCCTACGGGAGTTTCATCGCCGTCGACGACATCAGCTTCGAGTGCAGGCCGGGCACGGTCACCGGCTTCCTCGGCCCCAACGGAGCGGGCAAGACCACGACCATGCGCGTCATGGTCGGGCTGACCCCTCCGACGCGGGGCGACGTGACCATCGGGGGGCTGCACTACCAGGACATCCCCAACCCCGGCCGGCACGTCGGCGTCCTGCTCGACGCCTCGGCCCAGCACGCCGGCCGCAGTGGGCGCGAGGTGCTGGAGATCGGCGCCCGCACGATGGGACTGTCCTCGCAGCGGGTCGACGAGATGCTCGCCCTGGTCTCGCTCGACGCCCGCGAGTCCAAGCGGCGGGTCCGCAACTACTCCCTCGGCATGCGGCAGCGGCTGGGCATCGCCCACGCGCTGCTCGGCGAGCCGACGGTGCTGATCCTGGACGAGCCCGCCAACGGTCTCGACCCGGCCGGCATCCGGTGGATGCGCGGTCTGCTCAAGGGGTACGCCGACCAGGGCGGCACCGTGCTGCTCTCGAGCCACCTGCTCCACGAGGTCGAGCAGATCGCCGACGAGATGATCCTGATCGGCAACGGCAAGATCGTCGCCCGCGGCACCCGCGACGAGCTCCTGCGCAGCGCGACCCGCGGTGAGACCACCACGCTGGTGACCGCGCTCGACAACCACCAGCTGGCCGAGGCGTTGTCCGGCAAGGGCTACGAGGTGCACCAGGCCGGCGACGGGCTGCGGGTCACCGCCGAGCCGGTCGACGTCGGCCGGGTCGCCGCCGAGAAGCAGATCGTGTTGACCGACCTACGCGCCGGTCACGAAGGCGGTCTCGAGGACCTGTTCCTCGAGCTCACCGCGGACACCCAGCGCGACATTCTCCCGAACGAGGTATCGGCATGACCACGACCGCTTCCGACACCCTGGACGTCTCCGGCACGCCGGGGATCCCGTTCTCCCGGCTGTTCCGGGTCGAGCTGCGCAAGTCCGCCGACACCCGGGCCGGGAGGTGGCTGATCGGGGTCACGATCGGGCTGTGCCTGCTCGCCGAGGTGATCTTCCTGATCGTCGCGGCCACCCACGACGACGCGGAGGCGTCGTTCGGAGACTTCGTGGCGGTCTCGGCGTTCGTCTCGTCGGTGCTCCTGCCAGTGCTCGGGATCATGCTGGTGACCAGCGAGTGGAGCCAGCGCACCGCGATGACGACGTTCGCCCTCGAGCCGCGGCGGATGCGGATCGTGCTGGCCAAGATGCTGGCCGGCATGGCGCTCACCCTGTTCGTGATCGTCTTCGCCCTCGTCGTCGGCTTCGTCTGCAACGTCCTGCTGGGGGCGTTCCGGCCGCAGGGCTCCGACTGGACCTTCGGCTTCACCGGCTTCCTCGGGTTCCTGATCACGCAGACGTTCGCGATGCTCGGCGGCTTCGCCCTGGCCTCCCTGCTCTTGAACACACCGGCAGCGATCGTGGTGTTCTTCGCCTACAAGTGGGTCCTCCCGGTGCTTCTCTTCTGGGGAAGTGCCCTGATGGACTGGTTCGACCACCTCCGTCCGTGGATCGACTTCCAGGCGGCGCAGGGCGAGCTCTACGACCTGCCGATGACGGGGTCGCAATGGGGCCATCTCGTGGTCAGCGGCATCATCTGGCTCGTCATACCCCTGGCGATCGGGTTGTGGCGCATCCGCCGGGCCGAGGTGAAGTAGGGGCCGGTCGGGCCGTCTGGCTAGGGTCTCCGCCATGGATACCCCCGGATCCTCGCCTTCCCCGCGCAGCGACGGTCGCGCCGACGACGCCCTGCGCCACGTCACCATCACCCGCCACTGGCTCGACCACGCGGCCGGCTCGGTGCTCGTCGAGTTCGGCCGCACCCGCGTGCTGTGCGCGGCATCGGCATCCGAGGGCGTCCCACGGTGGCGCAAGGGCACCGGTCTGGGCTGGGTCACCGCCGAGTACGCCATGCTTCCCGCCTCGACCAACACCCGCTCCGACCGCGAGTCGGTGCGGGGGAAGATCGGCGGCCGCACCCACGAGATCTCCCGGCTGATCGGCCGGTCCCTGCGGGCGATCATCGACTACAAGGCCCTCGGTGAGAACACGATCGTCCTCGACTGCGACGTGCTCCAGGCCGACGGGGGCACCCGCACCGCCGCCATCACGGGGGCGTACGTCGCGCTCGCCGACGCCGTGGCACACCTGCGATCCCAGGGTGCGCTCACGGGCGAGCCGCTGACCGGGTCGGTGGCCGCGGTGAGCGTCGGGATCATCGAGGGCACGCCGCGGCTCGATCTCCACTACGACGACGACGTCCGCGCCGAGACCGACATGAACGTCGTGATGACCGGCGACGGACGGTTCGTCGAGGTGCAGGGCACCGCCGAGGGCGCTCCGTTCGACCGCGCCGAGCTCGACAGCCTGCTCGCCCTGGCCGAGAAGGGGTGCACCGAGCTCACCCGGCTCCAGCAGCAGGCCCTGTCCTCGTGAAGGTCCTCCTCGCCTCCCGCAACGCCAAGAAGCTCGCGGAGATGCGACGGATCCTCGCCCCGCACCTGGCCGACGTGGAGGTCCTCGGCCTCGACGACGTACCGGGATACGACGAGCCGGTCGAGGACCAGCCGACCTTCGCCGGCAACGCGCTGCTCAAGGCCCGCGCCGCCCTCGCTGCCACCGGCCTGCCGTCGGTCGCCGACGACAGCGGGCTGTGCGTCGATGCCCTGAACGGGATGCCCGGCGTGCTCTCGGCCCGCTGGTCGGGTCGGCCGAAGTCCGACGAGCGCAACAACGCGCTCCTGCTCGACCAGCTCCAGGACGTCCCGGATGACCGTCGAGGCGCCCACTTCACCTGTGTGATCGCGTTCTGCGCACCCGCCCTTCCCGGCGGACACGGCCACGAGGTCGTGGTGGAGGGCCGGATGGACGGCCGGGTGATCCGCGAGACACGGGGGAGCGGCGGCTTCGGCTACGACGTGCTGTTCTGTGCCGAGGAGTTCCCCGACCTCACCACCGCCGAGCTCCACCCGGCCGACAAGGACGCGATCTCCCACCGCGGACGCGCCCTCCGCGAGATCGCTCCGCAGATCGCGGGCGCACTGAGCCGGTAGCCGTGCGCTCGGAGAGACTCGAACTCTCACTGGCCGCGACCTAAACGCGGTGCCTCTACCCATTGGGCTACGAGCGCGTGGGCGACAAGTCTAGGGAGGCCTCGAGCGAGCCCAACCTGGCGAGCACCAGGAACCCGGCGACGACGTACCCCGCGCCCTGGACCGCCAGGATCGGCATGATCCCGGCGGGGCCGCCGAGGACGCCGGCAACCGTCGAACCGACGACCACGCTCACGGCCTGCGCCAGTGAGACCAGGCTGAAGACCCGGCCACGCCGCTCGTCGGTGGTGTGGCGCTGGTAGAGGGTCATCGTGCCCGCGACCAGGATCGCCCCGGGGAGGCCGACCACGATCATCCCGGCCGCCGCCGGCCACGGGGTCACCCAGAGGAGCGGGTACAGGAAGATCGCGAGGTCGACCAGGCCGAACAGGATCGAGCCGGCCCACACCATCGTCACCGGCGACCACCGCTCGGCCACGACGGCGACGATGAAGCCGCCGACCACGCCGCCGATCGCCTGGACGCCGGTGATCAGGCCGTACACCTGGCCGCTGCCGTGGAGCACGTGCCGGACGTACGGCGCGAAGAGGGTGCCCATGATGCCCTCGCCGGTGTTGGTGATCAGCAGCATCAGCATCAACGTCGACAGCACCGGGCTCGACGTGACGGTGCGGAAGCCGACGCGCCACTCCCCGACCAGGGCCGCTATCCGTCCCTCGACAGCCTCGGTCGCCGGCTCGTCCGGGGCCGAGGCCGATACCGACCGCGCCCGCCCGGCCGTCCGGATCCGCGCGACCAGCAGCCCGGCCACCAGGAAGGTGACGGCGTCCGCGACCGCGATCGCCCGGATCCCGCCGGCCGCCGCGATCACCCCACCGAGTCCTGACCCGATCAGGCGGGCGATGTTGCGCACCTGGCCGTTGAGCCCGTTGGCCGCGACCAGATCCGCGTCGTCGACGACCAGCGGCAGGAACGCCTGCTCGGCGGGGGAGAAGAAGACCTCGAGGCACGACTGGACCGCCAGCACGGCGTACACCAGCCAGATCCAGTCGGCTCCGTCGACCAGCAGGAGCGGCAGCAGGCCGACGGCGAGCAGGAGGTTGGTGACCACCATGGTCCGCTTGCGGTCCCAGCGGTCGACGAGGACGCCGGCCACGCTGCCGACCAGGACCTGCGGCACGAACGCCGAGAGCAGCGCGGCCGCGGACGCCAGCGTCGAACCGGTGAGCGCGTAGACGGAGTAGGCCAGGCCGACGGCGAGCAGCCAGTCGCCGGTCATCGAGACCAGGCCGGCGCCGAGCAGGAGCCTCAGGTCGGGCGCGCGCCCCAGCAGGCGCGCCGGGGAGCGTAGGTCGACTGACGGCATAGCGACACCGTAGCGACATCACTGTGATGTCGCAATGGCATCGCTATGCTGTCAAGCGCTCAGTCGATCCCGAGGTCCCTCCGCAGCTTCGTGACGTGACCGGTGGCCTTGACGTTGTACTGGGCGAGTTGGACCCTGCCCTCCTCGTCCACCACGAACGTCGAGCGGATGACGCCCTCGACGGTCTTGCCGTAGAGCTTCTTCTCGCCGAACGCCCCGTAGGCGTTCATCACCGACCGATCGGCGTCGGACAGCAGCGTGATGGTCAGCCCGTCGCGCTCCCGGAACTTCGCCAGCTTGGCGGGGGAGTCGGGCGAGATGCCCAGGACGTCGTACCCCCGGGCCTGCAGCGACGAGAGCGAGTCGGTGAAGTCGCAGGCCTGCGTGGTGCACCCGGGCGTCATCGCCGCGGGGTAGAAGTAGACGATCGTCTTCCGCCCGCGCGAGTCGGCGAGCGACACGGTGCGTCCGTCGTCGCTGGGCAGGGTGAAGTCGGGAGCCGGGTCACCGACCGAGAGGCGAGTCATGGCCCGAACCTAGTCCAGTCGGCCGACGACTCCGTTGATAGCCTTCCGGCGTGACCCCGTCGCCCAGCAAGGAGACCACGGCGCTCGAGGCCGAGATGGAGGCCACGCGCGAGCGCCTGGCCGACACCATCGACCAGCTGGTCCACCGCGCGAGCCCTAAGACGATCGCCCGCCGCGAGATCGCCTCGGTCAAGGGCTACTTCGTGGACGCGCAGACGGGTCAGCCGCGCACGACCAACATCCTCAAGGTCGTCGGTGGCGTCGTCGGCGTCGTCGTGGTGTTCGCCCTGGTCCGCAAGGTCGCCTCCGACTAGGACCGGAGGTCCCCGCGTGTCCGACAAGCTCCCCATCAAGATGCTCCACGACCGACTCCTGGTCGAGGTCGACCACGAGAGCGGTGAACGGCGCTCGGCGGGCGGCATCGTGATCCCGGCGACGGCGGCGATGGGCGCGCGGCGCCTCGTCTGGTCCCGGGTCGTCGCGGCGGGGCCACACGCCCGCTCGGTGCAGGTCGACGACCGGGTGCTCTTCGACCCCGAGGACAAGGCGGAGGTCGAGGTGCAGGGCGAGACCTACGTCGTGATGCGCGAGCGCGACATCCACGCGGTGGCCGCCGACCGGCTCGGGGACGAGACCGCCGGCCTCTACCTCTGACGCGCCGGCGTACGACGCGTCAGCCGGCGAGGTCGGAGGACCAGCGCTCCTCGATCCGGCCCCACCGCCAGACCGCGAGCGCGACCACCCACGCCAGCACGAACAGGCCGACGATGGCGTAGCCGGCGTAGTCGAGCGGGATCGAGGCGACGGCCGCGACCGGGCCGGTGGTGATGTGGGCCTCGTCGGCGAGCACGCCGAGCAGCTCGATCGTGCCGATGATCAGCGCGACCGCCACGGAGATGCTGGTGATGGTGATGTTGTAGAACACCTTGCGGACCGGGCGGGCGAGGGCCCAGCCGTACGCCGCGTTCATGAACACGCCGTCGACGGTGTCGGCCAGGCACATCCCGGCGGCGAACAGGATCGGCAGCACGAGGATCGCGTAGAACGGCAGGTTGAACGCCGCGGCGCCGCCGGCCAGCACGAGCAGCCCCACCTCGGTGGCGGTGTCGAAGCCGAGCCCGAACAGCACGCCGATCGGGTAGATGTGCCACGGCTTGCGGACACTCCTGGTCAGCCCGCCGAGGAACCGGTTCATGAAGCCCCGCTTGTTCAGCTGCTCCTCGAGCTGCGCCTCGTCGTACTCACCGCGGCGCATCGCCCGGAAGACACCGAGGATCCCGGACAGCACGGCCAGATTGAGCAGGCCGAGGACCCACAGGAAGACACCGGACACCGAAGCGCCGACCACGCCCGTGACCGAGTGGAGCGTCGAGCCGTCGTCCGCGACCGGTCCGGCGAGTGCCTTGACGCCGAGGGCCAGCAGGAGCGCGAGCAGGAAGACGATCGTGGAGTGGCCGAGGGAGAACCAGAAGCCGACCGAGAGCGGCTGGCGGGCCCGCGGGTCGCCGCCGGAGTCGGCGAGCAGCTTGCGGGTGGTGTTGTCGACGGCCGCGATGTGGTCGGCGTCGAAGGCGTGGCGCAGGCCGAAGGTGTAGGCCAGCACGCCGACCCCGACCGTGAACACCGGATGGTCGCCGCCGACGTGGAAGTGCTGGGGGGTGACCAGCCCGAACAGGATGCCCAGCCCGACGATGTGCAGCAGCACGATGAAGCCCGCCATCGCCCCCAGGGAACGTCGGTCGGCCGGCGTCAGGCTGCGGCGGAATCGGCGGAACGTCCCCTCCGGGCGCGTCCCCACGCACGCCGTCTGCACCATGAGCCCATTTATTCGCATCTCGCTCCTTGTTGCAAGTCGCTTGCAACAAGGAGTACGACGCGGGAGCGAGAACGGATGGCTACGAAGTCCAGACCGAGGCGATGTTCTTCCGGTAGTGCCGCCCCGGGACGGCGTTGAGCACCCTCACCACCGGCGCCGGGATCTCCTTCTTCAACCCGGCGACGTCATCGGCGCTGGCACCGTCGAGCAGCCAGGCGACGAACGTGCCGCCCTCTCCCTGGTGAGCCTTGCGGACCGCGACCCGCGCCGCCTTGAACTGCGGAGTGTCCGAGACGCCGGCTGCCCATGGCTCCAGCTCGGCCTCCTCGTGCGCGAGGTGCTCGTTCAACACCTCACCCAGCTCGCCGATCGCCGCGCGGGCATCGGCGGCGCGCGAGGCCGAGGGGTCGTCCGAGAGCCGGCGTACGACCTGATCGGCGTGGTCGAGCGCCGCCAGCATCCGGGCGTGCTCGCCACCGAGGTCGCTGGTCAACGACGCGTCCGCACCGAGCTCGCGGAACGCCGGCCAGAAGATCGTCTCCTCGTCCTGGTGGTGGTGGTGGAGCTGATGGGCGTAGTTGTCCCAGGCGGCCACCAGCTGGTCGGCCCGATGCTGCGACCCGTCCGGGAAGTCGGCGAGCGCGGCGTCGAACCGCGTCAGGTCACGCCTGAACGCCGCGTGGATGACGGTGTTCATGGTCAGGTGTTCGGTCATCGAGAAGCCCCTTCGTGTCGACCGGCATTCTGCGACGTCGGGACGAGGAGGGAAAGGGGAAGCGGTGGGACCGCGCGTCGTGCACCCACGCCGGGCCGGAGCCCGGCAGCTCGTCGTTCCCCCTGCGCGAGGCGGTCCCACCGCCGTTCGTCCATGGAACGCCCGAGGAACGTGTGACGGTAGGGACTTTGGTCCCGGTCGCGCCGCACGACCGGCTACGTTGGGGCCAGCCCGACGAAAGGACCGAGATGACGCAGTACGCCGTGACCGATCCCAGCACCGGGGAGCTGGTCAGTGAGGTTCCCACCGACTCGGACGAGCAGGTTCTCGCGGCGGTCGCCGCCGCTCACGACGCCTATCTGACGTGGGGCCGGACGAGCACCGCGGCCGACCGTACCGCCCTCGTCCGCCGCGTCTCGGAGCTGCACACGGAGCGTCGCGAGGAGCTCGCCGCGGCGATGAACCGCGAGATGGGCAAGGCGATGGACGACGCCCTGGGCGAGGTCGACTTCAGCGCGGCGATCTACGGCTACTACGCCGACCATGGCGAGGAGTTCCTGGCCGACGAGGAGATCCCGCTCCTCGAGGGCGAGGGTCGGGCCGTCGTACGACGGCGTCCGCTCGGCGTGATCCTCGGGATCATGCCGTGGAACTACCCCGCCTACCAGGTCGCCCGGTTCGCCGGTCCCAACCTGACCGCCGGCAACACGGTCGTGCTCAAGCACGCCCCGCAGTGCCCGGAGTCGGCGCGGATCCTGCAGGAGATCTTCGACGCCGCGGGCTTCCCCACGGGTGCCTACGTCAACATCTACGCCTCCAACGAGCAGATCGAGGAGATCATCGGTGACCCCCGGGTCCAAGGGGTGTCGCTGACCGGCTCTGAGCGCGCCGGCTCGGCCGTGGCCGCCACCGCCGGGCGCCACCTGAAGAAGGTCGTGCTCGAGCTCGGCGGGTCCGACCCGTTCCTCGTGCTCGGGTCCGACGACCTCGACGCGACCGTCGACGCCGCGATCTCGGCGCGGATGGAGAACACCGGCCAGGCGTGCAACGCCGGCAAGCGGTTCATCGTGACCGACGAGCTCCACGACGACTTCGTCGCCAAGTTCACCGCGAAGATGCTCGAACAGGACACGGGGCCGCTGTCGTCGGTGCTGGCCGCCGACCGTCTCGACGAGCAGGTGAAGGGCGCGGTCGCGGCCGGCGCACACCTGGAGACGAACGGCGAGCGCAAGGGAGCCTTCTACCCCAGCGGCGTGCTGACCGGGGTCTCCGAGGACACCGAAGCCTTCCACCAGGAGCTGTTCGGCCCGGTGGCCATGGTGTTCCGGGCCCGCGACGAGGCCGATGCCGTGCGCCTGGCCAACGACACGCCGTACGGGCTGGGCTCCTACGTGTACACCAACGACCCTGAGCAAGCCGCTCGGGTGGCCGACCAGATCGACGCCGGGATGGTGTTCGTCAACGGCGTCGGTGCCGAGGGCGTCGAGCTGCCCTTCGGGGGCGTGAAACGCTCCGGTTTCGGCCGCGAGCTCGGGCGTTTCGGCATCGAGGAGTTCGTGAACAAGAAGCTGATCCGCACCGTCACCTGACCCCGAGATGGTGGGGCGCCTCCGTCACCGGAGACGCCCCACGTCCGCCGGTTCAGTGGTGGATCACCACCTGCCCACCACCCAGCGGCAGCTGGTTCCCGGGAGTTCCGGCGCGGTGATAGAGCGTCCCGTCTCCCGTGAAGACGCTCAAGGCGAGCGTGTCGATCTTGGCGCGATCTGTCACGTCCAGACGGAAGACGTCGTCCGAGGACACTGCCACGACCTCCCCGGCCGGGTCGAACACCGTCACGTCGCACGTTCCGGCGATCGTCGCGGAGCTCGCGGTGATCGCCAGGCCGCCACCTTGCCAGCCCGTTGACCGGACGACGTACTGGTTGTCGTTCGCCCCGGTGAAGACGTACGTCACGTTGCCCGACGCAGTTCCGTCCTTGCGCAGGCGGGCGTCGATCCCGAAGGTCGCCACGTCGTCGGTCGAGATCGGCACGGGAAGGTCCCGGTAGCCGGGGTCGTGGACCCATCCGCCGCCGGTCACGAAGCTCCCCTGTGTCGGGGCATACACCGTCACCGGCACGACGTCCGACGTGGGAGCCTCGAAGTAACCGAGGGTCGGGTCGGTTCTGACGCTCACCGTCCACGTGCCGGTCGAGAGGGGGCCGATGTCGACCGAGGCATCTCCGTCCGCCGTCGGCTCGGCGCGGTAGGTTGCGTCCGGCGGACCGTCGGTGTTCGACGGTGCGTAGAGCTCGAAGAGCACGGCGGCGCGCGTCAGGTCGCCCGGCGCCCCGTCCTGCTCCTGTGCGACATGAGCGCGGAGGATCACCGGCACTGAGCCTGTCGTGGGATCCCCGGTCGAGATCAACAGGTCTCCGGTGTAGCCGACCTGCGCCTTCTCCCGTTCCACGACGATTTCGAGGGGCGCCTCCGCCGACAGCACACCGTCCGAGACCCGAATCGAAGCGTGGTAGACGCCCCCGGGAGCGGTGTCGGTGCCCGTCACCTCCCAGCCACCGTCCTCGCTCTCGGTCACGGTGAGCCCGTCCGGCAGACCGACGGCATCGACCGTGAGGGCGTCGCCCTCCGGGTCAGACGTCGACACGGTGATCGGGGGCAGCGAGTCGCTGTACTCGACCGAGGCCGCATCCTCGGCGAGCGTGATCGTCGGGGCCCCGTCAGGGTTTCCGGTGACGTGGTTGAGCAACAACGTGTCCTCGCGCCGCTGTCCGAAGTCGAACATGTTCGTCAAGGAGCCCGCGGTCGCGTCGAACGACCCGTTGCCGAGTCGTCCGAGCTCCCAGTTGTACTCGATGAAGCTCAGGATCGAGGTCTGGTCGATGTCGGTGTGGAAGACCGAATCCGCCTTCACGTACGGCGAGACGATCAGGAACGGCACCCGCTCGCCGAACCCGCACCGCATCTCGAAGACAGACGAGTCGTCGAGCGGGAGCGACTTTTGTGACGGGGCCATGCACATCAGCGTCGTGAGATCTCCCGAGGAGCCGATCCCGTAGAGGGTGTCGAAAGCGGGGTTGTGCGAGTGGTGAAGGTTCGGCGGGGCCTGGTGGTCGTACCAACCATCGGAGTCGTCCCAGGCCAGCACCACGGCGGTCGACGACCACTCCGGCAGTTTCTGCAGCCGGTTCAAGGTGTCGACGAGGAAGTCCTGCTCGTCCAGGGGGTTCGAGTTCGCCGGTCCCGGGTGGCCGTCCTGATAGCCGGCCGCCTTGAGGAAGCTCACGGCGGGCAGGTCGCCCTGGGCGGCCGCCGACCAGAAGTCGGTCAGGTCGTACTGGTGCTTCGCCTGGTCGTCGTGCCCGATCGCGGACACCGAGGTGGGCGGGAGGTGTGCCGCGTTGGCCGTCGAGGCGAAGTACTGGAACGGGTTGTGATGGGGCTCGTAGTCCTCGTCGGCGAAGCCCGCGCGGTTGGTGTGGCCCTTGTCGCATGCGGCGGCGGGGTCATCCATGGGATTCAAGCGGAAGCCGCCTTGGAACCATCCCCAGGAGATGCCGGCCTGGGTGAGCAGGTCGCCGACGTTCGGTCCGGTCAGCGCAGCCGTCTTGTTGGGGTCTGAGCACACGTCGTAGAGCGGGTCCGCGTCGCCGTACACCACTCCCTCGGTCACGGTCTTGTCGTTGTTCGGTGAAGCGCCCGAGGTACGACCCGCGACCAGGTTCAGTGCGCCCGGTGTCGACGGCCCGTAGTTCGTCGCATAGGCGTGGTCGTTGAGAGCGAAGTGCTGCGCGTAGTTCCACAGCGCGGTCACGGTGTTGCCGTCGAAGTAGCCCATCACCTGCGGCGACGGCACCGGCTCGGGCAGGCCGTCGCAGGTCGACTTGTCCGTCTGCTGCACGAACCGGTTCATCAGGCCACCATTGGCGGCCCGCTGCTCGACCTTGTAGCCGTGGTCCTGGCTGCAGGTGACGAACTGTGCCCTGTCGAGGCGGAACGGCTTGCCCAGGTTGGGGTTCGTGGCGAGGAGATCGCGGTTCCCGTTGAGCGGCGTGGGCAGCAGGTTGTTGACGTTGGGCGTGTCCTGCTGGGCCACGAACGCGGGCTCACCCGGCGGGTTCGCGGCTCTTGGATAGGTGCCGAAGTAGTGGTCGAACGAGGCGTTCTCCTGGAACACCACAACCAGATGCTTGATGGGCGTCTGGGTCGCGAGATCCTCGGCGTGGGTGAGGGAAGCAGCGGCACCTGAGGACGGTGCTGTGAGGCCGGCCGCTCCGATGGCCAGAGCGGCGGTGGCGATGAAGATGCGCATGAGAACCTCCCCGGGTTCTTCGGGGGACCTCTCTCCCTGGGGATCCCGCTGACCCCTTCGATGACCCGGGGGCGTTCGTGGTTCGCAAGATAGGCATGCGATGTATCCCGCGTCGTCGACCGTGTCACTCGACGCACGGCCACCTCGTCTCGTGCTGGAGAACAGTTCCGAGACAAGGTGGTGGCGACATGCGCGTGTTCGTGGCGGGCGGGACCGGAGTGCTCGGGCGGCGGCTGGTGCCGCAGCTGGTGGCACGTGGCCACGAGGTGACGGCGACGACGACGAGTCCCGACAAGCTCGGCCTGCTGGCCGGTCTGGGCGCTCGCGGCGTGATGATGGACGGGCTGGACGCCGCGTCGGTCGGGGAGGCGGTCGCCGAGGCAGCACCGGACTCGATCGTGCACGAGATGACGGCGATCTCCCCGGTGCACGCCGGCAAGCCGAACATGAAGCACTTCGACCGCTGGTTCGCGCAGACGAGCCGGCTGCGCACGGAGGGCACCGACCACCTGCTGGCGGCGGCCCAGGCGACCGGCGTGCGACACGTGGTGGCCCAGGGGTTCGCGGCGTTCAACGGCGCCCAGGAGGGCGGTTGGGTCAAGACGGAGGACGATCCTCTCGAGCCGTTCACCGGGACGCCTGCCGAGGCGGGTATGCGGGCGATCTCCCACCTCGAGGAGTCCGTGCGCGCCGCAGGTGGCGCGGTCATGCGGTACGGGTCGCTCTACGGACCCGGCGCGACCGACGACCAGGTCGAGCTGGTCCGCAAGCGGTACTTCCCGCTCGTCGGCTCGGGTGACGGGTACTGCTCCTGGGTACATCTCGACGACGCCGCGAGCGCCACCGTCCTGGCACTGGAGCAGAAGGCGAGCGGGGTGTTCAACATCGTGGACGACGAGCCCGCTCCGGCCCGCGAGTGGCTGCCCTACCTGGCGCAGTGCGCCGGAGCCAAGCCGCCGCGGCGTATCCCGGTATGGCTGGC
>JAICSK010000050.1 GCA_025936915.1 Nocardioides sp.
ATCCGCGTTCGCCCATGACGCCCCTGGGAGGTGCTCTCGGAGAGCGCGCTGCCGTTGGCGGATCGAAAGCCGAGATGATCCGGGGTTTCCCACGTAACATGTCGCCGCCATGGCCGAGCTCCACGAGACCCGCGTCGACGGGGTGCGCTGTTTCTGGGTGGAGACAGGACGGCCCACTCTGGCCTCGCTGCTGCTCTTCCGCTACGGGCTCGCCGACGAGCCAATCGTCGAGTCCGGCTGGCAGCACCTTCTCGAGCATCTGGCGCTGAACGGCCGCGGCGGAGGTGCGGTCAGCGTGAACGGCCAGGTCACCGTGCTCGAGACCGGGTTCCAGATCCACGGTCCGCCCACCGACGTGGCTGGGGTCCTCGGCGACCTGGCGACCTGGCTCTCCGCGCCCCAACTCGGAGGGCTCGACCACGAGGCGAACGTCTTGCGCGCCGAGGCGAGCATGCGCGGCGTACCAGCTGCGGCGACCGCCCTCTCCATGCGCTACGGCGCGCAGGGTCCGGGGCTGGCCGGATATCGCGAGCCGGGATTGGGTCGGGCCACCGCCTCGGCTCTGACCTCGCGAGCGGCCCGTGTGTTCTCTCGCGAGAACGCCGTACTCGTGCTGGACGGACCACCGCCGGTCGATCTTCGCCTCCCCCTACCCCCTGGTGAACTGTTGCCGTGCCGCGAGGCCATGCCGTGCGAGGACATCCTGCCGGCGGCGTACGTCTCCGAGGCCGGTCTGACGGTCTCAGGCGTGGTGAATCGGTCTTCAGGGATGTTCGTGGCCCACGACCTGCTGCGTGAGGCGATGTCGGAGCAGTTCCGGACGAAGGACGCGGCCGCCTACGCGCCATGGGTGACCTATGAACGGGTCGACCACGAGCACGCGGTCGTCGTTGCCGGCAGCGACATCCATCCCGATGCCGTGAGCTCGGCAGCGAGCAAGACCCTCCTTCTGGTGGACAGGCTGCGTCAGAACCTCGCCGATCCGGGCGCGTTCTCGCGGCTCCGAGAGGCTCAGATCCAGGCAGTGCGGGACCCCTACGCGGCGGTGGGCGTCGCTGCTCGAGCCGCGCACGAGGCGCTGTACGGACGGCCGCCGGTGCAACTGGAGGAGATGGTCGAGGAGATCGCGTCGCTGGACCTGGTACGGATCAGGGAGCAGTGGGAGGCATTTCACGCGACCATGCTCCTGGGCGTCCCGCCTGGTTCCACGTGGAAGGGTCAGCTTCCGGTGCTCGAGTTCCCGCGCGCGTCGCCCACGCGATCCGGCAAGCGGCACCGCTCCGTGAACTGGCCCGCCGACCGGAGCCGGCTCACCATCAACGACACCGCCGTCGAGATCTCGGTCAAGGACGAAGCGCGGCGGGTGCCGTTCGAGCAGGTCGCAGCAGTCTTCACCTTCGATGACGGGTTGCGCCACGTGGTCCGTCACGATGGCTACTCGTTGACCGTAGACCCGCGGGCATGGCAGGCAGGAACGTCGGCCGTCGCGCGGCTGGACGCCGCGTTACCCGAGCATCTACACCTCCCTCACCCAACGCCCCAGGGAGTGAGCGCGCCGCAGCGACTCAGCGTGGCACGCCGCTGGGTGGGGCCAGCTCTCGAGCTCATTCGGCAGCCGTTCCGCTTCCTCGACCGTTATCTGCTCGCAGCGGTCGGGCTCCTGCTCGGGGCACTGATCTACGCCCTCGGGATGCTGGCGACGGGTCAGGGCGGGGGCGCCCTGGTGCTGATCCCCGCGATCTGGGGGGTTCGCATCCTGTTCGCTGCCAGCCGCAGACATGTCAGATCACGTCGCGGAGCCTGAGCCGAACACCAGAAACGCCCCACGAATGTCGTTCGGGCCGAGTCGACCCCGTGGTCCGTCAGCTCTCCCCCGGCATGCCCGTCGGCACGGGCTCGCCGTCGACGTACACCTCGGCCGCACGCCAGAAGCTGATCATGTCTTTGATCGGCAGGGCCTCGAACAACGGGTCGGGATAGGTCCAGGCGACGTCGGGGGCCCTGTCGGCGTTGAAGTACGACGCGAAGCCCTTGTAGGCACAACCGGTGTGACTCTGTGACGGTGACAGGAGGTCCATCCGCACGTCCCCCCGCGGCAGGTACCAGCGGGTCGGGAGTCCTGTCTCGTACAGCGCCATCGGTCGCGTCGACTCGGCGACGGCCACGCCATCGATCTCCACACGGACGTGCCGGCTCGCCCTCAGGATGTCGATCCGGCCGAACGGATCGTGGGGATGCACGACGACCGGTTCCTCCTCCTCGGTCCAGCTGAAGGGGTCCCAGTGCAGCACCACCCGGCCCTCGAGGGCCGGCTCGTGCGGGCGGAACGCCACCTCGCCGTGCCCCTCGAGGTGCAGCGAGCTTCCGGCCGAGGTGTGCCAGTCGAGGTGGCGGGGCGGCAGGACCGGACCGACACCCTCGGGCGGCGAGACCGGGTCGTGCTCGGACAGGTCGAGGTGCAGGTCGCGCGCGGGTACGGCGTACTCCGGGACGATCCGCAGCGGCTCCCACACCAGGTACGCGTCGGTGGTGTCGACGACCGTCTCGCCTTCGAGCGTGGCTCGGATCCGCTTGGAACAGGCGACGTAGCGAAGCTCCGCAAGCTGCTGGAACTTCTGGGCGTACAGATCGATGGCCATGCAGCCGAGTCTGGCTGCTGACCCCGAGCGCCGGGAAGGATGGTCTCTCCCGTTCAGCGCGAACGGCGCCGCCGTCGGAGACCCGTGACCCGGTGTGGGCCGACGAGGCGCGGGCCGGCCAGGCGGTTCTCCAGGCGCCGCGCCTCACGACGGATCGGCTGGGCGACGTACTCCCCGAGGATGGCACCGGAGCTGAGCGCGATCGCGATCGCTGCGGCGGTCACCATCGCCAGCAGTGCCGAGCTCGAGTCGGTGGCGAGCAGGGTGAGACCACGGTAGATCGAGAGACCCGGCAGGAACGGCGTGATCCCGGCCGCCACGACGACCAGCGAGGGGATCCGCCAGCGGGCACCGACCGGATAGGCGGCCAGGCCGATCAGCAGCGCGGCCAGGGCCGACGACCAGGCGATCCCGAGCCCGCGGTCGAAGGCGCCGACGTACACCGCGATCGCGAGCCCTGCCACCGCACCGATCGGCGCGAGCGCACGCTTCGGGGCGTACGCCGCGAACGCATACGCGGCCGCAGCCACCGCGCCCCCCGCCACCATGACCGGTGGTTGGGAGATCGAGTACGCGCCCGGGTTCAGCCGTCCGAGGTCGATCCCCAGCACGTCGGCCACCCGGAGCCCACCGCTCACGCCGGCCACGACGCCGGTCGTGGCCAGGAACGCCTCGAGGATCCGAGCCCCGGCCGTCACCGGGAACCCGGTCAGCGCGTCCTGGATCGCCCCGAGGAAGTTCACGCCGGCCAGCAGCATGATGATGCTGGTCGAGATCACCAAGCTGGGCGAGACGTCGGCGGCGGTGGCGTCGACACCGACGGCGATCAGCGTCGCCAGCAGGCCGCCTGCGACCTGTTGGTAGAAACCCGGCAGCCGGCGACGGCTGAGCTGGCGCTGCATCAGGTCGATCAGCACGGCGGCCGCAGCGGCTACCACGACGACGAGCAGGTCGCCGCCCAGCACCAGCCCCACCCCGCCGCCCATCACGCCGAGGGCCCCGGTGACCGACCATCGGGGGCGGCCGTGTCCGGTGGAGATGATCCGGTTGAGCCGCGTCGTGGCCTCGGCCCGGTCGATCGTGCCGTCGACCAGGTCACGGATCAGGTGGTCGACGTCGGTGAGGTCTCCGTAGTCGACCTCGCGGTAGCGCACCTGCCGGATCTGGATGAGCGCCGGCTCGTCGGGGGACGACTGTTGGCTCATGGTGAGCTCGGTGAACGTCACGTCGGCGGTGTAGCCGCGCACACCGCAGGCCCAGGCGACATTTCGCATCGCCGCGTTCACGTCGCCCGCACCGGCGCCCGAGGACAGGAGCACTTCGCCGATCCGCAGGGCGAGGTTCATCGTCGCGGTGATCTCCCGGACGTCGCGGACGTCGCGGACGTCGCGGTCGTCGCGGTCGTCGCCGGTGGGGGCGTCGGACGGAGGTGCGGCAGGGGCCATGGCGCGCACAGTCTGCCCGTCCCGCCGCTACGCCGGCCAGCCGCCCGTCACCAGGCGATCGGGAGTGTCAGCGCTCGCGCTTCCACTTCCCGTGGCCGAACATCCGGCCGAAACGGTCGGAGAGCGACTGGCCGGTGTCGTCGTCGGCATCGGCGTCGTACACCGGATCCTGGTCGGGCAGCGGCAGACGAGAGACGTCGTCGGCCGACAACGTCGTGACGACGCGGGTCGAGAAGATCTGGCCGACGTGGTCGGCATCGACGAACCTCACCCCGTCGGAGGTCCGCACCACGAGGCCGTCGAAGACGTCGACCTCCTCGACCGCGAGGACGCGCTCGACCGTGCCGAACACCTGCCCGTCCCCGGACTCCACCGGTGTGCCCTCCTGCAGGGCGGTGAAGGCGATCGGGTCCGCATCGTCGGTCATGCCGTTCAACGTACCCACGCCGCTCCGGACCATCCAGTTCGCTTCGAACGCAGCATCGGTGGACCCGCCGGTCGAAGCCGTGGGCCGAGCCGGGGCCGGCGACAGCGGGTGGCCGGGATCAGGGGCGGAAGGTCTGTCGGTACTGGGTCGGGGTGCGTCCGGTGAGGTCGCGGAAGGCGGCGTTGAACGCCGACAGAGACGTGTACCCCACGGCATGAGCGATGGTGGTGACCGAGGTCCCGTTCGTGGCGAGCCCCTCGATCGCGCGGAGGACGCGCATCCGGCGTAGCACGGCGCTCCACGTCATCCCGCACTCGTCCTCGAACCGGCGGGCCAGCGAGCGTGGCGCCAAGCCGACGTCCCGGGCGATCTCGTCGAACGCGGGCGCCTCGGCCAGCCGGTCTTCGGTCAGGGCCAGGGCCCGACGGAGCTCGGCCGACCGCCCGGCCGGGACACTGACCGCGCTGGGGTGCTCGGCCAGCCGCCACACCACCGCCGCCAACGCGCCGAAGATGCTGCGCGCGTACGGCGGGAGTGGTTCCTCTGCGTCCGGCCACTCGACGCACTCGGTCACCAGGGCGCGGGCCAGCGGCGTGAGGTCGACGACGGTCAGCGGTACGGGCGGCGCCGGGACGAAGCCGCGATCGAACAGCACCGACGACGTCGTGACCGGATGTGCGATGGCCACGTGGATCGGCTCCCCCGCGGCGATCAGGGCGGCTCGGGCCGGCGGCAGCACCCAGGCCCGGCCGTGCGCCTCCAGTCTCAGCGCGCCCCGAGACGCGCAGAGGAGGTAGTGCCGGTCGACGCAGAGCTCCGACGAAGGGGCCGCCGCGAACTCCCGTGCGAAGGCGAACGCCTCGCGCCTCACGGGATCGGCCGGCATCCGCTCAACCTAGTGGGCCGGCAGCTCAGACCGTCTCGAGGAGCGAGGCCTCGAAGCGGCGGCTGACCGGCGGCACGGTCATCAGCGGCCGGAGCACCACGCCTGAGCGCGCGAAGGACTCGGAGTCGAGGTAGGCACGGAAGGACGCCTCGTCGGCCCACTCGTGGATCACGGTGACCTCCTCCTCGTTGTCGCGCGCGGCGTACACCCGGAGGGCCAGGTTGCCCGGCATCGCCCGGATCTCCTCGCGCTCGGTGTCGAACTGGGCCAGGGCCGCGGGCCGGTCGGCTGCGGTGGTGCGGAGGTCGAGTACGGCGATCAGCATGGGTCTTCCCCTGGGGTCGAGACGGAACGTCGGATGACCCCTCGATCGTGCCCCCCGCTACGACGTCCGGCTCGCGCCGATCAGACGCGTTCGCGCTCCCAGCGGACTCGATCGGGGCGTGCGCCCGGGGCCGGACCTCCCGGATCTGCTGGAGGGGTCCGAGGTTGTCGGGCACACCCCGCTCGAACACGCCCTCGGCCAACGGCCCCAGGAGAGCCGCCGGCCGGTCAGCCCGGCGCCGCCGATCGTTCCTTCGAGGGTGAGCCGGGTGGCGTCGCCGTCCGGCTCGACCCACTCTTGACTTCAAGCTCACTCGAGGTGTCAGGCTCCGGGACATGACCGACTTCGCGCTTCACCTGGTCGTCGACGACGTCCCCGAGGCGGTGGACTTCTACGGCCGCGCGTTCGGCGCTCGAACGACGCGCGTGCTGCACCTCCCGGACGGCTCGGTCGCGACCGCCGAGCTCGAGATGAACGGGCTGCCGGTGGCGGTGGCCGCGCCGCTGCGGGGGACCACCTTGGCGACGCCGAGGTCGACGGCCACCTCCGTCGCTGCCTACCGGTTCGCCGTCCCGGACGCCGATGCCGCGATGGACCGAGCCGTGTCGGCGGGCGCGACGGTCCACTCTCCGGTGCAGGACGCGTTCTGGGGCGTGCGGACCGGCGAGGTGCTGGATCCGTCGGGCCACCGATGGGCCTTCGACCAGCACTTGCGAGACGTGTCCGTGGAGGAGATCGAGGCACAGCTCGCCGCGATGTTCGGCGGCGCATGACGCGTTCCTCGGCACACCGCGGTGTCGGCCTCGCGCAGCCCCTGGTACGAGGCCGTCTGCCGCGGGAAGTCACGTCGCATCATCGGTGCCATCGCGGACCATCAGCTGATCGGCTCGTTCCCCGGCCGACTGCTCACACCATCCAGTTCGCCTCGAACGCCGGGTCGGTGAGCCCCGGCCGGTCGAAGCCGAACGCCGACACGTCCGACGACGTCTCGCCCGTGGTCACCAGGTCGGTCAGGACCCGGCCGAACGTCGGGGCGAACTTGAACCCGTGCGCCGACCCGAGCCCCACCACCACCGCCGGGTGGCCGGGGACCGGGGCGAGCACGAAGTCGCGGTCCGGCGTGAGCGTGTACTGGCACCGCAGCGACCGGACGACCGGTCCCGTGCCCGGCAGCAGCGACCCCATGAAGTTCGCCAGCCGGTCGAGCATCTCCTGGTCTGGCTCCGAGGTGCGGTCGTCCGGGTCGACGACGGGCCCGCCGCAGTCCTGGGCGGCCTTGACCGTCGGCTCGCCGTAGCACGGAAAGCCGTAGTACGACGGCTCGTCCATCCAGATCCACAACGGGATGTCCGTGAACGCCGCCGCGTCGGGCGGCGCGAAGTACGTCGGCTGCTCGAGCGTCACCGACAGCGGGATCTCGACGCCCAGGCCGGCCAGCACCCGGTTGGTCCAGGCATCGGCCGCGACGACCACCCCGAGGCAGGTGTACGACGTGCTGCCGGCCTCGACGACCACGTGCGACCCGTGGTCGATGACCCGGGTGACCGGCGTCGAGCCGAGCAGCGTCGCCCCGGCCCCGATCGCCAGCCGCTGCATCGCGGCCGTCCCGCGCGCGGCCGGAACGATCGCGCCGCGCTCCTGGTAGAGCCCGAGAGTGCCGGCCGGCGGGTCGAACGCCGGCCAGCGACGGCGGATCTCGTCGGTGTCCAGCTCCTCGAACGCGATCCCGACCTCGCGGAGCGACCCGACGTAGTCGACCGGGCTGATGGCGCAGTCGGGCGGGAACAGGTCGAGCCCGCCGACCACGGTCACCAGCGACTCCGCCGACTCGCTCTCGAGCCGCGCCCAGTCGTCGTACGCCTCCTGGGTCAGGCGGACGTAGGCCGGGGTGTGGTAGCTGTGTCGCAGGATCCGAGAGGTGTCGTGGGACGCGCCGCGCGCGTGGCCGAGCTCGAACTGCTCCAGCCCGACCACCGAGTGGCCGCGGCTCGCGAGCTGCCAGGCAGCCGCCGAGCCGAGCGCCCCGAGGCCGACCACGGCGTAGTCGACGTGGTGTCGAGACGCTCGGGCAGGTCGCTCCTCAACCACCGGGCTGCTCGAGCCTCGGCAGCAGCCAGCGCCGGATGTCGGCGGAGTCGTCCTCCATCGGCGCGAACCATCCGTGCGTGTAGGCGCGAGAGGACATGCCGCGCTGCACCGACTCGCAGATCGCCCAGTCCTGCCGGTTGACCAGGTCCCAGAGGTCGCCCGCGTCCGACGGGTCGAACGACGCCTTCTCGACTTCCGAGGGGTGGAACAGCAGCCGGCAGTCGATCGCCGTGCGGCCGACGGCCAGCGGTCGCAGGGTGAACGCCGCGACGTGGTCGGCCGACGCGGACAGCATCAGGTTGGGATAGACCAGCTCGCCCTTGTGCCGGGTCTTCTCGTCGTCGTCGAGCCCGGGCAGCGGCGAACGCTCGGTCGTCCCGGTCATCGTGAACGTCCAGGCGCCCTCGCGGTGCGGGATGCCGGCGTCCCAGTCGAGCCCGACGCCACCGCCGGCGAACGACGGCACGAGCCGCGAGAGCTCGGGATGCACCGGCCCGCAGTGGTAGCACTCGTTGTAGTTCTCGGCGATCACCTTCCAGTTGGCCGCGACCTCGTAGGTCAACGTGAGCCCGGTGACCAGCGTCGCCAGGTCGTAGCGAGCCAGCGTTCCGGTTGCGCGCCCGACGCTCTCGGTCAGCCGGGCCGCTGAGCGCGGCGTCGGGTGGACGAACACGAAGCCGCCCCACGCCTCGACCCCGACGACGTGCAGCGAGAACTCCGGCGGGTCGAGGTCGCCCTCCTCGGTGTGAGGGGCGCGCAGCAGCGACCCGTCGAGCCCGTAGGTCCAGGAGTGATAGGGGCAGCGGATCGACTTCGCGCCGCACAGCTGGGGCGGCAGGCCCGGCTCCGTCGGGAACAATTGCGAGCCGCGATGCCGGCAGACGTTGTACGCCGCGTGCAGCGCACCGCCGGCGTCCGACGTGACGATCATCGACTCGCCCAGCACCTCGACCACGGCGACCCGCTCGGGCTCGTGCAGCCCGAGGTCGGCGACCCGGCCGACGCAGGTCCACTCGTGCAGGAGTACCCGGTCGCGTTCGCGGACGAAGGCCTCGGGGTCGACGTACAGCTCGCGGGGCAGCGCGGCCTGCAGGGTCATGGTGCGACCTCCTCGGTCTCGGTCGAGCTTGCTGGGACCGCGCCCTCGCGCGCCGACACGAGGTGGCAGGCGCTGCGGTGCCCGTCGGGTTCGCCGGAGAGCACGGACAAGGGGACCGTCCGACAGGACTCGGCGACCTCCTCCGCCTCGCCCGACGCGAGCGCCGGGCATCGCGGGTGGAACCGACAGCCGGCCGGGATGCGCGTGGGATCCGGGATCTCACCGCGGAGCACGACCGGCTCCAGCTCCTCGATCTCGGGGACGACCGAGAGCAGCGCCTGGGTGTACGGGTGCTGCGGCGCGGTCAGCACCTCCTCCGTGGGTCCGGACTCGACGACGCGGCCGAGGTACATCACGGCGATCCGGTCGGCGATGTTCCAGGCGAGACCGAGGTCGTGGGTGACCACGAGGACGCCGAGGCCGAGCTCCTCGCGCAACCGCAGCAGCAGTGCCAGGATCTCGCCCCGGATCGAGGCATCGAGGCTGGAGACCGGCTCGTCGGCGATCAGCAGCTGCGGCTGGACGGCGAGAGCCCCGGCGATCAGCACCCGCTGTCGCTGACCGCCCGACAGCTCGTGCGGGTAGCGCAGGAACAGCGACTCCGGTGGACGCAGCCCGGCAGAGGCCAGCGCCGCCGCGACGAGCTCGGCCTCGGTCTTGTCCGATCCGGACACCAGCCGGTGCACCCGCAGACCCTCGGCCACCGACTCGTACACCGTCTGTCGCGGGTTGAGCGCTCCGGACGGATCCTGGAGCACGAGCTGCACCTGCCGCCGGAGAGCCTTGAGCGCCCTCGCCGAGCGGTCGAGGCGCGAACCGTTCCACCGGACCTCGCCGGCGACCGGCCTGGCCAGCCCGATCAGGGCACGGGCGAGCGTCGTCTTCCCCGATCCCGACTCCCCCACCAGTGCCACGACCTCCCCCGAGCGCACCCGCAGGTCGACCCCGTCGAGCGCGCGGGCGACGCGGCCGGTGCGGGTCGTGAACTCGACCCGGAGCCCGTGGGCCGAGAGCTCGGCGGTCATGAGACGTGCCCCGACGCCGGCTCGACCGACGGCGCATCCGGCTCGCCGATGCGGACGCAGGCGGCGGACCTCTCCTCGCCGTACGACGTGAGGGGCGGCTCGGCCGGCAGGCAGACCTCGGCCGCCCGGGGGCAGCGTGGCGCGAACGTGCACCCGCCCGGCAGGAGCCACGGCTGGGGCGGGTCGCCGGGGAGGCCGGACGGGGCGAAGCGTGCCGCGGGGTCGCCCACGCGCGGGAACGCCGCGGAGAGGGCCGCGGAGTACGGGTGCAGCGGCTCGACGAAGATCCGACGCGCCGGGCCCTCTTCGACCACCCGGCCGGCGTACATCACCGTGATCCGGTCGCACAGGTCGGCGAGCACCGACAGGTCGTGGCTGATCATCATCATCCCGACGCCGCGTTCGCGCACCAGCGTCGAGAGAACGTTGAGCACCTGGGCCTGCACCATCACGTCGAGCGCGGTGGTCGGCTCGTCGGCGACCACGAGCTCCGGGTCGCAGGCCAGGGCCATCGCGATCATCACGCGCTGCTTCTGACCACCTGAGAGCTGGTGCGGGTAGGAGCGGGCACGCTGCGGGTCGAGCCCCACCTGGTCGAGCAGCTCGCCGACACGCTGCCGCGAAGCCCGATCGGCGAGGGAGGGGTTGTGGATCCGGAGCGGCTCCGAGATCTGGTCACCGATCCGGTGCACCGGGTTGAGCGAGTGCAACGCCCCTTGGAACACGATCGAGGCGCCGGCCCAGCGGACGGCGCGCAGCTCGCCCCACCGCATCGTCAGGACGTCGCGGCCGTCGAAGAGCACCGTGCCCGAGACGGTGGCATTGGACGGCTGCAGCCGCAGGATCGTGCTCGCCAGGGTCGACTTGCCGCAGCCCGACTCCCCCGCCACGCCGACGATCTGGCCACGCTCGACCGTGAGGTCGACGCCGCGTACGGCGGGCAGCGGACCGTCCCCGGTCGCATAGGTGACGTGGAGGTCGCGGATCGCGAGCAGCGAGGCGTCGCTCATCGGCGTGCCCTCAGCCGCGGGTTGAGCACCTCTTCGAGGGCCTGGCCGATCAGGGTGAATGCGAGCACCACGAGGACGACGCAGATACCGGGCGGGATCACGAACCACCAGCTCCCGGTCGTGATCGCGCCCACCTGGTAGGCGCTGTCGAGCATGCTGCCCCACGAGGTGCGGGTCGGGTCGCCGAGGCCGAGGAAGCTCAGGGTGGTCTCGGTCAGGATCGCGCCCGCCACCGTCAGCGTCGTGTTGGCGAAGACCATCGGCATCACGTTGGGCAGCACGTGCCGACCCATCTGGTGCCAGCGTCCGCCGCCGATCGCCTCGGCGCGCTCGACGTACGCCCGCTCCTTGATCGACAGCGTCTGGCTGCGGATCAGCAGGGCGGTGCTCGGCCACGAGGTCACGCCGATCACGATGATGATGTTGAACAGTCCCGGGCCCAGCACCGTCGCCAGCCCGATGGCCAGGGGCAGGAACGGGATCACGAGCATCCACTCGGTGACCCGGAAGGTGATCCGGCCGATCCAGCCGCCGAAGTATCCCGAGACGAGTCCCATCAGGGTGCCGATCACCATCGAGATCACCGTGGCCGACAGCCCGACCAGCAGCGAGATGCGCGAGCCCCAGATCAGCAACGTCAGCACCGAGCGCCCGTTGTCGTCGGTGCCCAACCAGTAGTGCGACGACGGGGCACCGAGCACCGGGCCGTTGGCCAGTGTCACGTCGAGGCCGTCCGAGCTGGCCAGGAGCGGCGCCGCCAGTGCGACCAGGACGAACACGAGCAGGATCGCGAGGCCGGCGACGCCGCTGCGGTGGCGGCGAAAGGCCCGCCAGGTGCGGCGGTACGACGCGAGCCGGCGCTGGCGGGCCAGGTGCCGGGCGCTGAGGCGGGGCGCGGCGAGGTCGGTCACGTCCGCACCCGTGGGTCGAGCCAGCCGTAGATCAGGTTGGCGATCAGGTTGGCGCCGATGACCCCGGCGCTGGCGACCAGGAACGTGCCCTGGAGCACCGCGAAGTCGGGGGTGCTGATGGCTTCGGTGGACAGCTGGCCCAGGCCCGGGATGGAGAAGACCGTCTCGATCGTGATCGCGCCGGAGACCACGAAGCCGATGTTGAGGGCGATCACCGTGGTCGTCGGCAGCAGTGCGTTGCGTACGGCGTGCCGGTTGCGCACCACCACGTCGCGCAGGCCCTTCGCCCGCGCGGTCTGCAGGTAGTCCTCACCGAGCTCGTCGAGCAACGAGCTGCGCATGATCAGGGAGTACTCCGCGAGATAGGCCAGCGTCAGCGTGATCACCGGCAGCGTGAGGTGCCAGATCGTGTCGAGGATGCCGTGCACGGAGTTGGTGTCGACGATGTCCGGTGAGTGCAGACCCCCGGTCGGGAAGAGGCCGGGCACGAACGCGAAGCCGACGCCGAGCCCCGCGATCAGCATCAGCCCGAGCCACCACTCCGGCATGGCGTAGAGCGTCAGCGAGGTGCCGGTCGACACCTTGTCGAAGACGCTGCCGCGGTTCCAGGCGCCGCGGATGCCGAGGTAGACGCCGATCAGCGTGGACAGGATCGTCGAGACCCCGACCAGGAGCAGGGTGGGCCAGAGCCGGTCGACGATCAGCTGCGAGACCGGAAGCCGGTACTTCACCGAGAGCCCCAGGTCGCCGTGCGCGGTGCTCTTGAGGAAGATCCAGAACTGGTCGAGCACCGAGTGGTTGAGGCCATAGGCCTTGTTGAACGCCGCGACCTGGGCCGGGGTGTTGAGGCGACCACGGCCCAGGGTCTGCGCGGCGTTGCCCGGCAGCACCCGGAACAGGAAGAAGTTGACCAGGAGCATGAACAGCAGGCTGCCCACCGACCCGAGGACCTTGGCGACGACGTACGAGCCGTAACCGCGCCCCCGTGAGCGCGCCCCGGGCTCCTCGCTGTCCGCGACCAGCCCGGGATCTGCCACCAAGCTCATCCGGTGTTCACTCGCGGTCCTGCACCGTGGTGCGACGGCGCATCATCACGATCCCGCCACCGACCAACGCGAGGACGACGACGGCTCCGACGCCGATCAGGAACGGCCCGGTCTTGGACGACGAACTGCCGGACGACGTGGTCTTCACCGCGCCGGTCAGCCCGGGCGCCGCGTCGCAGGCGCTCGTGTCGGACGCCGGCTTCATGTGGATGTAGTTGTAGACGCCGTACTGCTCCAGCCAGATCCCGCCGGGGTTGGGCTGCGTGACCAGGCAGTGGAAGCGGTCGCTGCGCACCGCCTCGCCGATCGCGGAGTAGGCCGTCACCAGGTACGGCGAGTCCTGGTAGAGGATCTGCTGCATCTGCTTGATGTCCTGCACCCGCTTGGCGTGGTCGGTCTCGACGTGCTGGGCGTTGTAGAGCCTGTCGTACGCCGGGTTGCAGTAGAACGAGTCCGACGAGTGCTGGCGCTGGGCGCAGGTCATGTAGCTGAGCATCGAGTCGGGGTCGGGTTCGACGTACCAGCCCCACTGGAAGGTGTCGAAGTCGCCCTTGTAGATCACGTTGGTCAGCTGGCTCGAGGAGTACGTCGAGACCTGCGACTTGATGTGCAGGTCCTTCAGCCACTGCCGGAAGTAGTCCATCGTGTTCAGCGACGTCGGTGAGTCAGAGCGGGCGTCGAGCCGCAGCGTCCCGATCGGCTTGCCGTCCGGCAGCGTCCGCCATCCGTCGGAGCCCACCTTGTATCCCGCGGCGTCGAGCAGCTGCCCGGCCTTGGTCAGATCGAAGGTGAACTTCTCCGAGGCCGGCGGCTCCCAGTGGTACTGGGTGTAGTTGGGCGGCACGATCGTCGTCCCGGGGAGGCCGGCGCCCTGGTAGACCTTGGTGATCAGCTGGGGCAGGTTGAGGGCGTAGCCGAGCGCGTGGCGGAACTTCGGGTCCAACACCGCCGGGTTGGGATTGCCGATCTTCTTGGTGCCCTTGGAGTCCGACGTCGAGCCGGTGTTGAAGGCGATCTCGTCGAACCCCGGGGAGTTGCCGTTGTGGGCGGTGACCCCGGGCTGGCTCTGCAACCGCTTGACGGAGAGCGCGTTGATGCCCTCGACGAAGTCGGCGTCGCCCTTGATCAAGGCCTGAACCGCGGAGTCCTCGTTCTTGTAGAACTGGAAGATCACCTGGTCGATGTGCGGCGCGCCCCCCCAGTAGGTCTTGTTGGCCTCGAACTTGAACGTCGACCCGTCCGCGCTCCCCTGCACCAGCAGGAAGGGTCCCGATCCGACCACCGGCTTGCCACCGGTCGGCGCGGCCGGGTAGCTCTTCATCTGGCTCTCGCTGATGTTCTTCCAGATGTGCTCGGGGACGATCGGGATGGGCAGCAGCGGCAGTGTCGCGACCGGCTTGGACAGCTTGAGGACCACGGTGGTGTCGTCGGGCGCGGTCACCGACTTCACGCCGTTGAGGTAGGACAGCCAGTTGGTGCCCTCGACGCTGTCCTTGGCCAGCACCCGATCGAAGGTGAAGGCGACGTCGTGGGCCGTGAGCGGTACGCCGTCGGAGAACTTCACGCCCGACCGCACCGTGAACGTCCAGGTCAGGCCGTCGGGCGACGTCGTCCACTTGGTGGCCAGGTCGGGCTCGGGCGACATGTCCTTCATGGAGTAGCCGGTGAGGTAGTCGTAGGTCAGGCCCCACATCTCGTACGACGGGGCCTGGAAGCCGAGGAACGGGTTCAACGAGTCGACACCCTCGCCGAGCATCGCGACGTGGAAGACGACCGGGCTCTTGCTCTGGGCCGGGGCCCCCGTCGCCAGTCCCGGCAGGGCGACGGCGAGCAGCAGTCCGAGAGCCACCAGGAACCGTCCGGCTGTACGGTGGCGGCCGTGCCGTCCCCGAACGCCGCCGTTCCGCCGGTGGCCGAGCGCCGCCCGTTCACCCACTCCGAGCACGGCGTCGACCGGCCCGACCCCTACCACTGGCTCGGCGGGGACGAACCCGCCGTGCTCGATCATCTCGTCGCCGAGCGGTCCTTCTACGACGCGTCCACTGTCCATCTGGAACCCTCCAGATCCGCCCTGAAGGCGGAGATGCTGTCACGGTTACCGGCTGTCGACGAGTCCCCTCGCTGGCCCCGCAGGAGGTTCACCTACTGGACCCGCCACCCCGTGAACAGCGACTACGCCGAACTGTGGCGACTGAATCATGATTCAGAGGGCCGGTCAACGACCGAATCCGAATCGTCATCGCTCTTCTTCGACATCAACGCGGAGGATCGGGGCACCGGATACCTCGATCTCGGGGTCACCGCGGTCAGCCCCGACGAGGACCTGCTCGCCTACAGCGTCGACACCGCCGGGGACGAGGTCTTCGAGCTGTGCTTCCGCGACCTGCGCACGGGCGAGGATCTCCCCGACCGGATCCCGCGCAGCTACTACGGCTGCGCGTGGAGCGCCGACTCGCGGCACCTCTTCTACACCGTCCACGACGACGCCTATCGGCCTCACCAGGTCTGGCGACATCGGATCGGCGACGATGTCGCGTCCGACCAGCTGGTGCTCGAGGAACCCGACGCGCGGTTCGAGCTCGACGTCCGGGCCACGCGGTCCGGCGGTCTCGTCGTCATCTCGAGCGAGAGCCGTCGTACCAGCGAGGTGTGGGTCGTGGACGCCCAGGCACCCGAGTCCCCGGCCAGGTCGGTGGGTGGCCGTCGGCAGGGAGTTCTGTACGACGCCGAGCATGCCGGCGGCGACACCCTGCTCGTCGTCACCAACGACGACGCGGTCGAGTTCCGCCTGATGACGGCTCCGGTGCCGCGCGGCACCGACCAGGACCACACGTCGTGGAAGGAGGCCCGGCCCGAGCACCCCGACGAGCGACTCCTGCGCGTCGACGCGTTCGCCGACGCGGTCGTCCTGGCGCATCGTGCCGACAGCGAGCACCGGCTCCGGATCGTCACGCATGACGACCTCGCCGGCAACGGGATCGTGGTCCGGAGCCGTGACCGGGTCGGCTTCGTCGACCTCTACCGCAATGAGCTGTTCGATGCCCCGTCCGTGCTGGTGTGCGACGAGACCCACCTGCGCCCGCCGGTCTGGTCGTGCATCGACCTGCGAACCGGGTCCGCGACCGACGTACACCAGGGCGAGGCCCCTGGCTTCGATCCCGACGCCTACGCCCTCGAACGCCGGACCTTCCCCGCGCCCGACGGGACGCCGGTGCCGGCGGTGCTGGTACGCCACCGCGACACCCCGCTCGACGGCACGGCCCCCGCGCTCATCTACGCCTACGGCTCCTACGAGGCCGTCGACGAGCCGGAGTGGGACCCGGCCCTGCCGAGCGTCCTGGACCGCGGCGTCGTGTGGGTGCATGCCTTGATCCGGGGCGGCGGCGAGGGCGGCCGCCGCTGGTGGCTCGACGGCAGCATGCGGCACAAGCAGCACACGTTCGACGACCTGGTCGCCGTGGCCGACGGCCTCGACCGCGCCGGGCTCGTGGACGGCGGCAGGATCGCGACGCGCGGCCTCAGCGCCGGCGGTCTGCTGCAGGGCGCGGTGTTCAGCCAGCGCCCCGACCGCTGGCGTGCGGTGGTCGCCGAGGTGCCGTTCGTCGACGTGGTCACCACGATGCTCGACGAGACGACCCCGCTCACGGTCACCGAGTGGGAGGAATGGGGCGACCCCCGGGTGCGCGAGGAGTTCGACTGGATGCTCGCCTACTCGCCGTACGACAACCTGCCCGCGGCCGGCACTCGGCCGGATCTGCTGGTCACCGGCGCGGTCCACGACCCGCGGGTGATGGTCCGCGAGCCGGCCAAGTGGGTGGCGGCGTTGCGCGAGTCCGACCCGGACTGGTCGCCGCGGCTGTTGTTCCGCTGCGAGACCAGCGCCGGCGCCCACGTCGGACCGTCCGGCCGGATCGAGCACCTGGGCTACGAGGCCGAGGTGTATGCGTGGGTCCTGGACCGGCTGGGGGTCGCGGCATGACCGCCCCGTCGCGCCTGCACGAGGAGGTGATCGAGGTCGCCCGCGACCTGATCCGCCTCGACACGACGAACGCGCGCGAGCCGGGACTCGGCAACGAGACCCTGTGCGCGGAGTACCTCGCCGACTATCTCGCCCGCCACGGCGTCGAGGCCGAGCTGGTCGCTCGCCTGCCGCACCGGGCGAACGTCGTGGCGCGGATCCCCGGGATCTCGGACGAGGCGGATTCGCTGGCGTTCGTGGGACACACCGACGTGGTGCCGTGCGATCCCCGCGACTGGACGCACCCGCCGTTCGAGGGCGTCGTGGACGACGACGGCTGGCTGTGGGGCCGGGGCGCGGTCGACATGAAGAACGAGGTGGCAGCGCGGGCCGTGGCCATGGCCGAGCTCAGTCGCACTGGCTTCCGGCCCCGGGGCGACCTGTGGTTCGTCGCGGTGGCCGATGAGGAGGACGGGTTCGAGGACGTCGGGATGCGCTGGCTGCTCGAGGAGCGCACCGACATCCGCCCGACGCACAGCGTGAACGAAGGCGGGGGCGAGCGGCTGCTGCTGTCCGACGGGCGCGAGGTGGTCGGCTACTCGATCGGCGAGAAGGGCACGCTGCCGGTGCGGGTCACGGCGCTCGGCGAGGCCGGGCACGCGTCCGTGCCGACGCTGGGCCGGAACGCCGTACCCCTGCTGGCCCGGCTGCTCCCCCGCCTGGGTGACGGGTTGCCGGAGCCGGCGGCCGCGCCCGAGGCGACCGCGATGCTGCAGGCGTTGCTCGGTCGCGACGAGCCCCACCTGTGGGTGGCGCTCGCCGAGGCCGAGGGACTGTACGACGGGCTGGGCGACACGATCCGCTCGCTGATGGGCTCCACGATGGCGCCGACCATGCTGTGGGGCTCCAACAAGCGCAACGTGATGCCGGCCCGGGCCACCGCGGAGGTGGATATCAGGATCATCCCGGGTACGACGCCGGCCGACGTCGAGAAGCAGGTGCGGTCGCTGCTCGGGGACGACCTCCCCTACGCCCTCGAGTGGCCCGAGGCGATCGTGGAGGCCTCGAGCTCACCGGTCGATGGGCCCGTCCCGGCAGCGATCGCGGCGTTCCTCGCCGCCGAGGACGACCCGGCGACCCTGCTGCCGACGTTGTGCACCGGGTTCACCGACAGCAACTTCCTGCGGGCGGCCGGCGGCACCGCGGCGTACGGCTTCAGTCCGTTCCGGGCGACGCCCAACCATGTGCTGGAGTCGGGCTACCACAACGCGAACGAGCGGGTGCACGTCGACGACCTGCTGCTCGCGACGCGCTTCCACGTCGACCTGGCTCACCGGATCCTGGGATGAGCTCTCCGGGCACCCGGTTCCCCGAGCCGGCCTCGACGCCCGACCTGCGTGGTCTGCTCCTGGACTACCTCGACTTCTTCCGCGGAGTCGTGGCGACGAAGCTCGACGGGCTGACCGAGGCCGACCTGACCGGGTCGCGGGTGCCGTCCGGGTGGACGCCGTCGGGCCTCGTGCACCACCTGGTGAACGTCGAGCGCCGGTGGCTCGAGTGGGGGTTCCTGGCCGAGCCGCTCGAGGACCCCTGGCGGGACGCGGCACCGGACGGCGGCTGGATCACGCTCGACCGCTCGACCGACGAGCTCCGTGCGATGCTCAGCGACGCCGGCGCCCGCCCCCGGGCGATCGTCGAGGCGCACCAGCTGACCGACGTCGCGCGGGTCGGGGGTCGCTTCTCCGACCGGGCCACCGCGCCGCAGCTGCACTGGATCCTGCTGCACGTGCTGCAGGAGTACGCGCGGCATACGGGCCATCTCGACATCGCCCGCGAGCTCGTCGACGGGACGACCGGCGAGGAGGGCTGACTCAGCCCAGGTGCAGCACCTTCATCGTGTGCTTGGCCATGTGCCGCTCACCCAGGGCGTTCGGATGTACGACGACGGGGTTGGTGCCCTGCAGCACCGGCTCGATCCAGCGCACACCCTGGGCCTGGCACGCGTCGTGCCCCTCCGAGACCTTGCTGAAGTCGACGTAGCGCGCGCCCGTGGCCGCTGCTGCACGTCGTACCGCGTTGTTGAGGGTGGCCTGCACCCGACGCAGGTAGGGCACGTCGCCCTTCGCGACGGGCATCTTGTCGAAGCAGCCGTCCGAGCTCGGCAGGATCCAGGGGTAGCCGAGGATCGCGACCCGCGCATGCGGGGCCTTGTGCCGGACGGCCCTGAGCGCCTCGACCAGCGCCGGATAGGTCTTGTGCCGGATGTCGTGGCGGAACGAGTTGCCGTACATGTCCTCGCACGGGCTGCCCTGGCCGAGTGTCGAGAGGCCCGCCGCGCCGCACTCGGCGATCGCGTCGATGAACGTGTTGTTGTCGTTGCCGCCGATCGTCATCGTCACCAGCTGGGTGTGCCGGCGGACCGCGTCGAGCTGGGGCGCGACCCCGGGGTACTGGCTCTGCGTGAAGTCCTTGGTCTCCGCCGCACCGCACGTCACGTCCGTCAGGCTCGCGCCGATCTTCGCCGCGATCACGTGCGGGTAGTTGGCGGTCGACCGGGCACAGAAGGGGCTGGTCGGATCGGGCGGGAGCACGCCACTGGCAGCGCTGTAGCTGTCGCCGAGCGCGACGTAGCGCAGCGGCCCCTTCGCGGCGTGGGCCGCCTGATTCGGAACGCCGAGCGCTCCGACGGCGGCGAGCGCGATGGCGGTGGCGAGAGAGGCGAGCGTACGACGCATGGCGAGCCTTCCGAGTCGGGGTGCCCGGTTCAACGACGCGCAGGCCGCCGAGGTCACGAGCTCGTCGGTTTCGGTCGCTCTGCGACCGTCACGAGACCCCGTTGCGGCCGGTGGGTGGTTGCGGTCGTCAGCTTTGGAGGGAAAGGGGACATGGTTCCCGGCCGCCGTTGCCGGCTTCCCGCTTTCCCCGGGCACCTCCATTCGGCGGTTCCGGCACGTGCCGAAAAGAGCTCTCGAACTTTTTCCGGAGACCGGTCGATAACCCTGTGGACAAGGGGGGTGAGTGTCGGTG
>JAICSK010000085.1 GCA_025936915.1 Nocardioides sp.
AAGCAGGGTTCGACGACGCCGTGTGCGATACTCGAGGTGTTCGGTCTCGCGGCGTGCCGCTCGACCGGGCCGACGACGTTCTCGCCGGTCTCTCCTCCAGGGGTGTCCGGCATGCTGAGTCCAGGTCGTCACCCGACCGCGACGCGGCCGGCTGAGTCGGTGACAGCGACGAAGCCTTGCAAGGCCCGGCGACCGCGGTTGGTGGCACCAGGATGACTGTGACGCACCTGCGGAGAGGGTCGCCGTTACCCGAAGGCTTTGCGTCGTCGGCCCTGTCCACCCGGGTCGCCGGCGTCGGACACGTCCGGGGCTGCACGCAGCGTCCGGACCGAGGAGCGACATGCTCGACGATCACGCGGACGGCTCCGCGACCCCCGAAACCTCCGACGCCGCGGGCGGGTCCGCGGCACCGGTAGCCAAGAAGGCGTCCCGGAAGCGGACGACCACGAAGGCCGCCGACGGGGCGCCGACGGAGGCCGAGAAGCCGAAGAAGGCGACGACCGCCAAGAAGACCACCAAGAAGGCCGCCCCCCCGACCGCCGCGGCAGCCGATGAGGCGACCGGGAAGCCGGCGAAGAAGGCCGCGAAGAAGAGCGCCGGCACGAAGTCCACCGCCAAGAAGACCACCTCGAAGGCGACCTCGAAGAGCCCGGCGACGGCCGACGAGGCTCCGGCCGAGGGCGACGACTCCCGGCCATCGATGGCGGCCGTGTTCCAGCCCCCCGACCAGGGAGGGGCCGGCGCACGCCGTACGACGAAGAAGGCCGCCGCCGCGAAGGCGACGGAGCCTGCCGAGTCGGGCTCCGAGCGCGACGCCGACCTGTCGGGTGAGACCGACGAGGCCGGCGACAGCCCGGCCCGGCGCCGCCGCCGGCGCGGGGGCCGCCGCCGCCGCAAGCCCGGCTCCGGCGAGGGCGGCGAGACCGAGAACGAGACCGACGACACGTCCGACGACGGTGCCGCCGGTGGGGAGGCGGGCGAGAGCGGCGAGTCCGGCACGTCACGCCGTCGCCGTCGTCGCCGCCGCGCCGGTGAGGACGACGGCGACTCGTCCGACGACCCGGCCAACACGGTCACCAGGGTCCGAAGTGGTCGCAGCGCCGCCGACGAGATCACCGCCGTCAGCGGCTCCACCCGGCTGGAGGCCAAGAAGCAGCGCCGCCGCGAGGGCCGCGAGGCCGGACGGCGTCGCGCGCCGATCGTGAGCGAGGCGGAGTTCCTGGCTCGACGCGAGTCGGTCAACCGGGTGATGGTCATCCGGCAGCGCGACGACATCACCCAGATCGCCGTGATCGAGGACAACGTCCTGGTCGAGCACTACGTCGCCCGCGAGTCGCAGACGTCGCTGATCGGCAACGTCTACCTCGGCCGGGTCCAGAACGTCCTGCCCTCCATGGAGGCGGCGTTCATCGACATCGGCAAGGGCCGCAACGCCGTGCTGTACGCCGGCGAGGTGAACTGGTCGGCCCTCGGCCACAAGGACGGCCAGCCGCGCAAGATCGAGTCGGTGCTGACCTCGGGCCAGACCGTCCTGGTGCAGGTCACCAAGGACCCGATCGGTCACAAGGGCGCCAGGCTCACCAGCCAGATCAGCCTGGCCGGCCGGTTCCTGGTCTACGTGCCCGACGGCACCACCAGCGGCATCTCCCGCAAGCTGCCCGACACCGAGCGCAACCGGCTCAAGACCCTGCTCAAGGAGATCGTCCCCGAGCAGGCGGGCGTGATCGTCCGCACGGCCGCCGAAGGCGCCTCCGAGGAGGAGCTGACCCGCGACGTCGAGCGGCTGACCGCTCGTTGGGACGACATCGAGAAGAAGGCCGCCAACAAGAACGCCGGTGCCACGCTGCTGTACGGCGAGCCGGACCTGACCCTCAAGGTGGTCCGCGACCTGTTCACCGAGGACTTCACCAAGCTGGTGATCGAGGGCGACGACGCCTGGGACACCGTGCAGGGGTACGTCGGGCACGTCGCGCCCGACCTCGAGGACCGGCTCGAGCGCTACGAGCCGAAGAAGGACCAGGACGTGTTCGCGGCCTACCGCATCGACGAGCAGATCAAGAAGGGCCTGGAGCGCAAGGTCTGGCTGCCCTCGGGCGGCTCGCTGATCATCGACCGCACCGAGGCGATGACCGTCGTCGACGTGAACACCGGCAAGTTCACCGGCTCCGGCGGCAACCTCGAGGAGACGGTCACCAAGAACAACCTCGAGGCCGCCGAGGAGATCGTCCGGCAGCTCCGGCTCCGCGACATCGGCGGCATCATCGTCGTGGACTTCATCGACATGGTGCTGGAGTCCAACCGCGACCTCGTGCTGCGCCGGCTGGTCGAGTGCCTCGGCCGTGACCGCACCCGGCACCAGGTGGCCGAGGTGACCTCGCTCGGCCTGGTGCAGATGACGCGGAAGCGGATCGGCACCGGCCTGCTCGAGTCCTTCTCCCACGACTGCCCGACCTGCCACGGCCGTGGCGTCGTCATCGAGGACGCCCCGGTCGAGCCGAGGAAGAACGACGAGGAGCCGCGCCGGGCGCGAAGCCGTCGGGGCCGGGGCAAGTCGCAGGACGTCGCTCCCGAGCCGCCGAAGCCGCCGTCGCCCAAGGACCTGGCCGCGATGGCCCGGCACCACGACGAGGGCCCGGAGTCCGAGGAGCCCGACACCGACGATTCCGACCTCGAGGCCATGGACGTCGAGGACCCGGCCGTGCACGCCGTCGACACCGTCGACACCGAGCAGGCGGACGACGCCTCGCCCGCGGTCGACGAGGCCGAGGTCGAGGTCGCGCCCGAGCCCGAGCCCGAGATCGAACCCGAGCCCGAGATCGAACCCGAGCCCGCGATCGAGCCGGCGCCTGTGACCGAGCCGGAGAAGCCTCGGGTCGTGACCCGCACCCGGCGACGCTCGGCGAGCCGACCCGCCGGCCCGCCCGCGGCCGCCGTCGACGGCCTGCCGAGCGGACCGCCGGTGGACGCCGAGACGCCCGCCGACGAGTCCCACCCGTTGCACGTGCCGGTCAAGCGCAAGGGAGCACGCAAGCGCTGACGACCGGGCGACCGGGCGATCAGGCGATCAGGCGATCAGGGCCGGCGGTACGGCTTCTGGTGGATCAGCTTGATCCGGTCGTTGCGGCAGCCGAGCGTCGGGTGCGCGACGTACTGCGAGAGGGTCGCGTTCGGCACGTAGATCCGGAAGCCGTCGACGTGCTGGGGCCGACACTGCTTGCGCGGGTAGTTGAGCGCGGTCACCTCGTCGATCGGGCTGCGCAGGCGCTGCCCGGGCGTCAGCACGTACGTCGCGACCGTGCCCGGCAGGCGCACGGCGGGCGCCCCGATCTGGGTCCCGTTGCCGTCGCCGACGTAGGAGATGCCGCCGTAGCCGCCGGTGTGACAGGCATGGCTCGAGGTGTTGCGCAGGACGATCCAGCCGTAGCTGTGTCCGGCGCCCGCGTCGTGGTGGTGGTACGACGCGGTGAGGTCGCCGTCGGTGCACGCCGGCGTGGAGGCGTCGGCGGGCGCCGGCGCGAGGAGCCCGGCGGTGGCCAGGGCGAGGCTGGCGACGCCGGTGAAGAGGCGGGTCGGTGCGGACATCTCGTGGTCTCCCTCTGAACGTGTGCTGCATGAGTGGTACGCCGGCCGAGGATGAGACGATCGCGAGACACCGGCTGGTTGCCGTCGTACCGGGTCTTTCTCGTTTTGCGCCCCGTGTGGGGCGCTGCGTACCATGGACCCTCGGTGCCCACTCGTCCGACGAGCGGGTGCGTCCTCTGTCCTCACACTCGTCCAGGCCCGCCCGGGTCGACGTCGTCGGCGGGCGGACCGGAGCTTCGACCAGGACCTACGAAGGAGACCGCGGTGTACGCGATCGTGCGCGCTGGCAGCCGGCAGCAGAAGGTTGCCGTGGGCGACGTCATCGAGATCGACAAGACCGATGCCGCCGTGGGTGACACGCTCACGCTGCCCGTCGTGATGACCGTCGACGGCGACAAGGTGACCGCCACCGGTCTCGACAAGGCCGGCGTGACCGTCGAGGTGCTCGGCGCCACCAAGGGTCCCAAGATCGTGATCCAGAAGTTCAAGAACAAGACCGGGTACAAGAAGCGCCAGGGCCACCGGCAGAAGTACACCCAGGTCAAGGTCACCGACATCTCGGCCTGACCGGCCCCCAGGCTCCCAGACGACCCGGACGAACCCGACGAACCAGACGAAGGACGGACCATGGCACACAAGAAGGGCGCGGCCTCGACCAAGAACGGTCGCGACTCCAACTCGCAGCGCCTCGGTGTCAAGCGCTTCGGCGGTCAGCTCGTCAACGCCGGCGAGATCATCGTCCGCCAGCGGGGCACCCACTTCCACCCGGGCGACGGCGTCGGCCGTGGCGGCGACGACACGCTGTTCGCGCTGGTGGAGGGCAACGTCCAGTTCGGCACCCGGCGCGGGCGTCGCGTCGTCAACATCGTCCCGGTCGGCGAGTAACGCCCGTCGACCACTGACCGAAGGGCGTCCCCGCCAGGGGCACGCCCTTCGTTCCATTTCCACGCTTCTCCAGGAGCACTCATGGCCTTACCGACCTTCGTCGACCGGGTGACGCTGCACGTCGCCGCGGGCCGCGGAGGCAACGGCGTGGCCTCGGTGCACCGGGAGAAGTTCAAGCCTCTCGGCGGCCCCGACGGCGGGAACGGCGGTCCCGGTGGCTCGGTGATCCTCCGCGTCGACCCGAGCGTGACCACGCTCCTCGACTACCACCACAGCCCGCGCCGGAAGGCCGAGCACGGCGGCCACGGGGCGGGTGGGCACCGCAACGGCTTCCACGGCGCAGACCTGGTGCTGCCAGTGCCCGACGGCACGGTGGTGAGCCGGGCGAACGGCGAGGTGCTGGCCGACCTGGTCGGCCCCGGCACCGAGCTGGTCGTCGCCGAGGGCGGCCGTGGCGGCCTGGGCAACGCCGCCCTGGCCAGCTCGCGCCGGAAGGCGCCGGGCTTCGCGCTGCTGGGGGAGCCGGGCGACGAGCTCGAGATCTCCCTGGAGCTGAAGGTGGTCGCCGACGTCGGGCTGGTCGGCTTTCCGAGCGCCGGCAAGTCCAGCCTGATCGCCGCGATCTCGCGAGCCCGTCCGAAGATCGCGGACTACCCGTTCACCACGTTGGTGCCCAACCTCGGCGTCGTCAGCGCCGGCGACACGACGTACACCGTCGCCGACGTGCCGGGACTGATCGAGGGCGCCAGCGAGGGGCGTGGTCTGGGTCAGGAGTTCCTGCGGCATGTCGAGCGCTGCGCCGCGATCGTGCACGTGATCGACACCGCGACGATCGAGCCCGGTCGCAACCCGCTGGACGATCTCGACGTGATCGAGCACGAGCTCGCGTCGTACGGCGGGCTCGACGGCCGCCCGCGGCTGGTCGCCCTGAACAAGATCGACGTCCCCGACGGGCGCGAGATGGCCGACATGGTGAGCGCCGACCTCGAGGAGCGCGGTCTGCGGGTGTTCCCGGTCAGTGCCGCGTCGAGCGAGGGGCTGCGCGAGCTGACCTTCGCGATGGCCGAGATCGTCGCCGCGGCGCGGGCTGCCCAGCCGGCGCCGGCAGCCGAGCGGATCGTGATCCGGCCGCCCTCGGCCGACGGCGGCGACGAGTTCAGTGTGACCGAGACCGCAGCGGGCTGGAACGTCCGCGGGGTCAAGCCCGAACGATGGGTGCGGCAGACCGACTTCAGCAACGACGAGGCCGTCGGCTTCCTCGCCGACCGGCTCAACCGGCTCGGCGTCGAGTCCCGGCTCGTCGAGCTCGGCGCGACCGAGGGCGACACCGTGCTGATCGGGCACCCCGACGCCGCCGTTGTCTTCGACTTCCGCCCGGGCATCGACGCCGGCGTGGAGATGTTGGGTCGTCGGGGCGAGGACCAGCGGTTCGACGAGACGCGCCCGGCCGCGCGCCGGCGTCGGGACATCGACGCCGCGATGCCCGAGCGCGGCGAGGCCGAGGCGCGTGCCGACGTCGCCCGCCGGATCGACGCGGCGCGTCGTGGCACCTCCGGACCCGTGAGCTACGAGATCGGGTCCGACGACGACCCCGACCGCCCCGACGACGTGAGCGACGAGTGAACGCCGGCGGCTCGCGCGCCGAGCGGGTCGCGGCGGCTCGGCGCGTCGTGCTGAAGGTGGGCTCGTCGTCGCTGACGACCGCCGAGGGAGGCATCGACCCCGAGCGGGTACGACGTCTGGTCACGGTGCTCGCCGACGCACGCGGTCGTGGGGTCGAGCTCGTTCTGGTCTCCTCCGGCGCGATCGCGGCCGGGCTCGCACCCCTCGGGCTGCCGCGCCGGCCGCGGGCGCTTCCGGCCCAGCAGGCCGCCGCCGCTGTGGGCCAGGGCCTGCTGGTCCACCGCTACACCGAGGAGCTCGCCGGGTACGGGATCGTGGCCGGCCAGGTGCTGCTCACCGCCGACGACGTGACCCGACGTAGCCACTACCGCAACGCCCACCAGACGTTCGCCAAGCTGCTCGAGCTCGGCGTCCTGCCGATCGTCAACGAGAACGACACCGTCGCCACCAGCGAGATCAAGTTCGGCGACAACGACCGCCTCGCGGCACTGGTCGCCCACCTGGTGCACGCCGACCTCCTGGTGCTGCTCAGTGACGTCGACGGGCTGTACGACGGGCCGCCGTCAGCGCCAGGGAGCCGGCTGGTGCCCGAGGTGGCCCTCGCCGACGACCTCGCCGCCGTGCGGGTCGGCAAGGCCGGCTCCGCCGGTCTCGGCACGGGGGGGATGCGGACCAAGCTCGACGCGGCCAGGATCGCCACCGGCGCCGGGATCCCCGTCGTGCTCACCTCCGCGGATCGGGTGGGTGACGTCCTGGCCGGTCAGTCGGTCGGCACCTGGTTCCACGGTGCGGGCCGGCGACGGCCGACGCGGCAGCTGTGGCTGGCCCACGCCACCGAGCCGAAGGGCGTCCTGCTCCTCGACGAGGGCGCCGTCCGGGCCGTCACCGAACGCCGGGCCTCGCTGCTCGCGGCCGGGCTGACCGGCGCAACCGGGAGCTTCGCGGCCGGCGACCCGGTCGACCTGTCCGGGCCGGACGGGGTTCCGGTGGCACGAGGCCTGGTGAACTTCGACAGTGACGAGGTCCCGTCGCTGGTCGGCAAGACGTCCGCCGTCCTCCGACGCGAGCTCGGCGCGGCGTACGAGCGCGAGGTGGTCCACCGCGACGACCTCGTGCTGCTGCCCGCGCCGACGCCGCCCCGCAGGGTTTGACCGACCGCGGCAGGGGGAGGATCGACGCATGACGTCCCGTGGACTCCTCGCCTCGGCCGCCTCGCTCACCCTCGTCGGGCTCGTCGTCGTGACGACCTCGGCGCCCGCCTCGGCGCGTCCGGCGACGTCCCGGGCCGACCGGTGCCTCGAGCGGGGACCGATCGTGGTCCGGGCGGCGCGCACGGTCGTCCGTTCGGGATGCTCACTCGCCGGGCGGGTCGTGACCGACGGCCGGGTCTCGGTGACGGTGCCCCCGGCCGGGATGGGCGTGGCCGGAGACGGCGTCGGCCGGCACGGCGACGCCCCGGGGATCACGGTGACCAACACCGGGACGACGATCCGGGTGCTACGCGCCGGGCACGCCGCCGGGAACGGCGGCTGGTACCTCGCGCCGCTGACCACGACGACCGCGACCACCACGACGACCGCGACCACCACGACGACCGGCACCAGCGTCGCGATCGGCACGGTGCCCGAGACGACCGAGTCGGCGCAGCGCGGCTCGACGGCCGCGTGCCAGGACTCGACGTACCACCTCGAGCACCATCGGTGGGTCACCGCGCTTCGGTACCACGTCAACGTCCGCAAGATGCCGCAGGCCTTCCACAAGCGCACGGTGATCCGTCAGGTCAAGGCCGCCAACGCGAACATGCGGCTCGGTCGCAACACCTGCGGGAAGCCGCAGCTGACGACCCCGGCGGCCCACTACCTGGGTAGGACCCGCAAGGCGCCGAACATCAAGGTGGGCGGTCCGACGTGCGGTGACCCCAATACCACCAACGTCGTCGGCTTCGGCAACCTGCCCGGTGACCTGCTCGGCTGGACCTGCTACTGGTACAACGGCCGCGGCCGGATGGTCGGATCCGACATGGTGATCGACAACGGAACCGCCCTGGCCACCCACCTGCCGTCGCCGTGCTCGAACACGTGGGACTTCGAGGGCACGGTCACCCACGAGTGGGGCCACGCCTACGGGATGGCGCACACCGGCCCGGGCCACCCCAACCTCACCATGCAGCACGTGCTCAAGCCCTGCTCGACGTACGCCCGTACGCTCGGCCTCGGCGACTGGCTGGGCATGAACAAGATGTACGGGCACCACTGACGATCAAGCCCTGCCGACCACCCTGGGGCGGGCGTCGATTAATCGGATGCGACCCACCACGCCCCGTCCCTACCGTTCTCGGCATGGGTATCGAGGAGTGACCTCAGCCAGGCGCCGACCGGCGGCCTGACGACCGCGCCCCCACGCGCTCCCTGGCACGGAGCGGGGCCCGCGGTCGGGACGTCACTCCTGCTCGTCGGAGACAGCCATGCCCAGCACCACCGATCGTTCGCTGCCGTACACCGCCCACGCCGAGAAGCTCGCCCGGCTCCAGCCGACCGGCGCGTCCCACGACGACCTTCGCCGCTACTCCCGCGCGCGGCGCAACCTGCTACCTCGGAGGGACCACGTCACCGCGGTCACGGGTGGCTGGGCGCACGAGGTCGTGCTCGCCAGCGACGCGCCGATCGAGGTCGCGCTGTGGTGTCCCGGCGACCGGCCGTACCCCGAGCTCGAGGCGACCGCGGCTCGGGTGGTGGCTCGGGCCGACCGTGCCCACCGGATCTCCGAACGCGTCCTCACCCGCCTCCATCCCGACCTGTCCGCAGCCGCCCTCGTCTCGGTGGTGCGGCTGCCGCGCTGCGACCCGAGCCAGGTGCTGACCGGATCGGCCCGGCTGGTCCTGGTCGCCGACGGCATCGAGTACGCCGGCAACCTCGGGACGCTCGTGCGGACGGCCGACGCCTGTGCGGCCGACGCGCTCGTGCTCACCCGGGCGACCGCGCGGGTGACGCATCCGAAGGTGTTCGCCGCCAGCCGGGGCACCGTCCTGACCACGCCGGTGCTGACGTTCGACACCATTGCCGAGGCGAGGGACCGGCTGGCGGCAGCCGGCTTCACGACGTACGTCGCCGACCCGGCGGGCGCCACGCCGTACCGCTCGGCCGGGCTGGGGACCGGCCGGACGGCGGTGGTCGTGGGCTCCGAGGGCGACGGGGTGAGCGACGAGTGGCGCGTGGGCCTGACCCGGGTGGCGATCCCGATGCGCGGACGTGCGGACTCACTCAACGTGGCCGCCTCCGCGGCGGTGCTGCTGTTCGAGGCCAGGGCGGTACTGGACGGACAGTGAGTTGGCCGGGGCATCTGCCCGCGCCGTACGCTGGGCCTGACATGGACGACGCGCCCGACCACACCGTCTACCTCGACCACGCCGCGACCACCCCGATGCTCCCGGCCGCCGTCGAGGCGATGACCGCTCATCTCGGCGACGTCGGCAACCCGTCGTCGTTGCACGCCAGCGGCCGAGCCGCGCGGCGGATCGTCGAGGAGTCGCGCGAGCGGATCGCCCAGGCGCTGAACTGCCGCCCCGGAGAGGTCGTCTTCACCTCCGGCGGGACCGAGGCCGACAACCTCGCGCTCAAGGGCCTGTTCTGGTCCAGACGCGACGCCGATCCCCGTCGAGTCCGGGTGCTCAGCTCGTCGATCGAGCACCATGCCGTCCTCGACGCACTCGACTGGCTCGCTGAGGGTGAGCACGCCGCAGTGGAGCTGGTCCCGGTCGACTCCCGTGGGCTCCTCGATCTCGACGCGCTCCGAGCCACGGTCGAGCGGGATCCGGCCTCGGTCGCGGTGATCTCGGTGATGTGGGCCAACAACGAGGTCGGCACGATCCAGCCGATCGACGACGTCGTGGCGATCGCGTCACCGCACGGCATCCCGGTGCACACCGACGCCGTCCAGGCGGTCGGGGCGGTCCCGGTCGACTTCGCCGCAAGCGGGGTCGACGCGCTCACGCTGACCGGTCACAAGCTCGGTGGACCCTACGGCGTCGGCGCCCTGATCCTCCGCCGCGAGCTCACACTGACCCCGCTGCTGCACGGCGGCGGTCAGGAGCGCGACATCCGCAGCGGCACCCTCGACATGCCGGCGATCGCCGGCTTCGCCGCCGCGGTCGAGCACGCCGTGAAGGTCCAACCGGAGTACGCCGAGCGGATGGCCGCCCTGCGTGACTCCCTGGTGTCGCGGGTGATCGAGACCGTGCCCGACGCACACCTCCACGGCGACCCCGAGCACCGGCTGCCCGGCAACGCCCACCTCGGCTTCCCCGACTGCGAGGGCGACTCGCTGCTGATGCTGCTCGACGCCCGCGGGATCGAGTGCTCGACCGGGTCGGCCTGCTCCGCCGGCGTACCCCAGCCGTCGCACGTGCTGCTGGCGATGGGGCTCGACGACGAAGGAGCACGACACTCGCTGCGGTTCACCCTCGGCCGCACGTCCTGCGAGGCCGACGTCGACGCCCTGGTCGAGGCGATCGGTCCCGCCGTCGACCGCGCGCGGGGGGCCCGCATCACATGAGGCCGCGATGAGGGTCGTCGCGGCGATGTCAGGCGGCGTCGACTCGGCCGTGGCCGCTGCCCGCGCCCACGACGCCGGCCACGACGTCACCGGCATCCACCTCGCGCTGTCGCGCAACCCCGCGTCGTACCGGTCGGGAGCCCGTGGCTGCTGCACGATCGAGGACGCCAACGACGCCCGGCGCGCGGCCGACGTGATCGGCATCCCGTTCTACGTCTGGGACCTGTCCGAGCGCTTCCACGAGGACGTCGTGGTCGACTTCATGGACGAGTACGCCGCGGGCCGCACGCCCAACCCGTGCCTGCGGTGCAACGAGAAGATCAAGTTCGCCGCCGTGCTCGACCGGGCGCTGGCGCTGGGCTTCGACGCGGTGGTGACCGGTCACTACGCGCTGGTGCGCCCGGGGGGCGACGGGTCGACCGAGCTCCATCGCGCCCTCGACCCGGGCAAGGACCAGTCCTACGTCCTCGGTGTGCTGACACAGGGTCAGCTCGCTCACTCGCTGTTCCCACTGGGCGACACGGCCAAGCCCCAGGTGCGCGAGGAGGCCGCTCTGCGCGGGCTGCTCGTCGCCGAGAAGCCCGACTCCCACGACATCTGCTTCGTCTCCGACGGCGACAACGCCGGGTGGCTGCGCGAGAAGCTCGGTGAGCGGGCGCCCAACCACGGTGGCTCGATCGTCGACGCCGCGTCGGGTGCCGAGCTGGGTCGGCACGACGGGACCTTCGGGTTCACCATCGGACAGCGCAAGGGACTCAGGCTCGGCACGCCCGCGCCCGACGGCCTGCCGCGCTACGTGCTGGACATCGAGCCGGTGTCGGGAACGGTGACGGTCGGTCCGCGCGCGCAGCTCAGCGTCGACCGGATCGTGGCCGACCGGCCACGCTGGTGCGGCGCGCCCCCTGCGTCCGGCTTCGAGGGCACCGTCCAGCTGCGTGCGCACGGCGACGAGCACCGCGCCACCGTCCGTGTCGCCGCCGACGAGGTCGAGATCGACCTGATCGACCCGGCGTACGGCATCGCGCCGGGCCAGGCCGCGGTGATCTACGACGGCACCCGGGTCGTCGGCTCGGCCAACATCGTCTCCACCCTGCGCGTCGGCGTCGCGGTGTGACGGTCGCCAGCGGCGTCGGGTCGTGGCCCGGGACCGACGCGGAGGAGTACGCCGAGGCGGTGCAGGTCGTCCTCGGCGAGGTACCCGGGCTGCCGTACCTTCCCGAGCTGCCCGGCCGCGGGCCCGGCGCCGGCATGGTGGGCCGGACCCTCGCCACGATCGCGGACCTGGGGTTCGACCTGCAGCCGGCCGGCTGGCGGCTGACCGACGCCTCCGGGATCGATCACCGCCGTGCCCGCTCCTTGCTGGCCCGAGACCTCGACCAGCTCGAGGAGCAGGCGCGGGACTTCCACGGTGTGCTCAAGGTCCAGCTGGCCGGTCCGTGGACGTTGGCCGCGTCGGTCGAGAAGCCGCGGGGCGACAAGGTCCTGGCGGACCACGGCGCCCGGCGCGACCTCGCCCAGGCGCTCGCCGAGGGCGTGGCGACGCACCTCGCCGACGTACGGCGACGGGTCGACGCCGAGCATGTCGTCGTGCAGCTCGACGAGCCGGCCCTGCCCGCGGTGCTGGCCGGCGGCGTGCCGACGGCGTCGGGGTTCGGCAGGCACCGCGCCGTCCATCCACCGGAGGCGTCGGACACCCTGAGCTGGGTGCTCGGGCGGGCGGGCACCGAGCCATGGGTGCACTCCTGCGCGGCCGACACACCGTGGGCACTCCTCCGGGGCGCCGGTGCACGCGGCCTCAGCGGCGACCTGTCCGTGCTCGACGCCGACGACCTCGACGCCTTCGCGGAGGCGCTCGACGCGGGCGAGCGCATCGCCCTCGGGATCGTGCCGGCGTTGGAGCCGGACGCCGTGCCCACCGAGACAGGGCTGACCGAGCGGGTCCTGCGGGTGCTCGACGTCCTCGGCCTCGACCCGGACGCCCTGGGCGACCTCCTGGTCGTCACGCCCGCCTGCGGCCTGGCCGGGACGACCCCCGACTGGGCACGTCGCGCGACCGACCTGTGCCGGGCCGTGGCGCGCAACCTCACCGGCACCTCGGATCCGGGAGACGAGGCGTGACCACCCGACCCACGCTGCGCGGCACGTTCGGCATGGTGTCGTCGACCCACTGGCTGGCCTCGCAGGCGGCGATGGCCCAGCTCGAGGCGGGAGGCAACGCCTTCGACGCGGCGGTGGCCGGAGCCTTCGTGCTGCACGTCGTCGAGCCACATCTCAACGGGCCGGGCGGCGACGTACCGGCGATCTTCGCCACCGCCGACGGCCAGGCGGCGACCGTGCTCTGCGGACAGGGCCCGGCGCCGGCCGGTGCGAGCATCGAGCACTACCGCCGGCTCGGCCTCGACCTGGTGCCCGGCTCGGGGCCGCTGGCGGCGTGCGTCCCGGGTGCGGTGGAGGCCTGGCTGAGGCTCGGTCGCGACCACGGGCTCCGGCCCCTCCGCGACGTCCTCTCGTACGCCGCGGGTTACGCCCGCCAGGGACATCCACTGCTCCCGGCCGCGGCCGCCACGGTCGCGCGGATGGACCGGATGTTCACCGAGCACTGGCCGACGTCCGCGGCCCGGTGGATCCCGGACGGACGGCTTCCCCGGGCGTGGGAGCTGGTGAGAGACCCGGCGTACGCCGACGTGCTCGACCGCCTGGTCACCATCGGCGAGGCGGCCGGTCGCGACCGCGAGGTGCAGTACGACGCCGCCCGCCGCGCCTGGCGGGAGGGGTTCGTCGCCGAGGCGATCGACGCCTTCCAGCGCAGACCCTTCGTCGACTCCAGCGGTGAGGCTCACGCCGGCGTGCTCACCGGGTCGGACCTGGCCGAGTGGACGGCGACGTACGAGCCGGCGGCGGTCGGGCGCTTCCGCGACTACGAGATCGCGAAGACCGACCTCTGGGGCCAGGGGCCCGTCCTGCTCCAGTCGCTGGCGATGCTCGACCGGCTGCCGGACGAGGCGCTGAACCCGTCCACTGCCGACGGCGTGCATGTCACCACCGAGGTGCTCAAGCTGGCGTTCGCCGACAGGGAGGCGTGGTACGGCGACAGCGGCGACGTGACCGTGTCCGAGCTGCTCGACCCGGTGTACGTCGAGCAGCGTCTCGCCCTGGTCGGGGAGCAGGCGTCGGCGGACCTGCGGCCCGGGTCACCGGGCGGCCGGACGCCGCGGCTGGCTCAGCACGTGCTGCCCCACTCGCCCGCACCGACCGCGTCCGGGCTGGGCGAGCCGACCGTGTCGTGGAGCGGGGAGAGCATGGGCGACACCTGTCATCTCGACGTCGTCGACCGCTGGGGCAACATCATCTCGGCGACGCCCAGCGGTGGCTGGCTGCAGAGCTCGCCGACGGTCCCCGAGCTGGGGTTCTGCCTGGGCAGCCGGATGCAGATGTTCTGGCTGGACGAGGGCCTGCCGTCCTCACTGACTCCCGGCCGCCGGCCGAGGACCACGCTGTCGCCGACGCTGGTGCTCCGCGACGGCGTGCCCGTGCTCGCCTGCGGGACGCCGGGCGGTGACCAGCAGGATGCGTGGCAGCTGCCGTTCCTGTTGCGCCACCTCGTCGCAGGGCTCGACCTCCAAGAGGCGATCGACGCTCCGACGTTCCACACGATGTCGGTCCCCAGCTCGTTCTACCCGCGGGAGATGTCGCCGGGCGAGCTGGTCGTGGAGGACCGGCTCGGCGACGACGTCATCGAGGCCCTCGCCTCGCGCGGGCACGTGATGACCCGGACCGGCCCGTGGGAGCTCGGCCGGCTGTGCGCCGTGGAGCGGGATCCGGAGACGTGCCTGCTCTCGGCCGGGGCCAACCCGCGCGGTGCCCAGGGGTACGCCGTCGGCCGCTGAGGTCGGCGTACCCTCCGTGCAACCTCCGGCGGGCCTCGCCACGTTCGACCGGTCGGGAAGGACGGTCGATGGCACGGCGTGACGTGGAGGAGTTCACCTCCTTCGTACTGAGGAGCCAGCCCGCGCTGCGGCGTACGGCGTTCCTCGGTGTGGCGCGGGGGACGGCCAATCCCTGAAGAACCCCGTTCAGGCGGTCTCGCTGTCCTCGCTCACCTCGGGCTCTTCCCTGCCGAAGGCGGCGACGCCGACCGACGCTCTCGGGCTCGATGTGTCACACGGTGTCGCGGTCTGGGTCACTGCCGCCGCGACGCGGATCCAGGCCGAGGCACGTCGTCCCGATGCCGCTCGGGGCCGGTTGTCGCATCCCCCCAGCCAAGTCCTTCTTCGAGGGACACTCCAGCTCCTGCAGACCAACGGTTCCCTGGTGGCCCTCACCGAGTACTGCGGCGGGTCGACGCGCATCCTGGTGACCGATCTGACCGATCTGACCGGTCGGCTGGTCACGGAGGTCGACGACGGGGCGAAGGGCGGGCTGTACTCCGCCGCGCTGGGTGACCGCACCCTGACGTTCGGGTCGGTGCACGGAGCGACGCGGTGGTAGGTCGACGACCTGACGACGGGCACGCTCGTGGGACTCGGTCGTGGGAACTACCAGGACGTCCACGACACGCCGACCTCGGCCGGCGACTACGTCCTCTAGTACGACCACGAGGGTTGGGCACGTGGGGGAGTTCACCGACTGACGACGTACGGCAGACTCGGCCCCATGGACATCGTCAGCCCCGACATCAACGACTACCTACTCGCCCACTCCGAACCCGCCGACGAGGTGCTCCGCGACCTCGCCGAGGAGACCCGTCGCGAGCTCGGTGGTCGCGCGGCGATGCAGATCTCCCACGACGAGGGTGAGCTGCTGACGATGCTGGTCCGGTTGACGGGCGCGCGGCAGGCGGTGGAG
>JAICSK010000134.1 GCA_025936915.1 Nocardioides sp.
CCAAGGGTACGGGTGGTGACCGTGAGAACCCTGAGAGGTAGGGCGACCGGCGTGGGGTCAGGGTTCCCAGTGCTCGCCGAGAGGACCCGTCGGTACGCCGTCCGCGTCCAGCCGGTCGAGCAGCAGCGCGGTCGCCGCGAGCGTCGTCTGCCACGAGCCGGGCGCCGAGGTGCGGTCGGAGTCGTGCAGCAGCACCGTGCCACCCGGTCTCAGGCCGCGGGTCACGGTGGTGAGCACCTGCGCCGGCGTGCGCCCTTGCCGCCAGTCGACGCCCCAGTCCGACCAGAGCACCGTGCTCAGGCCGGCGGCACGGGCCGCGACCAGAGCGTGGGTCGTGAGGACGCCGTACGGCGGGCGGTACCACCGCACCCGCCGGCCCGAGATCTGCTCCAGGACCCGGCTCGTCATGCGCAGGTCGCCGACCAGGCGGCGTGCCCCGACCCAGGCGACGCAGCGGTGGGTCCAGCCGTGCACGCCGAGCTCGTGCCCGGCATCGACGATCCGGCTCACCAGGTCGGGCTCCTCCGCGGCGTACCGGCCGAGCAGGAAGAACGTCGCCTGCACCTCCCGCGCGGCCAGCAGGTCGAGGAACGCGGGTGTGCTGGCGGGATCGGGTCCGTCGTCGAACGTGAGGGCGACATGGTGCCGGGTGCTGATCCCCGACAGCCGGTCCGGCAGGACCGCGGGCGTCAGGGCGCGGCGTACCGGCTGCACCGACGCGATCAGCGGCGCGCCTCCGGCGACCGCGGCACCGCCGGCCACGGCGAGCGCGCGACCGGCGCGCATCAGGCCACCTCGATCCGGCCGAGGACCCGCGGCGTCGCCATCCCGGCAAGGGCCTCGACCACGGTGGGCGCGTCGTGGGGCAGGCGGTCGAACCGGCCCTCCGTGAGCACCGCCGTCAGGGCCGGTCGGAGCTCGGCCACCGACCGCGGCCACGGGGCCAGCCCGGCCCGCTCGAGCCCGGCCGCGTTGGTGATCCCGTGCCCGGGGATCGGGCGGTAGGTGACCACAGGCGTGCCGGCGGCCAGCGCCTCGAGGGAGGTGAAGCCGCCGGCGTTCTGGACGACGCAGTCGCACGCCGCGATCACGTCCGGGAGGTCGTCGCGCCAGCCGAGGGCGACGACACCCGGCACCGTCTCGAGACGCGAGCGCAGGTCGTCGTTGGAGCCGCACGCGACGACGGGCGTCATCACGCCCGTCGCGACGATGTCCCGGGCCGCCTGCTCGAGCTCGCCCAGGCCCAGGGAGCCGCCCGTGACCAGGGCACGGGATCCGCAGATCTCGTACGTCGCCAGCGGGTCGTCGTCGCGAGGGCGTCCGACCCGGGCGACCGGCTGGACGGTCGTCGTACGACCTCCGCGGCAACGGGCCTGCTCGGCCGCGACGTCGTGGATCGCGAGGTGCAGGTCGACCTGGGGGTGGACCCACAGTGCGTGCACGGACGCATCCGTCAGGTACGTCGCCGCCGGGACGCTGAGGATCCCGCGCCGCCTGGCGTTGCCGAGGGCCTGCGCGGCGAACGGATGGGTGGCGATCACGAGGTCGCTCCCGGCGACCGCGCGGACGACGCGTTCGTCACCGAGCCCGAACACGCCGGTGGCGCCGCGGTGCAGCAGCCGCCCGGACTCGACGTAGGCCAATGTCGTGCTCCACGTCGCCGGTGCGCGGCGGAGCTGGATGTAGTAGGCCTTCTTGAGGAGCGGCCCGAGCCCCACGGGCAGCAGCTCCACGATGTCGTAGGTCGTGACCTGCGCGCCGGCTCGGGTCAGGAGACCGGCGATCTCCCGCGCCGCTGCGTCGTGCCCGGCGCCGTAGCTGCCGGAGACGATGGCGACCCTGGCGCCGGCTGGATCGGGCAGGAGCGGCCGAACGGCCCACGGGTCCATGCCACGACTGTCGCGCTCGGCGGCTGCAACCCGCCTGACCGGCTACCCGCCGCCCAGTCCGCCCAGGATCTCGGCGGCCGGCGCTTCGCGGGCGGCGCGGTACCCGGTGCCGGCCCACAGGTTGACCCCCTCGGGGTCACCGGTGGTCGCGGCTGCCCGTCGGATCGGCCGGGTCAGGTGATGGAGTGCGGGGTAGCCGACGGGAGCGGCGGCGTCGTAGGCGTCCGAGAACGCGTTGCGCAGCCCGCGCGCCGGCCGGCCGGTCCACGCGCGCATCACCGCGGTCTCACGGAGGTGGTCCGCGAGACCGGCCCGGTGCGCCGCTGAAGCGCCGCTCTCGTGGGCGAGCAGCAGCAGGGTCCCGACGACCGCTGCCTCGGCACCCGCCGCGAGCACCGCGGCGACATCGTCGGCCGAGCCGATCCCGCCGGCGCCGAGCAACGGGAGGTCGACGGACGCCCGGACCTCACCGAGCAGATCGGTCAGCGGTCGCTCCGCCGGCGTGCGGTCGGGGGTGAAGGTGCCCGAGTGCCCGCCTGCCGCGGCCGCCTGCACGGCCAGCGCGTCGATCCCGGCGGCATCGGCCAGTCGCGCCTCGTCGGCGTTCGTCACGGTCTGCACCAGCAGCGAGCCGGCGAGACGCAGGGCGCTCAGCGAGGCGTGGTCCGGGATGCCGAAGGTGAACGAGACGACCGGCACCGGATGCTCGAGCAGCAGATCGACCTTCTCCCGCCACGCGTCGTCGTCCTCGATCGGATCTGCGGGGAGCTCGACGTCGTACCGCTCGGCGTCGGGCCGGATCAGCTCGCGGTACGCCGCGTACGCGCGGCGGTCGACCGGGACCGGGTGGGGGGCGAACAGGTTAACGCCGTACAGCTGCGTCTCGGCGCGCACCCGCGCGAGCTGCTCACCGAGCGCCTCGGCGGTGAGGTAGCCGCCGGCCACGAACCCGATCGAGCCTGCGCTTGCTGCCGCCACCACCAGCTCGGGCGTCGTCGGACCGCCCGCCATGGGCGCCGCGACCACAGGGCTCGTCGCGCCCAGCTCGCCCAGCCACGTCACGACTCCGACGCTAGCCGCCAGGACCGATGTGCGGCGGGGCGTTGTCGAGGCGCACGGTGGGTACCCGCGAGCCATGACCTCACTCTGGCGTGACCGCACGCCCGTCGAGACCGACGCACACCTCGACGAGCGGTACGACGACATCGTGGTCGGCGCCGGCATCACCGGCCTCGTCACCGGTCTCCTCCTGGCCCGCTCCGGCCGGCATGTCGCGGTCATCGAGGCCCGCGACGTCGGTGCCGTCACCACGGGCAACACCACGGGCAAGGTGTCGTTGCTCCAGGGCACGAGACTGTCCCGGATCCTGGAGCGGCAGAGCGAGGCGGTGGCTCGGGCGTACGTCGAGGCCAACCGCGAAGGACAGGCCTGGCTGCTTCGCTTCTGCGACGAGCACGACGTGTCCTACCAGCGGCGTACGGCGGTCACCTACGCGGCCGCCCCGCAGGGGCTGGACGCGGCGCGCTCCGAGCACGACGCGGCCCGGACCTTGGGCCTGGACGTCGTGTGGGCCGAGTCGCTGGGCGTTCCGTTCCCCTACGCGGGCGGGACGACGCTGGAGGACCAGGCGCAGCTCGACGCCATGGAGCTGCTCGACACGCTCGTCGGCGAGCTTCGCCGCGAAGGCGGCACGGTGGTCTCGGGCCGTCGCGTGATCGGAGCGCCGCTGACCGGCTCGACGGCGGTGCACCTCGAGGACGGCTCGCAGGTCAGCGCCGAGAACGTCGTGCTCGCCACCGGCGTCCCGATCCTCGACCGAGGTCTGTACTTCGCCAAGGTGGAGCCGGACCGCTCCTACGCCCTGGCGTTCCGCCACCCGTCGCCACCGGAGCTGATGCTGATCTCCGCCGACGCACCGACGCGGTCGGTCCGCGACGCGCCTTCGTGCGAGGGGCGGCTCCTCCTGATCGGCGGTGAAGGCCATGTCGTCGGTCGCACCCGCTCGACCGCCGCACACCTCGACGCCCTGCGTGACTGGACCCGCGAGTGGTTCCCCGGAGCCGAGGAGACCCATGCCTGGTCCGCCCAGGACTACTCCTCCCACGACGGACTTCCCTTCGTCGGCGCCCTGCCGCGCGGCCGCGGGCACTTCTACGTCGCCACCGGATACGGCAAGTGGGGACTGACCAACGGGGTCGCAGCCGCCCTCTCGCTGACCAAGCAGATCCACGGCCAGCGCGCCGGCTGGCAGACCTCGATCTCCAGACGCATCACCCGGCCGAGTGGCGCCATGGAGATCGCCAGGCTCAACGCCGCCGTCGGCGTTCACCTCGTCGGAGACCTCGCGTTGGCCGAGCTCCGCTCGCTGCGGAGGCCCTCGGAGGGCGAGGGCCGCGTCGGACGACGTGGTGCTCTGCCGGTCGGCGAGTCCTGCGTCGAGGGCCGCACCTGCGCGGTGGTCGCGATGTGCACACACCTCGGCGGGACGCTCACGTGGAACGACGCGGAGAGGTCCTGGGACTGTCCGCTGCACGGGTCACGGTTCAGCCCCGAGGGTGATGTGCTCGAGGGACCCGCGACGCGCCCGCTCCGGAACGCCGTCACGACGACATGAGGCCCGGCTTCCCAGCGGGGGTCACACGTCGAGCGCTCGCTTGCCGGCGACCTCGAGCCGCTCTCGCAGCCTGACCTGTTCGAGGGTCCAGTCGATGTCGGCATCGTCGACGTCGACGACGCGGGTGTCGCGGTGCCAGAGCCGCACGAGCGTGGCGAGCACCCGTGGGCCTTGTTCTGACCGTCGGTCGTAGCCGAGCAGCGAGCCCGGCCCGCCCCGGCCGACGAGCAGCGACCGCAGGACGAGGCGGGCCGCCCTGGGTTCGAAGCGTGCGTCCAGCACGCGGCCCGCCTTGTCCCCGTCGGGCTCGAACACGGTCATGCCGGCCAGGGAGCCGAGGCGAAGGCCCTCGCCGCCGTCGCGTGAGAGAACCTCGTCTCGGCCGACGGTGAGATGGACCGCACTGTCGAGGCGGTCGACGAGGTCCATGCTCAGCCGCCAGGGCCGCGTTCGATGTGGTTCGGCCGGGCGTGCCTGCCCCCACTTCGTGATCAGCTCGTCGCCGAGCCGGCCGCCGAGTCGACCCACGAGGGCGGCGGCGCCGGTCAGCAGAGCCGTGATGGCCAAGCCGTCGTCGCCGGCGGTGAGCTCGACGTCGTCGACCTTGCCCAGGAACAAGCCGTCGACATCGATGAGCTGGCGGTCCATCAGGTGCAGCAGCCCGTCGATCGAGCCCTGGAGACGGTCGGCGGTGTCCGTCATTGGCCCATCCTCGTCCAGATCATCAGGGGGATCGCTGCGACGGCGGCGGCGACCACGGCGACGAGGAAGACGGTGCCGAGGACGTTGGCGAACCGGCCGTTGACGTGCTCGCCCATGTAGTCGGGGTCGTTGGCGACCACCAGGATCGGCAAGTAGGTCAGCGGGAGCGCCACGGCCGAGAAGACCACGGACATCTCGGTGATCAGCACCGGGTCGACGTCCGTCATCAGCACGGCAGCCGCCGCGATCGTGGCCAGCAGGATGACGACGTGGAACACGACGGCCTCGTTGGGCCGCACGTACTTGCCCCACTGGGCGCCGAAGTACTGCGCGACGCTGTAGCCCACGCTCAGGCCGGTCTCGCAGGCCGCACCGAACGTGGCGGCCACGAACCCGAGCAGGGCGATCGCGAGGCCGATCTTCCCCAGCGCGACCGCGACCGGAAGCCCGACCTGGCCCAGGCTGTCGACGCCGATGTTCAGCGGGCCGAGCACCACCCATGCGGTCACCGAGATCGCGATCGACAGCATCCCGCCCAGCGGGAAGCCGATCAGGACGTTGGCTCGCATCACCCCGATGTCGTCCGGCGTCCAACCCTCCTCGACACCGCCGCTGGAGAAGAAGAACACCTCGTAGGGCGTCATCGCCGCCCCGAACAACGCGACCGCGTAGTAGGCGTAGGTGCTCCAGAACTCGTCGTGCGGCTTCGCCGCGTGCGTGGCCTGGTGGGTCAGAGCGCCCCAGTCGGGCCCCAGGTGCCAGGCCGCGACCGCGAACACGAGCAGGGCCAGACCCAGGAGCCCGAAGAGGTTCTCGATGATGCTGAACTTGGCGCGCCACAGCACCAGCCACACGCACAGCGCCACCACCGGCACGATCAGCAGCTCGTGGACCGAGACCACGAGCTGGATCGCGAGCGAGACGCCACCGATCTCGGCTGCGAACGTGAGCAACGTGATCAGCATCGAGGAGACCAGGTTCAGCATCCCCAACCGTGGCCCGACCCGCTCCCGGACCAGGTCGAACGTCGGTCTGCCGCTGACCGCCGCCACCCGGCCCGACATCTCGGCGAAGACGCAGATGCCGATCACTCCGACCCCGGTCGCCCATGCCAGGGACACACCGAACCGCGCACCCACCTGGGCGTTGGTCACCAGGTCACCGATGTCCACGAAGCCGCCGATGGCGGTCAGGACCCCGAGAGCGACGCCGAGGTACTTCTTCACGGCCTCATCCCGTCCGGCCGCCGATCTGCTGCTCGACCTTGCTCAGCTCGTCACTGGTCCTCGACAGCTGCCGCAGCAGCTGTGAGTAGGCGGCCGCGTCCCGTCGTACGACGGCGATCCGCACCTGCGAGAGCACGTCACCGGCGTCCGACAGGGCGGTGGTGACGTGTTGGTAGGTGGCGGAGTCCGACGGCACCGGCTGCTCGGCACCGAACTTGCTGGTGACCTTCCCGGCATTCGTCTCGGCGTTCAGCGCCACGATCTGTGCGTACTTGCCGAAGATCCGGTGACGTTGCATCTGCTCGAGCAGCAACGTCGCGGTCGCACAGCTGCTCGAGACCTGGTCCAGCGACTCATAGGCCTGGTCGCGCCACGAGGAGTGGTCGGGACTCTGCGGGGCGCACCCCACGGCCGCGCCGGTCAGGGCGAGGGCGCACAACGTCGCCGCCAGCCGGGCCGGGTTCGCACGCGTTCTCATCGGGGGCTCCAGTACCCCCTTGACCACCTCGGCACACACCCGTGTGTGCGTCAGTGCGGGTGGCTCACTCCCACTCGATGGTGCCCGGTGGCTTCGAGGTGATGTCGAGGGTGACCCGGTTGACCTCGGCGACCTCGTTGGTGATCCGGGTGGAGATCTTCTCGAGCAGGTCGAAGGGAAGCCGGGCCCAGTCGGCCGTCATCGCGTCCTCGGAGGTGACCGGGCGGAGGACGATCGGGTGCCCGTACGTGCGGCCGTCGCCCTGGACACCGACGGAGCGGACGTCGGCGAGGAGCACGACGGGGAACTGCCAGATGTCGCGGTCGAGGCCGGCGGCGGTGAGCTCCTCGCGTGCGATCAGGTCGGCCTGACGGAGGATGTCGAGCCGCTCGCGGGTGACCTCGCCGATGATCCGGATGCCGAGGCCGGGGCCGGGGAAGGGCTGGCGCCAGACCATCGTCGGCGGCAGGCCGAGCTGCTCGCCGACGCGGCGTACCTCGTCCTTGAACAGGGTGCGCAGCGGCTCGACCAGCTCGAACTGCAGGTCGTCGGGCAGGCCGCCGACGTTGTGGTGGGACTTGATGTTGGAGGTGCCCGCTCCCCCACCGGACTCGACGACGTCGGGGTAGAGCGTCCCCTGCACCAGGTACGCCGTGTCGCCGGCGTCGGCGTCGCCGCTCTGCAGATCTTTGAAGACGCGCGCCTCCGCGGCCTCGAATGTCCGGATGAACTCGCGGCCGATGATCTTCCGCTTCTCCTCCGGGTCGTGGATCCCCTCGAGCGCCCCCAGGAACTGCTCGCCCGCGTCGACCACGTCGAGGGTGTCGAAGAAGGCCTCGAAGTCGCGGCGTACCTGCTCGGTCTCGCCGGAGCGCATCATCCCGTGGTCGACGTACACGCAGGTGAGGCGGTCGCCGATGGCCCGCTGCACGATCGCGGCCGCGACAGCTGAGTCGACGCCGCCGGACAGTGCGCAGATCGCGCGGCCGTCCCCGATCTGCGCTCGGATGCGGTCGACCTGCTCGTCGACGATGTTGACCATCGTCCAGGTCGGCCGACAGCCGGCGATCTGGTGCAGGAAGTGCTCGAGCACCTGCTGCCCGTGCTCGGTGTGCAGCACCTCGGGGTGCCACTGCACGCCGGCGAGGCGACGGTCGGTGTCCTCGAACGCCGCCACCGGCGTCACCCGGGTCGAGGCGAGCACGTCGAAGCCGGGCGGTGCCGCGATCACGGAGTCGCCGTGGGACATCCAGACCGAGTGGTCGGCGGGGACGTCGGCGAGCAGGACGCCCGGACGGTCGACCTTGACCGGGGTGCGGCCGTACTCGCGCGCGCCGGTCGGGGAGACGGCGCCGCCGAGGCCTTGGGCCATCAGCTGGAAGCCGTAGCACATGCCGAAGACCGGCACCCCGGAGGTGAACACGGCCGCCTCGATGCCGGGCGCCCCGGCGGCGTACACCGAGGAGGGACCACCGGAGAGGATGATCGCCGCCGGCCGGCGTTCGAGCATCTCGGCGACCGGCATCGTGTGCGGCACGATCTCGGAGTAGACCCGCGCCTCGCGAACCCGCCGGGCGATCAGCTGGGCGTACTGCGCTCCGAAGTCCACGACGAGGACCACGTCATGCGCGTCACGCGCGTCACGGATCTCGTGCTCCGACATGGCCGAAGCCTATCGGCGAGGGTGATGCCGCCTCGACCCGGACGCGCCAGAGCCCGGCCGGTCAGGGAGCGAGGCCGGGCTCTGGTGTCCGAGGCCCGCATGCACGTCCCCGGACGGACGGGCCCCGCCAAGGGAGGGAGTTCGAACGGCGGGACCCGACCACTCAACGACGAGGGGTGACTGGGGTTACGGCGATCAGGAGACGGTGACGATCGGCAGCCGCAGCGCCGCGGGAGCCGACTCCGGAACGGCCGGACGAGCCGGTGCCACGGCCCCGATCTGCCGGTACGACGCGCCGAGCGCGGGCCGCGGGTCGGGCTCGCCCCGGTTGGGCCAGAACGCCATCGCGCGCTCGGCCTGGGCGGTGATCGTCAGCGACGGGTTGACCCCGAGGTTGGCGGAGATGGCAGAGCCGTCGACGACGTGCAGTCCGGGATGGCCGTAGACGCGCTGGTAGGCGTCGACGACACCGGTCTCGGGCGAGTCGCCGATGGTGCAGCCGCCGATGAAGTGAGCGGTCAGCGGCATGTTGAAGGGCTCGCCGATCGAGCCGCCCGGCGTACCACCCATGATCTCGGCCATCCGACGCGCGGCCTGGTTGGCCACCGGGATCCAGGTCGGGTTGGGCTCGCCGTGCCCCTGCCGGGAGGTGAGCACGCGGCGGCCGAGCCGGCCGGCCTTGGTGAACACCGTGATCGAGTTGTCGCGGCTCTGCATCACCAGCGCGATCACCGTGCGCTCCGACCAGTGCCGCATGTCGTAGAGGTCGAGCACGTGCGCCTTCTGCGCCCACATCTCCTTCAGCCAGGTGCGCCACCGCGGCCCGAGGTCGCCGTCGGTCAGCACGGTCTGGAGCAGCGACATCACGTTGCTGCCCTTGCCGTAGCGCACCGGCTCGATGTGGGTGTGCTCGTCGGGGTGGAACGACGACGTGATCGCGACGCCCTGGGTGTAGTCGACCTTCGCGTCCGGAGCGATGGCGCCGAGGATCGACTCCGAGTTGGTGCGGGAGAGGTGCCCGAGCCGGTCGGAGAGACCGGGCAGGTGGCCCTCGTCCTTCATCCGGTGGAGCAGCCGCTGGGTGCCGAGCGCCGACGCCGCGAGCACCACCTGGTCGGCGGTGAGCACCTTGGTGGAGCCCGGGCGGTTGAGCTTGGCCTTGGTGAAGCGGACGTGCACGTCGTACCCGCCCCCCGAGCGCGGGGCGATCCGGGTCACCGTCGTCAGCGGCATCACCCGGGCGCCGTTCTGCTCGGCGAGGTAGAGGTAGTTCTTGACCAGGGTGTTCTTGGCGTTGTGGCGACACCCGGTCATGCACTCGCCGCAGTGACGGCACGGGTTGCGGTCGGGGCCGGCGCCGCCGAAGTAGGGGTCGGCGACCGAGTCGTCCGGCTCCTGGCCCGGGCCGCCGAAGAACACCCCGACCGGGGTCGGGTGGAACGTGTCACCGACGCCGAGGTCGTCGGCGACCTGCCTCATCACCTCGTCGGACGGCGTCGTGCGGGGGTACTCCGCCACGCCGAGCATCCGCTTGGCCTGGTCGTAGTACGGCGCGAGCTCGGCCCGCCAGTCGGTGATGTCCTTC
>JAICSK010000049.1 GCA_025936915.1 Nocardioides sp.
CCGTGCCCCTTGTAGAGCACCGGGAACGCTCCGTCGAGCCGCGCGGCGACGTAGTTGGCCGAGAGCACGGCGGTCGCCGTCGCCCGCCGCAGCCCCTCGGCTCCCATCATCCGGATGTAGGCCCACGAGATCGGCAGGATGCCCGCCGAGCCGTACGGCGCGGCACTGATCGCTCCCACGCCCTTGCGCTTCTCCGGCTCCGGGTGACCGGCGTGGCTGGGGAGGTAGGGCGCGAGGTGCTCGCGCACAGCGACCGGCCCGACGCCCGGCCCACCGCCACCGTGCGGGATGCAGAACGTCTTGTGCAGGTTGAGGTGCGACACGTCGCCACCGAACTCCCCCGGGCGGGCGAAGCCGAGCAGGGCGTTGAGGTTGGCGCCGTCGACGTACACCTGGCCGCCGGCTTCGTGCACGATCGCGCAGAGGTCGGTGATGGTGCCCTCGTAGGCGCCGTGGGTCGACGGGTAGGTGACCATGATCGCGGCCAGGGCGTCGCGGTGCTCCTCACAGAGCCGACGCAGGTCGTCGAGGTCGACGGCGCCGTCCTCGCGTGCCTTCACCACGACGACGCGCATCCCGGCCATCACCGCCGAGGCGGCATTGGTGCCGTGCGCCGACGACGGGATCAGGCACACGTCGCGGGCATCGTCGCCGTTGGCCCGGTGATAGCCACGGATCGCGAGCAGCCCGGCCAGCTCGCCCTGCGACCCGGCGTTGGGCTGGATCGACACCCGGTCGTAGCCGGTGGCCTCGGCCAGCATCGACTCGAGCTGGCCGATCAGCTCCCGGTAGCCCTCGGCGTCGGCAGCGGGCACGAACGGGTGCAGGTCGGCGAAGCCGGGGGTGGAGACCGGCTCCATCTCGGTGGTCGCGTTCAGCTTCATCGTGCATGACCCGAGCGGGATCATCCCGCGGTCGAGGGCGTAGTCGCGGGCCGAGAGCGTGCGCAGGTAGCGCAGCATCTGGGTCTCGCTGCGGTGGGCCGAGAACACCTCGTGGGTCAGGTACGGCGTGGTGCGGCGCAGGTCTGACGGCACGGACTGGTCGCTCGGCACCGGGTGATCACCGGGCCCGACCTCGGCGAACGACTCGAGCACGGCGACGAGCGTCTTCGGCCCGAACGTCTCGCCGACGCTCATGCCGACGTGATCGTCGTCCACGTGTCGAAGATGGACCCCCCGCTCCCGCGCCGCGCCGACGACCTCGGCCGCACACCCCGGCACCCGAGCCAGCACGGTGTCGAAGAAGTGCTCGTGGACGGTCTCGACGCCCAGCTCATGGAGCATCGCGGCCAGGGTGCGGGCGTCGTCGTTGATGCCCTCGGCGATGGCGCGCAGACCGTCCGGCCCGTGGTACACGGCGTACATCGAGGCCACGACAGCGAGCAGGACCTGGGCGGTGCAGATGTTGGAGGTCGCCTTGTCCCGGCGGATGTGCTGCTCGCGGGTCTGGAGGGCGAGGCGGTACGCGGGGCGTCCCTCCGCGTCGATCGACACGCCGACCAGACGGCCCGGCAGATGGCGCTCGAGGCCGGCCGCGACCGACATGAAGCCCGCGTGGGGGCCGCCATAGAACATCGGGACGCCGAACCGCTGCGACGACCCGACGACGACGTCGGCTCCGAGGTGGCCCGGGCCCTCGAGGAGGGTGAGCGCGAGCAGGTCGGCGGCGACCACCGCCAACGCACCCCGCTGGTGGGCGGCGTCGATCACGGGCCGGGGGTCGAGGATCCGGCCCGACGCGCCGGGGTACTGGACGAGCACACCCGCCACGTCGCCGTCGGGCAGCCCTTCGGCCAGATCGGCCACGACGACGTCGATGCCCATGGCCTTCGCGCGGGTGCGGACCACCTCGACGGTCTGGGGCAGGGCGTCGGCGTCGACGACGAACGGCCCTGCGGCACCACGGCCGGCGCGCCGTACCAACGTCATCGCCTCGGCCGCCGCCGTGCCCTCGTCGAGCAGGCTGGCGTTGGCGGTGGGTAGGCCGGTGAGGTCGGCCACGACCGTCTGGAAGTTGAGCAGCGCCTCGAGCCGGCCCTGGGAGATCTCCGGCTGGTAGGGGGTGTACGCCGTGTACCAGCTGGGGTCCTCGAGCACGTTGCGCCGGATCACGGGCGGGGTGATCGTGGCGTGGTAGCCGAGTCCGATCATCGACTCCGCCGGCCGGTTGAGCGACGCCAGCCGGCTCAGCTCGCGCGCGGCGTCGTACTCCGAGAGGGGCTCGGGCAGGTCGAGCGTGCGGGAGGCGATCGTCGCCGGGACGGCCGCGGTCATCAGGTCGTCGAGCGAGTCGAAGCCGATCCGCTCGAGCATCCGGGTGACGTCGTCCGGGCGTGGTCCGACGTGGCGGTCGGCGAAGACGGGCTGCTGGCTCACGGGTGGCTCCTCGACGGAAATGTCAGATTCGCCTCCCCCTCTGTCGAGCCGGCACCGGTCCTCCAGAGTTGCCTGCCCCGCACGGTCCTGGCGCCTGAGAGGTTCCGGGGAGGGGTTGCCCCTTCGGCGCTCCGGTCCGAGCAGCTCCTCCATCGGGAGACCCACCCGGCGAAGACTCTCCCGTGCGGGATCGTCAGCGCGTCCACTCTAACCCGCCCGCGCCGCGAGTCCCACGACCCACGACAAAGCCGGCCCGGGGTGACCCCGGACCGGCCCTGGAGCGTGACGTCGCTAGCCCAGCCTGAGCGCCCGGCGGGCGGCGAGCTCGTCGTTCGCGTGGGTGGAGGTCTCCTCCTCGGCCGTGCGCTCGCTCGGCAGCTCGGAGAGGGTGCCCTCGATCTCGCGCCAGACACCGCCGATGGCGATGCCGAAGACGCCCTGGCCGCCCTGGAGGAGGTCGATGACCTCGTCGTTGCTGGTGCACTCGTAGACCGAGGCGCCGTCGCTCATCAGGGTGACCCGGGTCAGGTCGTCGGTGCCGCGGGCGCGGAGGTGCTGGACGGCGGTGCGGATCTGCTGCAGGGAGATGCCGGCATCGAGCAGGCGCTTGATCACCTTGAGCAGCAGGATGTCGCGGAAGGAGTAGAGCCGTTGCGAGCCGGAGCCGGTGGCGCTGCGCACCGACGGCTCGACCAGCCCGGTGCGCGCCCAGTAGTCCAGCTGGCGGTAGGTGATGCCCGCGGCGTTGCACGCCGTCGGCCCGCGGTAGCCGGTGTCGCTGGGCAGCGGGGAGACGTCGTCGGTGAAGAGCAGGCCCTGCTCCTCTGCGGCCTCGGCCGCGAGGACCGCCTCGGTCTCCTCACCCGTCGACCGGTGCTGCTCGTTGTCGTTCACCTACGACCTCCGTCGGCTACCTCGTGTGCCGTGACTCCCGGGGAACCGTACGGCGCGAGCCACATCGGTGGAGTTACAACGAGGACAGTTCAAGGTAAGCCCGAGCCGCACCCCCGTCAAAGAGGAACCCGGCGTGTCGCAACCCTCAACCTCAGGTTGAGGCTGATGGTCGCTGCTGACCAGCGCCTCAGCGGGACTCGAAATCCTCCGGCGAGACCTGGTCGAGGAACTCGCGGAACTTCTCCACCTCGTCCTCCTGCTCGGCCGGCGCATCGAGCCCGGCCTCGTCGAGGACCTCCTCGGCGCACACGATCCGGCTGCCGGTGCGCAGGGCCAGAGCGATCGAGTCGGACGGCCGGGCGCTCACCTCCACGCCGGACGCCAGCACCAGCGTCGCGAAGAACATGTTGTCCTTGACCTCGGTGATCCGGACCTCGGTGAGCTCGTTGCCCGTGGACTCCAGCACGTCCTTGAGCAGGTCGTGCGTCAGCGGACGCGGGGGTACGACGCCCTGCTGGGCGAAGGCGATCGCGGTCGCCTCGACGGCGCCGATCCAGATCGGCAGATAGCGCTGTCCCTCGACCTCGCGCAGCAGCACGATCGGACTGTTGGACGGCATCTCGACCCGGACACCCAAGACGTCGACCTCGCGCATGTGCTCCACACTACTCCCGCGTCCAGAGGTGGGAGTCGGGCCGCAGAGCCCGTCGTACGTCGGGGTCAGCGGCTGCGCAGCCCGGCCTTGACCAGGGTGGCGTGGAGGCGCACCGACAGGGCCGCGATCTCACTCACCATCTCCTCGGCGCGCCCTCGAGCTCCCGCGTCCCTCCCCCGCATCTGCGGGGCGACGACCTGCTCGACCAGGCCGACCTCGCGGTCGGCCGCAGTCTTGAAGGCGCGCAGGTGGCGCGGCTCCAGGCCGAACTCCGCGAGCTCGCGGGCGGTGGTCGCGATCACCAACGCGTCGGTGTCGTAGTGACCGGTGCCGGGGCGGGCCGAGACCAGGCCGAACTGCTCGAGCTGGGTCAGCAGGTCGTCGGAGACCTCGGCGATCTTCAGCAGCTCCTTGCGTGACAGCCGCACGTTGTCCCGCCGGGTGAACGACTCCGCCGACGGCGTCCCGTCTGGCGCCAGCGCGACGGTCGGCACCGTCGGCACCACCGGCTCGATCGGCGGTGGCGCGAGTCCGCGGTCGATCGCGTCGAGGTGCTCGCCGATGACGCGGAGCGGGAGGTAGTGGTCACGCTGCATCCGGAGCACGTAGCGCAGCCGGTCGACGTCCTCGGTGGAGAACTTCCGGTAGCCCGCCGGCGTGCGCTCGGGCTTGACCAGCCCCTTGTCCTCGAGGAAGCGGATCTTCGGGATCGTGACGCCCGGGAAGTCGGGGCGTAGGAGGTCGAGCACCTCCCCGATGTTGTGCCGCACCCGTCCCGACGCGGCCGCAGTGCCGTCCACGGTCCCGGTCACGGACGCGGGACCGCGGCCCGGGCCGGCTCGTGCCCCTGGAAGAAGACCAGACGGTACTTGCCGATCTGCACCTCGTCGGTGTCCTTGAGGACGACCGTGTCGATGCGGTCGCGGTTGACGTAGGTGCCGTTGAGGCTGCCGGCGTCGGCGACGGTGAACGAGTCCCCCTCGCGGGTGAACGTCGCATGGCGTCGCGAGACGGTCACGTCGTCGAGGAAGATCTCGCTGTCGGCATGTCGACCGGCGGTGGTGACGTCCTTGTCGAGCAGGAAGCGGCTGCCCGCGCCGGGGCCTCGCTGCACCACCAGCAACGCCGAACCGACGGGCAGGGCGTCGACCGCGGCCGCGTCCACCGGGTTGAGCTGGCGGTCGGAGGAGGTCTCGACCCGGTCGGACCCGCCGATGCTGATCGTGGCCGTCGAGTCACCCGCGCCCTGCGGCACGGCCGGGGCGTCGTCGTTCACCAGACGGGTACCGCACTGCGAGCAGAAGCGCGCGTCCTCGGGGTTCGCCTTGCCGCAGTTGGTGCAGTACGGCATCGGTGATCGTCTCCTGTCCAACCCTCAAGAGAGGGTTGAGGTTGATGGTTCTCCCGAACCTACCAGGGACGGCCATCCCGTCCAGGGGTCTCGACGAGCCCGCCCATGCCTCACTCGCCGAGCGTTCCCTGGTACGCCGTCGCGTCCATCAGGCCGTCGACCGCGGTGGCGTCGGCGGGTGCCAGCTCGTAGAGCCAGCCGCCGCCGTACGGGTCGCTGTTCACCAGCTCGGGGGTCGCATCGAGGCTCTCGTTGACCGCGACCACCTCGCCGTCGACCGGCGCGTAGACGTCGCTCACGGACTTGGTCGACTCGAGCTCGCCGCACGGCGATCCGGCGGTGACGGCGTCACCGACCGCGGGCAGCGAGACGTAGACGATGTCGCCGAGCTGGTCCTGGGCGTAGTAGGTGATGCCCACCCGGACGGAGCCGTCGGTCTCGCCGGGCGAGCGGACCCACTCGTGCTCCTGGGTGTACTTCAGGTCGTCGGGGTACACGGCTCTCCTTGCTGCTGGGGCTCCCGAGAGTTCTCGAGAGCTCTCGACGGGCGCCGGGGCGGCGTGCTCGGACGGCACGTTACCGGCGTTACTGGGGTTGGGCGTACTGCTGCGTCGAGGGTTGTCGTACGGCGGTGATGTCGAGGGAGTCCCGCTGTTCCAGCCCGACGGTGGCGTCGTCGTCCTTGAACTGTGCGATCGGTCCGCCGACCAGGTTGAGAGCACCGCTCAGCGTGTGCGGGTCGCCGATCACGTCCAAGACGTACGGCGAGGTCAGCAGCGTGCCGTCGATCCGCAGCCCACCCGGCGCGGACTCCACCGAGCTCTGGGCGACGAGCCGCACCTTGCCGTTGACCTGCATCGCCTCCGCGCCCGCGGAACGCAGCTCCTCGATCGTGTCGAGAACCGCGTTGACGTCGACCGGGCGCGGCCCCTCGGTGACGGTGAGCCGGATGCCCGGACCGGTCACCGGCACGTAGCCGGCCAGGATGCTGAGCTCCTCGGCCTGCTTCTGAGCCGCGTCGAGCGCGGTCGTCTCGTCCTGCCGGTTCTGCTCGAGCCGGCGCCGGGACGCCTCGAGCCGGTCGATGTCCGTCTGGGCCCGTTGTGAGGCGTCCGCGAGCCCGGAGAGGACGTCGACGAGGTCCTGCTCGCGGTAGCCGGCGTAGGTGTTGTCGGTGTTGTTGGTGCGCACCTGGGTGATGGCCGCGAAGCCGAGCACCGCCAGCAGTACGCCGACGATCAGCTGTGCCCGAGACGGCCGGAACAGTGCCTCACGCAGCCGCTGGAGCGCCGCCTCGTCGGCCGAGCCGACCGAGCCGGCCGACCCGGCCGACCCGGCCGACCCGGGTGACCCCGGCGACGACGAGGTCGCCGTGCGGTCGGGCTCGTGCACGTCGTCAGGCATGGAACACGTACCGCCTGATCTGTGCGACGTTGGAGAAGATCCGGATCCCGAGCACCACGATCACGCCGGTGGAGAGCTGACCTCCCACCCCGAGCTTGTCGCCGAGGTAGACGATCGCCGCCGCGATCACGACGTTGGAGAAGAACGAGACGACGAAGACCTTGTCGTCGAAGATCCCCTCCAGATAGGCGCGCAGGGCACCGAAGACCGCGTCGAGCGCCGCGACCACGGCGATCGGCAGGTAGGGATCGAGCCCGGCCGGGACGTCCGGGGTGAAGATCAGCCCCAGGACGACGCCGACGAGGAGTCCGAGTGCCGCGATCATGGCGCGCTGTCTCCCTGCGTGCGTGTGTGGCCACTGTCCGGGCCGGCGACCTGGACCGACCGGAGCCGTTCCGGTGGCGCCGCCGGCAGCGACATCGTGCCACCGTTGTGGACCTCGAACCTGAAGCCGAGGCTGTCCTTGAGCGCGTACCACTTCTCCCCGATCGCGCTGGAGAGCAGGGTGGCGGGCAAGGTGTCGGGGTCGCCGACGACCGAGAAGACGTAGGGCGGGTTGATCGGCTGGGAGTTGACCAGGATCCCGATCCCGACGTTGCGGAACGCACTCAGCACGGTCAGCCGCTCGCCGTTCACACTGATCGCCTCCGCACCTGCGGCCCACAGCGCGTCGGTGAGCAGAGTGAGGTCGGAGTCGCGCACCAGGTCGGCACCGGCGCTGCCGGGTGCGCTGTTCACGGTGGCCACGATGCCCGGTCCGCGGACCGCGCCGAACCCGGTGCGCGCCGCCATCCGGCCGAGCCTGGCCCGGGCGGCCTGCTCCTCGGCCGAGAGGTCGTTGATCTTCCCCTGCAGAGCCAGGACCTGGCCCTCCTTCTGGTTCAGTCGCTGCTGGACCCGGGTGAGGGCGTCTCGGCGGAGGGTGACCTGATGGATCAGGCTCTCGCGGCTCGCGTCGCTGGCGGAGGCGTTGCGGCTGGTCTGGACCGCGGCCACGGTGACCAGGAGCCCGAACACCAGCAGCACCAGGCCCGCCGTACCCCAGGGCACGCGGGTGGGGGCGGCCGCGGTGTGGCCCTCCGTGAGGCGACGCGCGGCGACGTGCTCGTAGTCGGCGTCGAGGGATCGCTGGGTGATCAGGGCGAGGAGTGGCACGGTCACGTGCTCGGGCAGCGCCCGGGCCGGTGCCTCAGCCATGGGCCACCACCCGGCGGTCCGTGGTCTTGATCAGCTTGTAGACCTGGTAGGCGTAGAGGACGCCTGCCCACCAGTAGAGGCCGATCCCCCAGCCGGCGAAGGCCCAGCCGAACACCTTGGCCAGCGAGGCCGCCGCGCCCGTGCCGTCGCCGAGCAGCAGGAGCGGGAAGGCGTAGAGGAGGTTGAACGTCGCCGCCTTGCCGAGGAAGTGCACCGGGAGCGCGCTGTAGCCGCGGGTGCGCAGGATCGGGACCAGACCCCACAGCAGCACGTCGCGCAGGGGCAGGATCACCGCGAACCACCACGGCACGATGTCGCGGATGGCCAGACCGATCACGACGGCGAGGATGTAGAGCCGGTCGGCCACGGGGTCGAGGACCTCGCCGAGCCGCGACGTCTGGTGGAGACGGCGCGCGAGGTAGCCGTCGAGGTAGTCGGTCACGCCGGACGCGGCGAGCACCGCCAGGGCCCACCCGTCCTTCTCCGGGCCGAGCACGAGCCACAGGAACAGGGGCACCCCGAGCAGCCGGAGGAAGCTGAGCGCGTTGGGGACGGTCCACACGCGCGCGTCGTCGCGTGCCGCGTCGTCCACCACTGCCGTCTGCACCTTCACCGCTCAAGGACCGTCAGAACCGCCGGACACACCCTATCCGGGCGTGATCAGCCGTCATCGGAGCCGCGCTCCCCCGTCGGCGAGGGGTCGAGGTGGGCGCTGTCGCGGATCTCGCCGACCAGCTCCTCGATCACGTCCTCGAGGGTGGCGACGCCCAGCGTGCCTCCCTCGGCGTCGACGACGCGGGCCATGTGAGCACCCCGGCGCTGGAGCTTCTCCAGGGTGTCGTGGAGCAGGTCGTTGTCGCGCACCGGCGCGAACGGCCGGATCCACTTGCCCTCCACCGGACGGCGGCGACGCGCTTCGTCGGTCTCGAGCACGTCCTTGATGTGGAGGTAGCCGACGAGCTCGTCGTCCTCCCCGACCACCGGGAAGCGACTGAATCCCGTGGCCGCACACAGTGCCTCCACGTCGGCACCCGTCGAGCCGCGTCGTACGGTCTGCAGCGTCTCGGGCGGCATCAGCACCGTCTCGACGGTCTTCTCGGTGAAGCCGAGCGCGCCGGACAGCCGGTCGTACTCCTCCTTCTCCAGCAGACCTTCGCCGCGCGACTCCTCGACGAGAGCGGCCACTTCCTCGCGGGTGTACGTAGAGCTCACCTCGTCCATCAGGCGCACCCCGACGACCCGGAGGACGGCCGAGGCGAGGGCGTTGATGCCGACGATCACCGGGCGGGTCACCGACACGATCGCCCAGATCGGGGTGCCGAGCACCAGAGCCGCCCGGTCCGGACCGGCCAGGGCGATGTTCTTGGGGATCATCTCGCCGAGGACGACGTGGAGATAGACGACGACCGCGAGGCCGACCACGAACGCGGTCGGGTGTCGCAGACCCTCCGGGGCCTGGAGCGCGTGCAGCACCGGCTCGAGGAGTCTCGCGGCGGTCGGCTCGGCGACCGCACCGAGCACCAGCGAGCAGACCGTGATGCCGAGCTGGTTGACGCCGATGACCAGCGACATGTTCTCCATCGCCCGCAAGGTCGTGCGGGCCAGGCGCGAACCATCCTCGGCGCGCGGCTCGATCTGGGTACGACGCGCCGAGACGAGGGCGAACTCGGCCGCGACGAAGAACGCGTTGCCGAGCAGCAGGAACAGCGCCAGGACCACGGACGTGGTGCCGCTCATGCGTCGTCACCGCCTGCGGCCCGGCCGGCGGTGTCGGGTCCGCCGACCATCCGGAGCGACAACCGATCGATCCGGAGCCCGTCCATGTGCTCCACGGTGAGCACGGCCAGTCGCTGCCGCTCGGGCTGGTCGGGGTCGGACCTGTCGGGCACCGGTACCTCGGCGACGTCGCCACGCCCCGGCACCCGGCCGAGTGCCTGCAGCACCAGCCCGGCGATCGTGTCGTAGTCCTCGTGGTCCGGCAGCTCGATCCCGGTCAGGTCCTCGACCTCGTCGGGCCGGAGCAGTCCGGACAGGACCCACGAGCCGTCGGCCCGCCGGCGCGCACGAGCCCCGAGGCGGTCGTGCTCGTCGGCGATGTCCCCGACGATCTCCTCGATCACGTCCTCGATCGTCACGATGCCCGCCTGGTCGCCGTACTCGTCGAGCACGACGGCCAGCTGCCCCTCCTGGCGCAGCAGGGCGAGCAGCGGGTCGAGCCGGAGCGAGTCCGGTACGACGATCGGCCGGGTCATCAGGTGCTTGACCTTGGTGGTGTGCCGCTCGGAGATCGGCAGCGCGACGGCGTGCTTCACGTGCACCGTGCCGATCACGGTGTCGTCCTGGTCGAGCACCGGGAAGCGCGAGTGACCCGTCTCTCGCGCCAGCTCGATCACCGCCCACGCCCGGTCGTTGGCCTCGAGGCTGACCGTGCGGACCCGCGGGGTCATGATCTCCCCCGCGGTCCGGGTGCCGAACTCGACCGACCGCTCCATCAGCTCCGCGGTGTCGGCGTCGAGGGTGCCCTCGGTGGCGGAGCGAGCGATGAGCGACGCGAGCTCGGTCGACGAACGGGCCGAGCGAAGCTCCTCCTGCGGCTCCATCCCGAGCCGCCGGACGATGGCGTTGGCCGACCCGTTCAGGATGCGGATGGGACCGCGCATCACCGCGGTGAAGATCCGCTGGAAGCCCTGGGTCGCGCGGGCCGTCTCCATCGGCCGGGCGATGGCGATGTTCTTCGGCACCAGCTCGGCGAAGATCATCGTCACCACCGAGCTCACGGTGAGTCCGAGGGCGACCGCGATCGGGTCGACGGCTCCCTCGGCCAGGCCGGCATCGCGGAGCGGATCGGAGATGAGGCGGGAGATGGCGGGCTCGGCGAGGAAGCCGATCGCGAGGTTGGTGATGGTGATCCCGACCTGGGCGCCCGAGAGCTGCGTCGACAGCGAGCGCAGTGCTTTCAGCACCCCGGCGGCGGGTGCGTCTCCGTCGTCGGCCGCCTGCGCCACCTTCGACCGGTCGACGGTGACGAAGGAGAACTCCGCCGCCACGAAGCCGCCTGCGGCGATCACCAGCAGCACCGAGGCCGCCAGCAGCAGCCAGGCGGTCAGCACCGGGTCACGACCGAGCGGGAGGGGAAGAACGGTGAGGGGCGACTGTCAGAGCCGTCCATGGGCGGTGAGGGGTCCTTCGGACTCGGGGGCTGGCTGTCCGGAGACTCTACCCACTGCCGGGCACACGAACGACGGCAGAGCAAGGGCGGGTCAGCCGGTCGCGCCGTCCTCGTAGCGGGCCACCCACTCGACGAACCCCGCCAGCGTGGCGTCGTCGCCCGGAACCTGCAGTTGGCCGGCGAGGCACGTGGTCAGCGCCGCCCGGGCATCGGGATCGGCCGACCAACCGGCGACGAGGTCGTCGTCGCACACGGCCCACGCCGCGTCGTAGGCCTCCACCTGGTCGGCGGTGAAGCCGGACAGCTCCTCCGGCAGCGGCGTCGGGATGATCGGCGGCTCCGGGGGCTCGCTCGGCGTCGGAGTTGGTGTCGGAGTGGGCGTCGGAGTGGGTGTCGGAGTCGGGGTGGGTGTCGGAGTCGGGGTCGGAGTCGGAGTCGGGGTGGGCGTCGGCGTACTCGTGGGTCCGCCGGACGGGACCGGGTCGGTGACCACCGGGCCGGGTGACGACGGGTGCAGGGTCTCGCCCGACGTGGGCTGGTGGTGACCGTCTCCGTGGCGGACGTGGTGCCCGGTGGCGTGGTCACCGATCTGGTGCAGGTCGAGCACACCGGTGAAGGCGATGGCGCGCGTCGTCACATCGGGAGACAGGTACTGACCGCTCGTGCGCAGGGCACGGGCGATCGCGAGCACACGGACGACGTAGGCCCGGTTGTGGTTGTAGCGCAGCACCGCGGCGTATCGGCCGGCCCGGGTGGAGAGGTCGTCGTGCTCGGCACAGAGGTAGACCGCCGAGCCCAGCGAGGCGTCGTTGATGTCCTGCACGTCACGCCGACCGTCGTCGTCACCGTCGACCGCGACCGCGGACCAGGTCGAGGGCAGGAACTGCATCGGCCCGACGGCTCGGTCGAACTTCGGGTCGCCGTCGAGCCTCCCGCCGTCGGTGTCGCGCACCAGCGAGGTGCCGTGACGTCCGTCGAGCCGGGGTCCGATGATCCCTGGCTCGGCCGTGCCGTGCCCGTCGAGCCGGCTACCGCCGACCTGTCCGTGGTCGGACTCCACCTGTCCGATCGCGGCCAGGAGCGTCCAGTCGAGGCCACAGGTCGGGTCGGCCGCGTCCACCACCGCGGCGGATCGCTGGTACGCCGCGAGCGCGACCGGTGGGATGCCCACCGCCCGGGGCAAGGCGTCGGCGGGGGCGTGGGAGAGCGACGCCGGGGCGTGCACCGCGTGACCGCTCGGGTCGGGCAGCTGGACCGGCGGCTGGACCGAGGCCCGGCCGGGTGTCTGCGCCGAGGGCACGGACGGCGGCGTCGCCGCGGTCGCGAGGACGTCGTGCGCCGGCTGCCTACCGGCCGACACCAGGGCCGTGGCGAGCACCGCGGCGGTGCCGGCCGAGACGGTGACACGCGTCGACCGACGACGTAGGTGTCCGGCCCACGCGTTCCGAGATCTCACAACGCCCCCGCCCATGGTGCCTACGACCCTAAGCGAGGTTTCCGGACGTGCCCACCCCCTTCCGGGTCACGACCTGGTGAAGACCGGAGCAAGACCGGAGCAAGCCCGGAGGTCCCGCGGGTCCTCCCGCCCGGGACCGATCTGCCCGGCCCAGGTGTCCGTGCCGAAATCTGCGGGAATCTCCCGCGCGGTGCCGCGCGAACGCCGTACGTTGTCGTCCTGACCCGACACACGCCGCGCGGTCGGGGGGCTCCTGCGCGGTCGGCGCACGACTGGAGCCTCCACCATCGACATCACGGACCCCCTGGAGCCTGCGGCGACCGCCCCGCCCGCGGCCGCACGACGCTCCCTGCTGGCCGGCGCCGGCGTCGCCGCCGGGGTGGCGATCCTGCCCGAGCTGGCGGACGCCGCGACGGCGCCTCGCGGGCTGCGCCTGCTCGACACCCAGGACCGTCACCTCGTCGGCCGCTTCTCCTACGGCGTGACCCCGGACCTGGCGAGGGAGGTACGCAGCCACGGCGGTGCCCGGAGGTGGTTCGACTGGCAGCTCCGGCCCGGACACGTCAACGACCCGGCAGGTCGGGCCCTCGGCTCGTGGTTCCCGCACCTGGGCTGGTCGCCGGCCAAGGTGTGGTCGGAGAGCGAGAGCGGCCGGGTCGGAGGCTGGGAGGTGATGGCGGACTACCAGAACTGGCTGCTCCTGCGCCGGATGCGCAGCCGGCAGCAGGTGCTCGAGACGATGACGGAGTTCTGGGAGAACCACTTCAACGTCCCGGTCGGCGCCGACGGCGTCTACACCTGGCGGGTGCGGTACGGACACGTCATCCGTCAGCACGCGCTCGACTCGTTCGAGGCGTTGCTGCAGGCCGTGAGCGTCCACCCGGCGATGGGCATCTACCTCGGGAACGCCGTGTCCGACAAGGACCACCCCAACGAGAACCAGGGGCGTGAGCTCCTGGAGCTGCACACCGTCGGCGTCACGGCAGGGTACGGCGAGACCGGCGTGGTGGACTCGGCGCGGATCCTCACCGGCTGGCGTGTCGACGTCTGGGACACCTGGGCGGCGTTCTACGACAGCGGGTCGCACTACCGGGGACCGGTCAAGGTGCTCGGCTTCACCAGCGGGAACCGGTCGGCGGACGGCCGCCGGCTCACCCGTGACTACCTCCGCTACCTCGCCCACCACCCGGCGACCGCGACCCACATCGCCACCAAGCTGGCCACGGCGTTCGTCTCCGACGTGCCGCCGCCGTCACTGGTCAAGCATCTGGCCCGCGTGTACCGGGCGCACGGCACGCGGATCAAGCCGGTCCTGCGCGCACTCGTGGACTCGCGCGAGTTCCATCACTCCGTCGGCGAGAAGATCCGCGACCCGGAGAACGACCTGGTCGCGACGTACCGGCTGATGGGTGTCGACGTCGCCAAGCCGGCCGACGCCGACCGGGCCGCGCACCAGCTGGTGTGGCAGTCCAGCGCGATGGGAATGGAGCCGATGTCGTGGCCGGCCCCCAACGGCCAGCCGATCGCCGGCGCCGCCTGGTCGTCGCCGTCGCGGGTGATGGGCTCGATGTCGGTGCACTACACGATGTCCGGCGGCTGGTGGCCGAACAAGGGGATCCACTATCCCGCGCCGACCTCGTGGCTGCCGCAGGAGTCGACCCGGTTCGACCACCTGGTCGACCACATGGCCCAGCGGATCCTGCACCGGCGAGCCTCGGACCGGCTCCAGCAGGCCTGCCGCGAGTCGGTCGCGGTGACGGCCCACCAGCAGATCACCGCCGACCACGCCGAGATGCGCTGGCTCTTCCCGCGACTGCTGACGACCTTCTTCGACTCCCCCGACTTCCTCCGGCGGTGACTCCGATGGATCCGATCACCCACGCGGACGCCTGCTGCGAGGAGTTCGCCCGGATGAGCCGGCGCAGCGTGCTCCGCGGCGCCCTCGCCCTCGGCGGCGCGACCTTCATGGTCGGCTCCGCGACCGTGTCGGCGTCGGCCGCCCTGCCGACCTCCGCGAACGCCGTGCTGGTGGTGCTGTCGCTGCGCGGCGGCGCCGACGGCATGTCCCTCGTGGTGCCGCACGGCGACCCCGGCTACTACACCGCGCGGCCGACGATCGCAGTCCCGAAGGCCCAGCTGCTCGGGGCGGACTCGATGTTCGGGCTCCACCCCAAGCTCGCCCCACTGATGGACCTGTGGAACTCCCAGCAGCTGGCCGCGGTGCACGCGACCGGCCTGACCGTCGCCAACCGGTCGCACTTCTCGGCGATGGAGGAGGTCGAGGAGGCCGACCCCGGGTCGAGCAGGCGGATCGGCTGGCTCAACCGGCTCGTGGGGACGCACGCGACCGGATCGCCCCTCCAGGGCGTCGGCATCGTCCACGGGCCGCCGCCGACGGAGATCTCGGGTCCTGTCCCCCTGATGACGATCGGCTCCCTCGACGACGCGACGATCGCCGGCGACGACCAGTGGGACACCGACCCGCCCGGAAAACGCTGCGCCTCCCTGCACACCTTGTGGGCCCGCGACGCCAGCCCCATGGGTACGGCGGTCCGGGCCACCATGCAGGCGACCACCGACCTGGCCCCGGCCATCGCCGCCCCCGACAACACCGCGTCGTACGGCGGCTCCGAGCTCGGCCGGGCCCTGGCCGCCGCGGCCCGGATCATCCGCGGGGACGTCGGTGTCGAGGTGCTGACCGTCGACCAGGGCGACTGGGACATGCACGTCGACCTCGGCGACCTCGACGGAGGCCAGATGCTCGGCAACGCCGACGACCTGGCGACCGCGCTCGCCGCCTTCTTCGGCGACCTCGGCACCCAGGCGAGCAAGGTCACGCTGGTCACGATCAGCGAGTTCGGTCGGCGCACGGTCGAGAACGGCAACCGCGGACTCGACCACGGCTGGGGCAACGTGATGCTCGTCGCCGGAGCCGGAGTCAAGGGCGGCTCCTACTACGTCAGCCGGACGCAGGGGTGGAAGCCTCTCGGTGACGACCTGGAGTCCGACCTGCACGTGACCACGGACTACCGCAACGTCCTCGCGGAGATCGTCTCGGCGAAGTTCGGCGTGACCGTGACCGACGTCTTCCCGGGTCTGCAGCAGGAGACCGTGGGCTTCATGCAGGTCACCTGATCGGGCGGGGTGCGGTCGGGCCACTTCGGGCATGGTGGGAGGCATGCCGTCCGAGGAGTCAGGTCCCCACCGGTACGCCGCACTCGTCCGGTTGCTCGTCCGGCACGGACGCTCCGACCTGGTGTCGGGCGCGGGCCTCGACGAGTACGCCGACCCCGGGTCCGACTCCGACGAGACGACCGACCAGGCCGAGGCGTTCGCCTCCGACCTCGAGGCCCTGGGCCCGACGTACATCAAGCTCGGGCAGCTGCTCTCGACCCGGTTCGACCTGCTGCCGGCTGCGTACACCACCGCGCTGAGCCGCCTGCAGGACGAGATCGAGCCCTTCCCGGCGGACGAGGTGCGGGCGCTGGTCGAGACCGAGCTCGGCACCGAGGTCAAGCACGTGTACGCCGAGTTCGACGACGTACCCGTGGCCGCTGCGTCCCTGGGACAGGTGCACCGGGCGACGCTTCGCAACGGGCGCGAGGTGGCCGTCAAGGTGCAGCGACCTCGGGTACGAGACGACGTCCGGGCGGACATGGCGACGCTGACCCGCCTCGCGTCACTGGCCGACAAGAGCACCGGGGTGGGCCGGACCTACGGGTTCGGTCGGCTGCTGCACGAGTTCGAACGCTCTCTCACCCTCGAGCTCGACTACCGGCGTGAGGCACGCAACCTGCTGCGCTTCGGCGAGCTCACCCGCCACTACGACCGGCTGCTGGTGCCCGAGCCGGTGCTCGAGCTGACGACCGGGCGCGTGCTCACGATGTCGTTCGTCCACGGCCGGAAGGTGACCGACGTCGGCCCGCTCGGGCTGATCGACCTCGACCCGGCCCCGATCGTCCGGCAGCTGTTCCGGGCCTACCTGCGGTCGATCCTGGTCGAGGGCTTCCTGCACGCCGACCCGCATCCCGGGAACCTGCTGCTGACCGACGACGGCACCCTCGCCGTTCTCGACCTCGGGATGGTCACCTCGGTGCCGCCGCGCCTCCAGGACAAGCTGGTCCGGCTGCTCGTGGCGATCGGTGACGACAACGGCGAGCAGGCCGCCCGGGTGCTGGCCGAGATGGGGCAGCCGCTCGACCACTACGACGCGATCGCGTTCCGCGACGACGTGACCAACCTCGTCGCGGAGGCCGTGGCCGAGGGGCCCCAGATGCAGGCCGGACGGGTCCTGGTCGAGCTCAGCCGGGTGTCCGGCGCGCGCGGTCTGCGACCACCACCCGAGATGTCGCTCGTCGGCAAGGCGCTGCTCAACCTGGACCGCACCACCGCCCACCTCGATCCGCAGTTCGCGCCGGCGGCGGCGATCCGCAAAGACGTGCAGTCCATCCTGCGCAGCGGTCTCACCACCTCACCGGGCGACCTGATCACGGCTGCCCTGGACGCCAAGGAGTTCGCCGCGCAGCTGCCGAGTCGCGCCAACCGAATCATGGACAGCCTCGCCGACGGCGAGCTGCGGATCCGAGTGGACGCGATCGACGAGGAACGGCTCCACACCGTGCTCCAGCGGCTGGCCAACAGGCTCACCCTCGGCGTCGTGATCGCGGCCAGCATCCTCGGTGGCTCGCTCCTGATGCAGGTGCCCACCGACCACCGCATCTTCGGCTATCCGGCAGTCGCGATCATCCTGTTCGTGGTCGCGATCCTCGGCGGGGCGGTCCTGTCGGCCTGGATCGTCGTCACCGACCGCAAGGTCGCGCGCACGGAGCTGCGTGCCACCCGCGACGTCCCACGGCTGTGACGGCCACCGACTGAACTGGAGTCCTTCGTGCTTGCTGCCTTCCTGCTGGCCGGCCTGGTGGCCGCTCCCGTGGCGACCCTTGCCCTGTTCACCCGCACCATCTCCACGCGCGGTCGAGCGGGAGGGTGGTCGTCGGCCCGCCGGCTCGTCCTCTCCGTGATGGCGACGGTCGTGCTGGCCGCGCTCGTCGCCGGAGCGCTCCACCTCCTCCACGTCACGCGCGCGAACACGATCGCCGGAGTGGTCGGCCTGCTGGCCTTCAGCGCGGCCTGGCTGCCGGCGACCCGGCCCTGGGCGGCGAGAGCACACCTGGCATGGGCGGCGACGTGCTACCTGTTCACCTCCTACCTGGTGTACATGCTCTGGTGGACGTTCGTCAGTCACCTCGGTGTCCTCGGCACGATCGGCGCCCTGATCCTGTGGACGATGGAGGCGTTCGCCGCGTTCCTCGGCGTCGCTTACCTCTGGGAGCTGTGCGACGCGCTCGGGCGAGAGGCCTGGACCCGGCGGGTCGCCGAGGGCGCTGCGGTCGAGCAGCGCGGCCACACGCCGTTCGTCAGCCTTCAGGTGCCGGCGTACAACGAGCCGCCCGAGATGGTCATCGAGACCCTGCGCTCACTGGTCGCCCTCGACTACCCGTCGTACGAGGTGATCGTGATCGACGACAACACCGATGACGAGACGCTCTGGCGCCCCGTCGAGACCTGGTGCCGCGAGCACGACCTGAAGTTCGCCCATCTGGCGGACTGGCCGGGCTACAAGTCGGGCGCCCTGAACTACGCGCTGCGCGAGATGGTCGATCCGCGCACCGAGCTGATCGGCGTCATCGACGCGGACTACCAGCTCGACCCGCAGTTCCTCTCGGCCTGTGCCCCGCTGTTCGCCGACCCCCAGGTGGGGTTCATCCAGGCCCCGCAGGACTACCGCGACTGGCGCCAGGCGCCGTTCTACCGGCGGCTCTACTACTCCTACAAGTACTTCTTCGCCGTCTCGCAGCCGTCGCGCAACGAGCGAGACGGTGCGATCTTCGCCGGCACGATGGGACTGATCCGGCGCGACGCCCTCGAGCGCGCCGGCGGATGGGACGAGTGGTGCATCACCGAGGACGCCGAGCTGTCGCTGCGGCTGCTGCGCGACGGGTGGTCCGGCCTCCACGTCGACCGGTCGTTCGGCGTCGGCGTCATGCCGCTGACCTTCGAGGCGCTCAAGGGCCAGCGGTTCCGATGGTGCTTCGGTGGCATCCAGATCCTCCGCCGGCACTGGCGCCTGATGCTGCCGGGCCGGCGTACCCGCGTGAACCGGATGGACCAGGGCCAGCGCTGGGCCTATCTCTCCGGGGCCGTCCAGTGGTACGGCGACCTCCTGGCCGTGACGTTCTTCCTCTTCCTGCTCCTCGGCGCCGCGAACGTCGCGCTCGGGGGTGGACTGCTGTTCCGGAAGCTCAGCGGCTTCCTGATCGCCGCCATCCCCCTGCTGGCGGTGCTCGGGCTGGTCCGGGCGGTGGCGCTCCTCCGCCGAGGCACGGGTGCGTCCTGGCGCGACGCCCTCGGGGCGTTCATGGTGTGGCAGTCGACCTCGATCGTGGTCGCCCGGGCGTCGGTCCAGGGACTGTTCGCCAAGGAGGCGGAGTTCCTCCGGACACCGAAGACGGCCGAGGACGCGCGCTGGTGGGACGCGGTCCGGGGCAACCTCCCTGAGTCGCTGTTCGCCCTGCTGGGAATCGCCGGCATCGTCGGGTCGGCGTCCGCCGGTGGGTACGGCGGGGTGGTCACCGCGGCGCTGCTGGTATGGCCGACCGCGGCGTTCGTCTCTGCCCCGCTGAACAGCCTGGGCGCCCAGCGCGCCGCGCTGCCGGCCGAGCTCGCCGAGCGTCGGCGTACCGAGTTCCGGCGGTTCGGGACGCATCCGGCCACGGTCACGGTCGCCGGGCTCATGGCGGTCGTGGGCGCGGTCGTCGCGGCGGGGCTGCTGCTGGCCCCGGCCGGCCAGCGCGTGGTGTCACCCAACCCGCTGAGCCCGGCTCGCGGGCACCACCCGTCGCCGGTCAGGCAGAGCCAGTCGCCGTCGGCGTCCACGAGCCCGTCGGCGTCCACGAGCCCGTCGACGTCGCCGAGCACCACGCCGACGACGTCCAGCCCGACCTCGGCGTCCACGTCGTCGACCCCCACGAGCAGCGCGCCCACCTCGAGCGCGACGTCGGTGCCGACGACGGCATCCTCGTCTCCGTGACCCTGACCGTCGGCGAGTCCGTCCGGTGGGATCCATCAGGGTGGCGACTGCACAACCGCTCACACAACGGGTACGCACCGGGCATGGGTACTTCTCGAGACATCCACTACACGACGCCCGGGTTGGGCCGCGAGGCTGCCGAGCGAGTGATCGCTCGGCTGCAGTCCCGGCTGCACGCCATGAACGACCTGCACCTGACTCTCAAGCACGTGCACTGGAACGTGGTGGGGCCGCACTTCATCGCGGTGCACGAGATGATCGACCCCCAGGTCGAGGTTGTGCGCGGCTTCGCCGACGACCTGGCCGAGCGCATCGCGACGCTGGGTGGTTCGCCGAGTGGTACGCCGGGGTCGATCGTCAAGGAGCGCGACTGGGACGACTACTCGATCGGGCGGGCCGGGACCCAGGAGCACCTCGGGGCGCTCGACCTGGTCTACCGCGGCGTGATCGGCACCAACCGGACCGTGATCGACGAGCTGGGCGACCTCGACCTGGTCACCCAGGACATGGTGATCGGTCAGACCGAGCAGCTGGAGCTGTTCCACTGGTTCATCCGCGCCCATCTCGAGGACCAGG
>JAICSK010000143.1 GCA_025936915.1 Nocardioides sp.
CCGCAGGGCAAGGCGACCGAGCTGGCGGACAAGGAAGGCGTCGAGATCCGCTACTACTCGGTCATCTACAACGCGATCGAGGAGATCGAGGCCGCGCTCAAGGGCATGCTCAAGCCGGAGTTCGAGGAGTCGACCCTCGGCCAGGCGGAGATCCGCGCGATCTTCCGCTCGTCGAAGATCGGCAACATCGCCGGCTGCATGGTCACCAGCGGCCTGATCCGCCGCAACGCCAAGGTGCGCCTGATCCGCGACGGTGCGGTCGTGGCCGACAACCTCGACCTGGCCTCGCTGAAGCGGGAGAAGGACGACGCCGCCGAGGTCCGCGAGGGCTTCGAGTGCGGCCTGGTCCTGCGGAACTACCAGGACATCAAGGAGGGCGACATCGTCGAGGCCTTCGAGATGCGGGAGATCCCGCGGGGCTGAGCGAGAGGTGGTGCGGGTTCCCCCGCGTACGCGGGGGAACCCGCGCTTGCTGGCCTCTGGAACGGCCAGTAAGCAACGGGAACAGCCAGTAACCCAGTCACAACGGGACACCCGCGTACGCGGGGAAGCCGCACAGTCGAGGAAGAGTCATGAGCAACCCCCGCATCCGGAAGATCGCCGACCGGATCCAGGTGACCGTCGCAGAGATGCTGGAGCGCCGGATCAAGGACCCGCGGCTCGGGTTCGTCACCGTGACCGACGTACGTGTCACCGGTGACAGCCAGCAGGCGACGGTGTTCTACACCGTGCTCGGCGAGGAGACCGACCTGACCAGCACCGCCGCGGCGCTCGAGTCTGCCAAGGGGCTGCTGCGATCCGAAGTCGCCAAGCAGCTGGGGATGCGCCACGCCCCGACGCTCACGTTCGTGCAGGACGCCCTGCCGGAGAGCGCACGTCACCTCGATGAGGTGCTCGCCCGGGCCAAGGCTCAGGACGAGGAGGTCGCCTCTCACCGCGGCACGTCGTACGCCGGTGAGGCCGACCCCTACAAGCGACCCCGCGAGAACGACGTGGCGGACGAGGGGCTGTGACCCAGGAGTCCGGGCTCGTCGTCGTCGACAAGCCCGGCGGCGTGACCTCGCACGACGTCGTCTCCCAGGTACGCCGGCTCGCCGGTACCCGGAAGGTCGGCCACGCCGGCACCCTCGACCCCATGGCGACCGGCGTGCTCGTGCTGGGCCTCAACCGGGCCACCCGGCTGCTCGGGCACCTCACGCTGACCGACAAGCGGTACGTCGCGACGGTCCGGCTCGGGGTCAGCACCACCACCGATGACGCCGAGGGCGACGCCCTCGAGACGCGCGCGACGGACGGGCTGACCGAGGAGGCGGTGCGCGCCGCGCTGGCCGAGTTGGTCGGCGAGATCGACCAGGTGCCCAGCTCGGTCTCGGCGATCAAGGTCGGCGGCCGCCGCTCGTATGCCCGGGTCCGGGCCGGCGAACAGGTCGAGCTGCCCGCCCGACGGGTGACGGTGCACGAGATCGCGGTGACGTCGGTCGACCTGCCGTCTCTCGACATCGACGTGCACTGCTCGAGCGGCACCTACGTGAGGTCGATCGCCCGTGACCTCGGTGCCGCTCTCGGCGTGGGCGGCCACCTCACGGCGCTCCGGCGTACGGCGGTCGGGCCGTTCGACCTCTCGGCGGCGCGCTCGCTCGAGGCCCTCGCCGACCGGTTCGCGATGACCCCCATCGACGTCGCGGCACGCACGTCGTTCCCGGCTCTGGACCTCGACGACGAGCAGGCCGCGGCCGTCCGCGTCGGCCGCCGACTCGACGTACACCTCGACGCCACCACGGCGCTCTTCGCGCCCGATGGTGAGTTCCTGGCCCTGTACGCGCCGTCGGGAGACCTCGCCCGCGCGGTCGCGGTCTTCGTCTGATCCCTCGGCCTCCGCCGGGCCCGGACCCACGACGTACGACGGACCCTGGGCGTCGTTAGGCTGCCCGACGTGCAGATCTGGCGGTCCCTGGACGGCGTCCCGAGGGATCCCGGCCGTACCGCCGTCGTGATCGGGAACTTCGACGGCGTCCACCTCGGCCACCAGCACGTGGTGCGCGAGGCGCGGAAGGCAGCGGACGCGGAGGGGCTGCGCGTGGTCGCGGTGACCTTCGACCCCCACCCGATGGCGGTGCTCCGGCCCGACCACGCCCCGACCACGATCACCGACATCGGGACCCGCGCCGATCTCCTGGCCGCGGTGGGCGTCGACGACGTGCTCGCACTCCCGTTCGACCGCGAGATGGCGTCGTGGACCCCGGATGAGTTCGCCCGGAAGGTGCTCGCGGACTCTCTCCACGCGGCCGTGGTCGTCGTCGGTGCCAACTTCCGCTACGGATCGCGCGCGGCCGGGGACGTCGCGTCCCTGACGGCGAGCGGGGAGGAGCTCGGGTTCCGTGCGGTCGGCGTACCCCTCGACGGCGGACCGCAGGTGTGGTCGTCGACCTACGTCCGGACATGCCTCGCGGCCGGTGACGTGGCCGGAGCCGCGGAGGCCCTGGGTCGCCCGTTCGTGGTCCGCGGGGTCGTCGTCCGTGGCGACCAGCGGGGCAGGGAGCTCGGATTCCCCACCGCCAACGTCCCGACCCGCGAGATGACCGCCGCCCCCGCCGACGGGGTGTACGCCGGGTGGTTGCGGCGCCTGGACACCGGCGAGCGCTACCCGGCCGCGATCAGCGTCGGGACCAACCCGACGTTCGACGGCGATCGCGAGCGTCGGGTGGAGTCCTACGTGCTCGACCGCGACGACCTCGAGCTGTACGACGTGGAGGTCGAGGTGTCGTTCGTCGACCGGATCCGAGGGATGGTGAAGTTCGAGGGCGTCGACGCGCTGATCGAGACCATGCACGCCGACGTACGACGTGCGCACGAGATGCTCGGACGCCCGGAGTGACCGCACGATGACCGGACACCTGACCTCCGAGCGGCGTCCAGTCGTCGACCTGAGCGACGACGAGGCCCGGCGGGCGTTGGTCCTCAAGTGGGGCTGCGTCCCCGAGGACGTGCTGCCGGCCTGGGTCGCCGAGATGGACTACGCGCTCGACCCGGTCGTGCACGAGGCTGTGCTGCGGGCCGTGCGTGACGGCGTCACCGGGTATCCGGCCTTCCCCCGGTCACCGGCGCTGGCAGAGGCCTACTCCGCCTTCGCCGGGAGGCACTACGGCTCGACCGTGGAGCCCGAGTGGGTCTCGCCCGTGGTCGACGTCACGGCCGGCGTCCGGCTGGCCCTGGACCTGCTGTCCGACGACGGTCCGGTGGTGTTCCTGGTGCCCGGCTACTCGCCGCAGCTCGACGTCGCCCAGCTGACCGGCCGCCGCCGGGTCGATGTGGGCGTCGACCCCGATGCCGACACGGCCGAGGTCGACGTGGAGCAGCTCGACGCCCGCTTCGCCGACGGGGCCCGGACGCTGCTGCTCACCCAGCCGCACAACCCGTGGGGACGGGTGTTCTCCCGGGCCGAGCTCGAGGGCATCCGCGACGTCGTGGTGCGGCACGGGGCGCGGGTGGTGTCCGACGAGATCCACGCGCCTCTGGTCCTGCCCGGCGCCGAGCACACGTCGTACCTCGACCTGGACGGCACTCACGACCACGCCGTCGCGGTCGTGGCCGCGTCGAAGGCGTTCAACACCGCCGGGCTGCGCTGTGCCCAGCTCGTGGCCCCGGACCCGGCGGCACGACGCGTGTTCGCCGAGGCACCGATGGCGCGCAACGACTCGTGGTCGCCTCTCGGAGTGGTCGCCGCGGTGGCGGCGTACACCGACGGCGACCCGTGGCTCGCCTCGCTGGTCGAGCGACTCGACCAGCTGCGGACCCTGCTCGGCGAGCTGCTCGCCGCGCACCTGCCGCTCGCGCGGATGCGACCACTGGAAGCGACGTACCTCGTCTGGCTCGACGCCCGGGCCTACGGTCACGAGGATCCGGCCGCCGTCGCCCTCGAGCGCGGGCGGGTGAAGCTGGGGCCGGGACACGACTACGCGCCCGGGCTCACCGGCCACGTGCGGCTCAACATCGCCACCAGCCCCGAGCGGCTGACCGAGATCGTCCGACGTCTGGCAGCCGCCTGGAGCTGAAAGCGGGTGCTACGCGTCGAGGTCCTTCTCCACCAGCGCCGCGATCGCCTCGACGTCGGCGTCGTTGTCGCCGGAGACCTCGACGGTGTCGCCATGGCCGGCGCCGAGGGTCATGATCAGCAGCGCCGAGCTGGCGTCGACCGGGTCGCCGCCCGGTACGCCGATCAGGACCTCGGAGTCGAGCTCCCCGGCGGCCTCGGAGATGATTGCCGCCGGGCGGGCATGGAGGCCGACGGACGATCCGACGACGACGGTCTTGGTGGGCATGGGGGTCTCCTTCTGGTGGGGTAGGGCGGGATCGGTCAGACGGTGGCGACGTCGGTGTCGGTGGGCCACACCGTCTTCGCGGTGATCACGGCGAACGCGCCGACGCCGACGCCCGCGACCAGCGCGATCAGGTAGCCGACGATGTTGTGCACGGCGAACAGTACGAAGATGCCGCCGTGCGGCGCCCGGATGCTGACGTCGAACAGCTCTGCCAGCCCGCCGGTGACGGCGCTCCCGAGCATGATCGAGGGGATGACCCGGATCGGGTCCGCCGCCGCGAAGGGGATCGCGCCCTCGGTGATGAACGACGCGCCGAGCAGCCAGCCCGCCTTGCCGTTCTCGCGCTCGGCGACGGTGAAGACGTGCGGTCGGAGCACCGTCGCGAGCGCCAGGGCGATCGGCGGCACCATCCCGGCGAGCATCACCGCGGCCATGATCTTCAGCTCGGGCGCACCGGAGGACGCTGCGGCGGCCGTGCCGAGACCGGCGACGGCGAAGCTGTAGGCCACCTTGTTCAGCGGACCGCCCATGTCGAAGGCCATCATCAGCCCGAGGATCACGCCGAGCAGGACGGCGTTGCTCCCGGTCATGCTGTTCAGGCCGTCGGTGATGTGGTTCATGATCCACGCGATCGGCCGGCCGAGCACGATCAGCATCAGCAGTCCGCCGACGACGCAGGTGACGAACGGGATGACCAGCACGGGCATGAGGCCTCGAGCCCACGAGGGAACGGATCGCTGCGCCAGCCAATGCGCGATCAGGCCGGCCAGCACCCCTCCGACGATCGCGCCGAGGTAGCCGGTGACCGGAACGGTCGTGCCCGAGGAGTCGGCGACGGCGAAGATGTTGGCGGCAAGGCCACCCAGGACGAAGCCCGGCGCGATGCCCGGCCGGTCGGCGATCGCGTAGGCGATGTAGCCGCCCAGGGCCGGGATGAACAACATGAACGCCGTCTTGCCGATGATGAAGAACAGCGCTCCGATATAGGCGAAGAAGCCCGAACCCAACAGTGCGTGTCCCAGGTGGAGCTGGTCGGGACTCGGCAGGTCGAACAACGTGTTGTGGACGGCGATCTGGCCGTAGGGGCCGACGATCTCGTAGCCGCCCAGCAGGAAGGACAGGGCGATCAGCAGACCGCCGGCGGCGACGAACGGGATCATGTACGAGACGCCGGTCATCAGGACCCGTCGTACCCGGGCTCCCCAGGACTCCTCGGCACCACCCCCGCTCGTGCTCTCGGACAACACTCCTTCGACGCGCGGAGCGTTCGGGTCTCCGGCGTAGCGGAGCGCCTCGGCGACCATCGCGTCGCCGTCGTCGATCGCGCGCTTCACACCCGACGACACCACCGGCTTGCCGGCGAACCGGCCACGGTCACGGACCCCGACGTCGACGGCGAAGATCACCGCGGACGCGGCCGCGATCGTTGCCGGCGAGAGCGGCTTGGAGCCGGCCGAGCCCTGCGTCTCGACCGCGATGGTCACGCCCGCCTTGGCGGCCGCCGCCTCCAAGGCCTCGGCGGCCATGTAGGTGTGGGCGATGCCGGTCGGGCAGGCGGTGACCGCGACCAACGACGTCGCGCCATCGCCGGCGGGGGCTGTGGGAGCACCGCCGGCTTGCGCCGGTGCGTCGCCGACGACCCCGAGGACGAGGTCGACGACCTCCTGCTCGGTCGCGGCGCTGCGCAGCCCGGCGGTGAAGTCGGGCTTGACCAGCGCGCGGGCGAGCTTGGTCAGCAGCTGCAGGTGCGTCGCGTCGCCGCCGGCCGGTGCGGCGATCAGGAACGCGAGGTCGGCCGGGCCGTCCTTGGCTCCGAACTCCACCTTCGGTTGCAGTCGGACGAACGCCAGCGTCGGCTCGGAGACGGCAGGCGTGCGACAGTGGGGGATCGCGATGCCGCCGGCGAGTCCGGTCGGCGCGGTGCCCTCGCGGGTGATGGCGTCGGCCGCGAGCTGGTCGGGATCGGTGGTGCGGCCGGCATCGGCGGCGATCCAGGCGAGGGCTTTGATGACGGCGTGCTTCTCGGTGCCGAGATCGGCGTCGAGCCGCACGAGGGCGGTGGTGATGAGGTCGGACATGGGTCAGCTTCCTGATGGGGGTTCGAGGCGGGCGACGTGGACCCGGTCCGGGTGCACCTGCCGGGGGTGGGGGATGGTCGTGCCGGGCAGGCCGGCGGCCGCGCTGCCGTAGGCGACGGCGAGCGCGAGTCGTTGGGCGGGGTCACGTCCTTCGACGTCCCCGAGGAGGTAGCCGAACAGGCTGGAGTCGCCGGCACCGACGGTGCTGACGACGGTCACCGGTGGGGGAGAGGCGTGCCAGGCGCCGCCGGCGTTGACCAGGACGGCGCCGCGCGGGCCGAGGGTGACGAGCACGGACTCGACGCCCTTCGACACCAGGTCGCGGGCCGCGTCGGCTGCGGCCAGCGGGTCGGCCTCGAGGTCGTCCTCCTGGTGCCCCGTCAACGACGCCAGCTCCTCGCCGTTGGGCTTCATCAGGTGCGGCGCACCGTCGGGCAGGGCGTCGACGAGCGCCTTGAGCGGCGCGTCGCTGGTGTCGACGGCGATGCGGGCCCCGGCGGCGCGCAGCGCGGTGACCAGCTCGGCGTACCAGTCGGGCGGGGCGCCGGGTGGGAGCGAACCGGCGAGCACCGTCCAGTCGGCACTGCTCGCTCGGAGCACCAAGGCTTCCTCGAGCTGCTCCAGCAGCCGCGGGGTGGCCTGGGGGCCGGGGCTGTTGAGCTTGGTGGTCGTGCCGTCGGGCTCGGTGATCGTGATGTTCACCCGCAGGTCGCCCTCGTGCTCGACCGGGCGGCAGTCGATGCCCGCCGCCAGCAGCTCGAGCACGAACGGGTCGCCCTTGCCCGCCGGGAGGACCGCGATCGACGGGAGGTCGGCGGCCACGCAGGCGCGGGAGATGTTCACGCCCTTGCCGCCGGCCTGCGAGATCACCGACTCGGCGCGCTGCACGGCACCGCGTTCGAGAGGGCCGGCCAGGTTCACCGTACGGTCGAGGCTCGGGTTGGCCGTGAGCGTGACGATCATCCGATGACTCCGCTCATGCCACGACCACCTCGACGCCGGCCTTGGTCAGCGAGCGACGATCCGCAGACGACACGTCGCCGTCGGTGACGATCACGTCGATCTCCCCCGCGGACGCGAACCGCACCGCAGTCTCGACACCGAACTTCGAGGCGTCGGCGAGGGCGACGACTCGTCTCCCGCACCCGATCAGGGCGCGTTTGACCGACGCCTCGTCGGGGTCGGGAGTCGTGAAGCCGTGCTCGGCGGTGATGCCGTTGGTACCGACGAACGAGACGTCGACACGCAGATGGGAGAGCGCCGCCACGGTGTCGGCCCCCACCGCGGCCTGGGTGGTACGACGTACCCGTCCGGGCAGCAGGCGCAGGTCGATCTGGCGCTGGCCGGCCAGCCGCGCGGCGATCGGGACACCGTGGGTGATCACGGTCAAGGAGTGGTCGGGGGGCAGCAGCGAGGCGAGCCGGCTGGTCGTGGTGCCGGCGTCGAGGATGACGGTGCCGCCGGGAGGTGGCAGCTGCTCGAGCGCGGCCCGGGCGATCCGCTCCTTGCTCTCGGTGTTCACCTGGTCGCGCTCGCGCAACCCGGCCTCGATCAAGGACAGCGACGAGGGCGGGACCACCCCACCGTGCACCCGTCGGACCAGGCCCATCCGCTCGAGCGTGGACAGATCACGCCTGACCGTCTCGGTGGTGACATCGTATTCTCGGGCCAGCTGGTTGACCGACATCCGGCCGCGCTGGCTGACCAGTCGCGCGATCGCCTGCTGGCGCTCCTCGGCATACATCGTCAACGCAGGCTCCCGTCTGTGTATGTGTGGTTTTACGCCCGAACGTGTTGACTTGTCAAGCCCGGCATGGCAGCGTGTCGCCATGAGCGACTCGTCGTCGGCCACGGCCGCCGCGCCCGCGGCCCTCCACGGAACCCCGGTCGTCCCGGGGGTCGCGTACGCGCCCGCGCTCGTCGTGCGGGGCGAGGTCTCGCCGGACGCGATCGCGCGCTTCGACGGGTCGGCGTACGACGAGGACGGCGCGCTCGCGGCGTACGACGAGGCCGCCGAGGCCGTCGCGGACGGCTTCGGCCGGCGGGCGGACAAGGCGTCGGACGCCGCCGCGGAGGTGCTCACCGCGAGTGCCGGCCTGGCGCGCGACAAGGGGCTGCGCTCGGCAGTCCGCAAGCACCTGCGGAGCGGGGACGACCTGCTCGCGGCGGTGCACGCGGGTGTCGAGCAGTTCGTGCAGGTGTTCTCGTCGATGGGAGGCCTGATGGCCGAGCGGGTCACCGATCTGCGCGACATCGAACGCCGGGTGGTCGCCCATCTGGTCGGTGAGCCCGAGCCCGGCGTCCAGATGCCCGACACCCCCGTCGTCCTGGTCGCCGAGGACCTGGCCCCCTCCGACACCGCGACCCTCGACCCGCAGGTGATCGTGGCGCTGGTGACCGAGCGCGGCGGCCCGACCAGCCACACCGCGATCATCGCCCGGCAGCTCGCGATCCCGTGCGTGGTGGGGACGGCGGGCGCGATGACGCTGCCCGCCGGGACGCCGGTGTTGGTCGACGGCGTGGCCGGCACGGTCGAGCCCTCGCCCGACCCCGAAACGGCCCTCGGCCTGGTCGAGGCCGACCGGGCCGAGCGCGAGGCCCTCGTCGGCTGGACCGGCCCGGGCGAGACCGCCGACGGCACGCGGGTGAAAGTTCTGGCCAACGTCGCCGACGGCGAGACGGCCCGGGTCGCCGCCACCGGGCCCGTCGAGGGCGTCGGGCTGTTCCGCACCGAGCTGTGCTTCCTCAACCGGGCCGACGAGCCCACTGTCGAGGAGCAGACGGCGATCTACGGCGAGGTGCTGGCGCCGTTCGCGGACCGGTACGTCGTGGTGCGCACGCTCGACGCCGGGTCGGACAAGCCGGTGGCGTTCGCGACCCACGAGGGGGAGGAGAACCCCGCGCTGGGCGTGCGTGGCCTCCGGTTGGCGTTCGGCAACCCGGACCTGCTGGCGCGTCAGCTCGACGGCATCGCCGGAGCGGCGAAGGAGACGGGCACCGAGACCTGGGTGATGGCGCCGATGGTGGCGACGGTCGCCGAGGCCGCCGAGTTCGCCGAGGCCGTCCGCTCCCGGGGCCTCAAGCCGGGCGTGATGGTCGAGGTGCCGTCGGCGGCGCTGCTGGCCCATCGGATGCTGGAGGTCGTCGACTTCCTGTCGATCGGGACCAACGACCTCACGCAGTACACGATGGCCGCCGACAGGATGGCGACCGACCTGGCCCACCTCACGGACTC
>JAICSK010000016.1 GCA_025936915.1 Nocardioides sp.
GTACCAGCTCGTCTTCCTCGGCACGGGACTGCTCCGGCCCTCGCACAGCGCGATCGTCCGGATCCTCACCCGCCCCGACGTCTCCATCACCGCCGATCCCACCCTGATCGACCGCGGCGACACCACCACCATCTCGGGCGTCGCGAGCGACGAGGGTACGCCGATCGCCGGCGCCACCGTGAAGCTCCTCGCGCGGCGTGTGGGACACCACCATGTGACCGTGGTCGGGTCCGGCACGACCGCGGACGACGGCTCGGTCTCGTTCACGGCGAGCCCCCGGGTGTCGACGGTCTACCGGCTGCACCTGATCGCGTCGACCGGGGTTCGCGGGGCGCTCAGCCCCGCCGCCCGGGTCTCGGTACGGATCCCGACCTCACTCTCGATCCGCGGCCGGATGACGCCCACCGAGTTCGTGGTGAGCGGCGTGCTGCTGGGCGGAGGACACCCCCTCGCCCACCGTCCGATCATCCTGTGGGCGCAGGCGCCGGGCTCGCCCGACTGGACCGACGCAGGGACGGCCACGACCAATCGCAACGGGCTGGTGAAGTTCCACGAGGCTCCGGCCCCGGGGACCGGTTACCGTCTCGCCTATGCGGGTGGCCCGCGGTTCTCGCCGAGCAGCAGCGGGACCGTCGTCTCCTGAGGCCGTCCGAACACCGCGAGAGGGACCGGCGCTGGAACGCCAGCCCCCGGACGCCGCCCACCAGTCCGACTCCACGGGGGACCGGACCGGTGGGCGGCAGCCTGCCCGCCCTTCGACCGCACCAGACCTCGAGCACGCGCTGGGCCTCGCTCGGCACGGGGACGAGGCAGGGTTCAGCGTGCTGTGGCGGACGCTCCACCCGCCCCTGCTGCGCTACCTCGCGGTGCGCGGCGACGAGGCCCCGGAGGACATCGCGGCCGAGACCTGGCTCCAGGTGGTGCGCGACCTGCGGGGCTTTCGGGGCGGGGTGCCGGAGTTCCGGGCCTGGCTGTTCACCGTCGCTCGGCACCGTGCGGTCGACCAGGGCCGCGCTCGGGCGTCGCGGCCCGTCGTACCGGTGGCCGAGCCGTACGACGCCCGGGCCGACGCCGTCCCGAGCGCCGAGCAGTTCGCGGTCGAGCGAGAGGCGACGTCGGCGGCGCTGCGCCTGGTCGCCACCCTCCCGCCGGACCAGGCGGAGATGGTGATGCTGCGCGTGGTCGCGGGTCTCGACGTGGCTGCGGTCGCCGAGCTCGTCGGCAAGAAGCCGGGTGCCGTGCGGGTGGCCGTGCACCGCGCCCTGAAGTCCCTGTCGCGCGACCCCCGCGTCCGATCGACCTCGTCCGACGGCCGACGGCAACGCGTTCACGGCAGAGAGGTGGTGTGAGATGACCCAGCCCGACGACCAGCACGACGACCGGCCCGACGACCTGTCCACGTGGGAGGGCGACGACCTCGTCCGCGCGCTCCGGACACCGGGCACCGCCACCGAGCTCGCCGACGAGGAGCGGTACCTCGCGGCGTTCCGCGACGCCGGAGGATCCACGGTCCGGTCGCTCCCGCGCCGTGCCGCCGGGCGTCTCGGTGCCGGCGGTACGGCGGTCGTGGTCACGGTCGCGCTGACCAGCGGCGTGGCCGCGGCGTACACCGGACACCTCCCCGACCCCGTGCAGCAGATCGCGCACACGGTGATCGGCGCACCCGCTCCGGACGGCGACGGCCGGCACCGGCCGGACGCGTCGGGGCCGCGGGTCGGTCCGGAATCGGCCGGCTCGGGCGGCCCCTCGACGGCACCGAGCGACGGCCCGACCAGCGGCCCGACCAGCGGCCCGACCAGCGGCCCGGCCGGTGGCCCGACCGGCTCCGGCTCATCGAGCCCGTCTGCGGCCGGCCATCACCACCGCCGTGGGCAGGTCGGCGCGTCGAGCGGCCCCTCGGACGGTCCGAGCTCGGGTCCGACGTCGACACCGACGGGCTCGAGTGGCGGCGCCGCCTCCGCGATGACGATGAGCGCCCCCACCCACCGGGTCGACCTCGGCCAGACCGTGACCCTGACCTGCCTGGTCACCGACGCGAGTGGAGCAGCTCTCGCCGGACAGCCGGTGGTGCTCCAGGCGCGCGGGCCCAGGCACTGGCGCCGAGTGCTCGACGCGACCACGGACAGCTCGGGCCTCGCAGCTGCGACGACGCCCGCGATCACGCGGACGGTGAAACTCCGGTGGAAGGCCGACCGCGGCGTCACCAGCACACCGTGGCTGGTCCGGATGGTGCCGGTGGTGGCCGTCACCGCCGACGTCGGGGGCACGACGACGACCCTGGCCGCGGCGGCGCAGGGATCTGCGCCCGGCGACCGGGTCCAGGTCTACCGGCACCTGGCCGGTCGCACCGTCCTGGTACGCCGGGCGCGGCTCGACGCGTCCGGCTCGGCCTCGATCGCGGTGAGGACACCGCGGCGCCGGGCGACGTACGCCGTCCGGCTGCTGCCGACCCGTCGCCACGCCGCCGCCGCCGCCCGGGTGGTCGTCGTACCGCCTGCGCCTGCAGGGCTGACCATCGACGGCTCGGCGTCGCGGGTGGTGGTGGACGGGACGGCCGTCATCGGTGGCACCGTCACCTCTGCCACGGGTGACGTGCTGCCCGGTCGTCGGGTCGTGCTGCTGCGACGCGGGCCGGCCCGGTGGAAGCCGGTCGGCCAGGCGGTCACCGACGCCGCCGGGCACGTGTCGATCGCGACGCCGCCGATCGCGGCGACCACACGGTTCCGGCTCCGCACCGACCAGGCCGTGCACAGCACGGTCTGGCGCATCGTCGAGCTGCCCAGGATGGGCGCGTCTGCCTCTCGGTCAACGGACACGGTCAGCATCGCCGCAGCCGTCACCGGGGCTCGGGCGGGTGACCGCGTGGTCCTCCTCCGCCGGGTCGGCGGCCGGTTGGTGCGGATGCGGCATGGCCCGCTCGACGCGTCAGGCTCGGTGATCTTCGTGGTGCCTGCCCGCGCCACACGCACGACGTACGTCGTCAGGCTGGGCGCCACGCAGCGACACGGCCCGGCGTCGGCCGCGGTCACCGTTCTCGGAGCGTGACGGGGAGCTCAGCTCGTCGGGCCCGCTGTCGCCAGCGCGAGCGGCGGGTCGCCGAACCAGCGCCGGGCACTCGGCGCGAGCCAGAGCGGCAGGGCGCCACCACACAGCAGAGCGAGGGTGATCGCCGTGCCGGAGCCGGAGCCGGCGACGAGCTCGGCGACGAACACCATCGCCCAGGCACCGCTGACCAGGACGCGACCCCTGCGGTGGGGGGTCTTGACCAGCAGCTGCGCGCCGTACACGGCGGCTCCCGACCCGGCGATCGCGAAGAGCACGAAGACGATCACCTTGGCGCCGACGACGTCGGCGTACCTCAGACCGGGCAGGAAACCGAGCCCGAGCAGCCCGGTGAGCACGAAGAACGAGAACGTCAGCGTCTGGCTGAGCACCACCGGCCACGGCCTGCCCTGACGGCGCTCGCCGTCCATGGCACGCCGGGCCCACGGCGACAGGAAGAGGGTGACGGTGCAGGCCCCCGAGATCAGCGTCAGCAGCACCACGGTGGCGGAGCCGGTGTCGCCGAAGCACATCAGGAACAGGGTCGCGGTGATCACCGTCGAGAGCCCGCGCCCGACGGGGTCGTTGCGGAAGAGCGAGTACGACGTGTAGGCGAGCAGCCCGATCACGTAGAAGACGAGCGTCAGGACCAGGAGGACGAGCCACGAGATGAAGAACTCCAGCGCCCCTCCGAACAGGCCCGAGACCAGGTCGGGCAGGACCGAGATCGCACTGTGCACCGAGATCAGCAGCCACAGCGCGCCGATCCCGTAGAGCGCGGCGGCGAGGACGATCTCGAGGCTCATCGCGCGACCGTTGAGGTTCACCGAGCGGTCGGGCACCGGCCAGGTGAAGGTGGTGTCGCCGAGACGGACCTCGGCACCACCGCCCGCCGGAGCCGGCTGTGCCGGCTGTGCCGCCGGAGCCGGCTGTGCCGGCTGTGCCGCCGGTGCCGCCGGTGCCACCGGTGCCGGCTCGGCCAGCGGCGCCCCACAGCTCGTGCAGAACCGGGTGCCCGCCACCCGCTGCATCCCGCACTGCGTGCAGAAACCCGGGTCGTTCATCTGTCCCCCCGTACCGAGCCGGGACCGAGGGCGGTGAGAGCCGCCGGACGTCTCGTCCCGACCATCGTCGAGCGGATCGTGCCACGCTTTCCCGCGCGACGAGGACGGAACCGCCGACGGCCGACCGAACGGACGTCCGCAGGGGGCCGGTGGCGGCTTCACCACGAGACGGAGACCGAGCCGTGCTCCCAGGTGAGGTCGGGGTGGCCGCAGGCGTGACCGCCGGCGGCGACCGCGGCGGCACAGACCGCCGAGAGCAGGAGGCCGCCGACGAGGCAGCGACCCGAGGCCGGCGAGCGCGAGCGAGCGCCGTCGGTCTGCCCCGACGTGAATGCGGCCACGAGCCGGCGGCGGTGAAAGGCCTCCGCCTCCGCCAGCACACGGTAGGGGTGCATCGTCGGAGGTCACGACCCTCCACCGGTGAGCACCAGTCCGAGCAGCAGGCTCGGCACGAGTGCCCCCAGGGCGGCGCGCTCGACGAGGTCTCCGAGCCAGGTGCGTCGCATGCCCGCGCCGGACGAGCCGAGGACCTCGACGAGGACCACGAGTCCGAGAGCGGCGGCTCCGGTGCCGATGATCGGCCGCCAGTCAGCGGCTCGCCAGGCCCACGAGACCAGCGTGAACGAGACCGTGAGCACACCGGACGCCAGGCCGACTCCGACGTCGACCGCCGCCCGGGAACGACGCACACGCAGCATCACCACTGCGGCCCCGAGCAGCGGAACCGCCGGCCCCGGCGGCCCGAGCGAGACCGCGAAGGGCGCCAGGAGGACCAGCAGCGCTCCGCTCGTCGCCGATCCGACGGTCAGGAGTCGGCGGGCACGTCGGGCGTGCGCGGACACCCGCTCGAGGTCGATGCTCACGGCGGTGTCGAGAGAGGGCTGGTCGGCAGGGATGAGCACGTGCCGCCCCGCTCCGGCGGTGCTCAGGCACAACCAGGGAAGGCCGTCCCACCCTAGGACGACCAGCACGAGCAGGCCGGACAGCATCGGAGCCGACTCCACCCGGGCGACCTCTGACAGCCCGGCAACTGCGGCCACGACCGTCCCCGTCACCACCGCCGGCAGCATGGCGAGACACCCATCGCCGACCAGCACGGCGGACGTCAGCAAGCCGGTGACGGCCACCGACGCCCCGGCGTCGACCACGGCCGCCGCGCCGAGCGGTCCCTGCCCCACGAAGAGCATTCCCGCCACGGCGGCGTACCCGCACCCGACGTAGGCGAGGACGATCGCGAGCGCCGTCTCGCCCCGCAGTCGTGAGAATGCCGCGGCGGCCAGCACCAACGCTCCTGCGACCAGCAGGGACGACCAGAACGCCCAGGGGTCCCCTCGTCGGGTGGACGCACAGCCGGCCCCGACCACGAGAAGCGATGCCGCGGCGACGAGGTGAGCCCAGCACGCCGCGCGCGGGTTCCACGGCGGCACCTCCGAGGCGACCTGTGCCATGGCCTCGGCGGGATCGTCGTACCGCGGGATCTGGTGGTCGGCGGCCACGGCTGTGATCAGCAGGATGTCGCCGTGCTCGACGCCCTGGGCCGACACGCCGAGGTCCGCGCGGAGCACACGGCCGTCGACGGTGCGGGTGACGCAGCGGTGGTGGGTGGTCGCCGGGTTGACCACCCCCAGGCGTCGGGCCAGCTCGGGGACGAGCTCCGCGATCGGCACGGGCCCCGGGAGGGCCACGTCGACCCGTCTCCGACCCGAGGTCACCGTCACCCGCACCGGTGCGGAAGAGGACGGCGTTGCCGCCGACCCGGTCGGTCCACAGGACTGCCACTCGGAGGGCGCGAGCACGAGGACGGCTCACAGCTCGAACGAGCGGGCGCCACGCGCGTCGGCAGCTCGGTACTCGGCGTTGGACCGCATCACCTGGAGCGAGGTCTGCGCCAGCACGTCGCGCATCTGGTGGATCGCCGCGTCCCAGCGCGCCTTGGCCGCTTCGTAGGCCTGCTGGGCATCGCCCACCCAGCTCGTCCGCAGTGGTTCGAGCTCCGCCTCGAGCCGCTGCATCCGCGCGTCGATCCGGGCAACGACCCTGCCGAGGTCATCGGCCGTCTCGTCGAGGCCACCGTGGGCGACCTTCAGTCCGTCGAGGTCCATGTCGGTCCTTCCGTGGTCGGTCGACTCAACCGAGTCGGCGCAGCTGCTGGGTGAAGGCCGCCGACTGGACCTCGTCGGTGTCGGTGTTGTCCCGCTCGGTCGACCTCAGAGAGTCCTCGAAGCGATCCAGCGCAGCCACGATGGCGCGCTGCTGCTGTGCCCAGGTCGCACCCAGCGAGAGGAAGGCCGAGCCACCTCGACCCGACCACGCCGAACGCGCCTGGTCGAGGTGTGCGACGAGGTCCCGGTCCAGCCGGTCGAAGTCCTGTCGGGCCTCGGCCACGAGCGCGGCCGCAGCGGAGAGCGCGCCCGCCGCCTGTCCCATCAATGATGCCGACGTCGTCGATGTCATCATCTACCTCCTTCTGCACGGTGGCGGGCGGTGTGCCCGTCGTCTGTCGAGTGCGCGAGCAAGCCTGCGCCATCCGCGGCGACCCTGCGCGCGTCATCCACAGGCGGGCCGGGGGCTGTGCGAAGAGGGCCCGGGCCCCGCCGCAAACTCCTAGGCTCGACAACCGTCGTCCGTCGAGCTCGGGAGGCCGTCATGACCGCCGTTCGCCCGCGCGGCCGGGCCGACCGGCCGGAGCTGCCGACCGGCGAGATCGTGATCCAGGCCCCGCCGGAGATCGACGTGGCGGAGGGCGCGAGCGGCGTCCTGATGAACGCCGTTCCGATGCTCGGCAGCCTCGGCTCGATCGTGCTGGTCGCGACGATGGGCAGCTCGACGCCGGGCGGGCAGGGCCGCAGCTTCCTGGCAGCAGGGATGTTCCTGTTCGCGACGCTGGGCTTCATCGTCGTACAGCTCGACCGACAGCGGAAACAGCGCACGCAGGCGGTGACGGGCAGCCGCACGGAGTACCTGCGCCACCTCGGCACCGTCCGCACGATCGCCCGCGACGCCGCCGCCCGGCAGCGGGCCGCACTGCTGTGGCTGCACCCCGACCCCCGCGCGCTGCCGGTCCTGGCCGACGAAGGGTCACGGGTGTGGGAGCGCGCGGCCACCGACGAGGAGTTCCTCCACGTGCGGTACGGCGTGTGCAGCCGGCCGCTCTCGGTGGAGCTGGTGCCACCGGACTCGACCCCGATCGACCGGGTCGACCCGGCAGCGACGTCCGCGCTTCATCGGCTGCTCGCCGTACACCGGGTCCAGCCGAACCTGCCGGCGGCGGTCGACCTGCGTGCTTGCGACCGGATCGAGATCTGCGGTGCCGAGGACGAGGCGCGGTCGCTGGCGCGGGCGATGCTCTGCTCGGCCGCCGCGTTCCAGTCACCGGAGCACCTGGCGATCGCGGTGCTCGCGTCGGAGGACGCGCTTCCGGAGTGGGACTGGGTCAAGTGGCTGCCGCACGCGCTGTCGGCCCGCGCCTCGGACGCGGTCGGGCCCCGGCGGATGGTCGGCACGCGGCTCGCCGACCTCGCCGCCCTGCTCCCCCAGGACCTGGCCGAGCGACCGCGGTTCGGTGCCGGCGAGCGAGCACCCGACCCGCACATCCTGTTCGTGGTGGACGGGGCCACGCTGCCGCCGCGCAACCACGTGATCCCTCCCGACGGGCTGCACGGCATGACGGTGCTCGACCTCCCGCCTCGCTGGGGCGAGCTCGAGGACGGCTCGCGGCTGCGGCTGCTGTTCGACGACCGTGCCGAGACCGACGACGGGCGTCCACGTATCAGCGCCTTGCGGCTTCGCGAGGCGCCCGTGCGCGCCGGCGCCGACCGGTGCGACCTGGCGACGGCCGAGGCGCTGGCGCGACGGCTGGCTCCGCTGCACGTCGTGACGGCCGGCGTGGACGCCGAGCCGGCCAGCGTCGGTGAGATCGCCGGACCGGCCGACTTCATGGACCTCCTGGGCCTGGGCGACGTCCACCGCTACGACCCCGTCACCGCCTGGCGCCCGCGCCCCGCGCGCGACCGGCTGCGTGCGCCCATCGGGCTCGGCGACGGCGGCACCACCGTGCACCTGGACCTCAAGGAGTCGGCCCAGCAGGGCATGGGCCCCCACGGCCTGGTGATCGGGGCGACCGGGTCCGGCAAGTCCGAGCTCCTGCGGACACTCGTCCTCGGACTCGCCCTCACCCACTCGCCCGAGCAACTGAACATGGTGCTGGTCGACTTCAAGGGTGGCGCGACGTTCGCCGGGATGTCGGCGATGCCGCACGTGTCGGCGGTGATCACCAACCTCGCCCAGGAGCTCACCCTGGTCGACCGGATGCAGGACGCGTTCTCGGGCGAGATGGTACGACGCCAGGAGCTGTTGCGGCGGGCCGGCAACTACGCCTCGGTGCGCGACTACGAGCGGGCCCGCATCGCCGGCGAACCGCTGGCGCCGCTCCCGTCGCTGTTCATCGTGGTCGACGAGTTCTCCGAGATGCTCTCCGCGAAGCCGGAGTTCATCGACCTCTTCGTCGCCATCGGCCGGCTGGGGCGCTCGCTCGGGCTCCACCTGCTGCTCGCCTCGCAGCGGCTGGAGGAGGGACGGCTCCGCGGACTCGAGTCACACCTGTCCTACCGGCTCGGGCTGCGCACCTTCTCCGCCCAGGAGTCGCGCACCGTGCTCGGGGTCCCGGATGCCTACGAGCTGCCGGCGATGCCGGGGCTCGGGCTCCTCAAGCCGGACCAGTCGACGTTGCTGAGGTTCACGGGCGCCTACGTCTCGGGTCCGGCGGCCGGCCGCACCCGGGCGGTCGTCCGCGACGAGGCCGGAGTCGTCCGCGGCATCCTGCCCTGGACGATCGCGGAGGTGCTGATCTCGTCGCCACCGGAGCCGGGGCCCGGACCGGAGCCCGAGCCGGTCGCCGTACCCGCCGGTGAGCAGGAGACTCTGCTCGAGGTCGCGGTCGGCCGGATGCAGGGCTTCGGCCCTGCGGCCCACCAGGTGTGGCTGCCGCCGCTCGACGTCCCGGACACGCTGGACGCCCTGATGCCGGACCTCGCGCCCGACCCGGAGCACGGGCTCGTCTCGCGGCAGTGGCGGTCGTGCGGAGGCCTCGCCGCTCCGCTCGGCACCGTCGACCGACCGCGCGAGCAACGCCGCGACACCCTGACCGTCGACCTCTCGGGGGCCGGCGGCCACGTCGCGGTCGTCGGCGGGGCGCGCAGCGGCAAGAGCACCCTGATGCGCACCCTGGTCACCAGCCTCGCCCTGACCACGACGCCGCTGGAGGCGCAGTTCTACGTGCTCGACTTCGGCGGTGGCACCTTCGCGGCCCTGGAGTCCCTGCCGCACGTCGCCGGCGTCGGCACGCGGTCCGAGCCCGAGGTCGTACGCCGGATCGTCGCCGAGGTCACCGGAGTCGTCGACCATCGGGAGGCGTTCTTCCGGGCCCACGGCATCGACTCCGTCGAGACCTACCGGGCCCACCGGGCCGACGGGCGCGCCGACGACGGTTGGGGCGACGTGTTCCTGGTCGTCGACGGCTGGAGCACGCTCCGAGCCGACTTCGACGACCTCGAGCTCGAGCTGCAGCAGCTCGCCTCCCGCGGGCTGACGTTCGGCGTCCACGTGCTGACCACGTCGTCGCGCTGGGCCGACTACCGCGCGGCGGTGCGCGACCTGCTCGGTACCCGGATCGAGCTCAAGCTCGGCGACCCGATGGACTCCGAGATCGACCGCAGGCTGGCCCTGCTGGTGCCGCCCGGGCGGCCCGGCCGCGGCATCGTGCCCGGCAAGCTCCACGTCCTGTCCGCCCTGCCCCGGATCGACGGTGACCCGGACCCGGCGACTCTGGGGAGCGGCGTCGAGAGGTTGGTCAAGGAGGTCGAGGCGGCGTGGCGCGGGCCGGCGGGCCCGAAGCTGCGGCTCCTGCCCGCCCTGCTCACCGTCGACGACCTGCTCGACCAGGCGACCGAGCAGACGCGGGCGTGCGGGCGGCTGCTTCTGGGCGTCGACGAGCGGGAGCTGGCGCCGATCGGGCTCGACCCCGACACGGAGCCGCACTGGCTGGTCTTCGGCGACGGCCGGTCGGGCAAGAGCGCGGCGCTGCGCAACTATGTGCACGAGGTGATGCGTACCCGGACGCCGAAGCAGGCCCAGCTCGTCGTCGTCGACTACCGCCGGTCCCTCCTCGGCGAGGTGCCGGAGGAGTACCTGCTCCACTACCTGACCTCCGCGGCGCAGGCGACGCCCACGCTGGCCGAGCTCGCGTCGTACCTCGAGAACCGCATCCCGGGGCCCGACGTCACCCCGGAGCAGCTGCGCCACCGCTCGTGGTGGACCGGCACCGAGGTGTACTGCGTGGTGGACGACTACGACCTGGTCGCGACCACGCAGAGCTCACCGGTCCAGGTGCTGCAGCCGCTGCTGGCCCAGGCGCGCGACGTGGGCCTGCACCTGGTCGTCGCCCGCCGCGCGGGGGGTGCGTCGCGGGCACTGTACGAGCCGGTGATCCAGTCGCTGCGCGACCTCGCGATGCCCGGGCTGGTGCTGTCGGGCAGCCCCGACGAGGGCGCGCTGATCGGCAACGTCCGGCCGGCACCCGCGCCGCCCGGTCGCGGCCGACTGGTCACCCGTGATCGCGGCACCGAGGTCGTCCAGCTCGCCTGGCGCGAGCCTTCGTCGTGATGCCGGCCCGGGGCGCTTGGGCTCACCCCAGGGGAAGGCGCCTCGCCATACTGCGAGTCGTGGACCTCACCGATCTCGCCGAGCCCTTCGACAACGGCGCCACTGCGCTGCTGCGCACCGACTTCTCCGACGACGCCGTGTGGCGGCGGGTCGTGGCGGAGGTGCGCCAGCCGGTCCTGTTCGACGGCTCGCCGTACGGTCCCTACGAGCCCAACGTCGTCGCCGTCGACGCCCGCGACCTCGAGGGCGCCACCGCCGACTCGCTCGCTCGTGACCTCGCCGACCTCGCGGACGTACGCGGCTACGTGCTTCTCGCAGACGCCCGCACGATGGCCGAGGCAGACACCGGCGGCGAGCTCACGGTGCTGTACGTCGACCTCTCGGTGACCGACGAGGAGGACGCGGCGCTTCTCGAGACGTTCCTGGGGCGGTCGTTCCGCTGTGCGGTGACCGAGCTCGCGTCGATCGAGGCCAACCTCTCCATCGCCAACATGGACTTCCGCGACTTCGCCGACAGCGTCGAGAGCGACGGCGTCTTCCGGGGCTTCCCGGCGCAGTGACCGGCGTACGGCTCAGCGGCGCCCGATGCCGAACATCCCCCGCACCGCCTCGCGCGCGGCATACCGGACGGCGTACTTGAAGGTCGACGACTTCACGACCTTTTCGAAGGTGCTGTCCTGGGGCTTGGCCGCCTTCGGCTTCGGCGCGGGCTTGCCAGAGGCCTTGGCCGACTCAGCCGCGGCCTTCTCCGCGCCGGCCTGGATCCGGGCGGCGAGCTTCTCGCTGGCCGACTCGCGGTCGACGACCTGGGAGTACGTCGGCCACCCCGGGCTGGACTTCACGGCGGCGTCCATCGCGGCGGCGTCGGCAGGACCCATCAAGGACTCGGGTGCACGCAGTCGGGTCCAGGCCACCGGCGTCGGCGCTCCCCGCTCGTTCATGACCGTGACCACCGCCTCGCCGATCCCGAGGGAGAGGATCACCTTGCCGAGGTCGTCGTACGACGACGTGGGGTAGGTGTTCACCGTCGCCTTCAGCGCCTTGGCGTCGTTCGGCGTCGCAGCGCGAAGCTGGTGCTGGACCCGCGAGCCGAGCTGCGCTAGCACGTCGTCCGGTACGTCGGTCGGGCTCTGCGTGACGAAGAAGACGCCGACGCCCTTCGACCGGATCAGCCGCACAGTCTGGGCGATCTGGTCGAGGAAGGCGTTGGACGCGTCGTCGAACAGCAGGTGCGCCTCGTCGAAGAAGAACACCAGCTTCGGCTTGTCGCCGTCGCCGACCTCGGGCAGGTCGTGGAACAGGTCGGCGAGCAACCACATCAGGAACGTGGAGAACAGCGCGGGCCGATCCTGGAGGTTGGGCAGCTCGACCATCGACACCATGCCGCGCCCGTCGGGTGCGACCTGCAGCAGGTCGGACGACTCGAACTCCGGCTCGCCGAAGAAGGCGTCGGCGCCCTGGTTCTCGAATGCGATCAGCTCACGCAGGATCACCCCGGCGGTGGCGCTCGACAGCCCGCCGAGCTCCTTGAGATCGGGCTTGCCCTCGTCGCTGTCGAGGTAGTGGACCACCGCGCGCAGATCCTTGAGGTCCAACAGGGGCAGCCCGGCTGTGTCGGCGTAGTGGAAGACCAGGCCGAGGCTTGACTCCTGCGTCTCGTTCAGCCCGAGCACCTTGCTCAGCAGGGTCGGGCCGAACGACGTCATGGTGACGCGCAGCGGGATGCCGGTGCCCTGGCCGCCGAGTGCGTAATACGTGACCGGAAAGCCCTTCGCCTCCCAGGCCTGGCCGACCGACGCCGCGCGCGCCTTGATCTTGTCGTCCTCGGCGCCAGGATCGGCCATGCCCGAAAGGTCACCCTTGATGTCCGCGGCGAACACCGGGACGCCGTTCGCGGAGAGCTGCTCGCCCATCAGCTGCAGCGTCTTGGTCTTGCCGGTGCCCGTCGCGCCGGCAACGAGTCCGTGCCGATTGAGCATGCCGAGCGGGATCTTGATGTGGACGTCGGACAGGTTCGTCTCGTCGAGCATGAGAGCGCCGAGCTCCAGCGCCGGCGCGGTGAATGCATACCCGGTGGCGACGGCCGCGGCGATCGGGTTCTCGGTCACGGGGTGAAATCTAGTCAACCGGGCGGCGGATGGGCCTTGCGTAGACTCGCCGCGTGATCTTCAAGCGGGTGGGTGACGGTCGGCCGTACCCTCCGCACGAGCTCACGTCGCGGGCCTGGGCGGCACTCCCCCCGCGTCAGGTGCGTCTCGACGAGCTGGTCACGACGAAGGACACGCTGCGCCTCGACACCCTGCTCGACGAGGACTCGACGTTCTACGGCGACCTGTTCGCCCACGTCGTCCGGTGGCGGGGCGAGCTCTACCTGGAGGACGGGCTCCACCGCGCACTGCGCGCGGCGTTGCAGCAACGGCACGTGCTGCACGCGAGGGTCCACGAGATGGCCGACGCCGGGTGAACGGCGGACCCGGGGCGATGAACATCCACGTCAAGACGTTGCTCACCATGGCCGTCCTCGGCGTGCTCGTCGTGCTCGGGGTCACCTGGGGGTGGGCGGCACTGACCAAGCCCTTTCCGCACAAGGCGGCCCAGAAGGCCTGCTACCCGACGACCCTCCATCCCGGCGACCGGGTGTCGGCGCCGATGGTGACGGTCAGTGTGTTCAACGCCAGTGACCGCGTGGGCCTCGCCGAGAGCACGATGTCGGCCTTCGAGGACCAGGGGTTCGGCCCGGGCGCGGTCGGCAACGCCCCCAAAGGCACGATCGTCCACTATGCCCAGATCTGGACCTCCGACCGCACGAACCCGGCCGTCCAGCTCGTGGCCAGCCGACTCGGCTTCCACGCGAGCATCGTCGACAAGCAGCACAGCGGGCCGGGCGTGATCGTCCTGGTCGGCCCGCAGTTCCAGCAGCTGGTGCAGGGCAAGCAGTCGACCAGGGTCACCACGACCACCACGATCTGCTCACCCCCCACCGCCTGACGTCGCCCTAATCGCCGAGCCATCGGCCCAGGCGGCCGTGGGCGGAGACGATGCGGAGACGGTCGACGGTGGTCTGGCGCTGTCCGTGCGGCGTGACGATGAGGACGTCGTCCCCGCGGCGCAGGACGGTACGGCGTTCGGGCACGATCGTGCGCCCGTCGCGCACCACCATGGAGACCGACGACCCCTCGGGCAGTCGCAGCTCGCCGACCTCGACGCCGTGCAGCCGCGACACCGGGCTGATCGTCACCTGGAGCATGTCGGCGTTGACCCGCTCGAGCGGCGCGACCTCGAGGTCGAGCTGTCGCGGCTCGAGCTGGCGGGAGACCTCGAGCCACCGCGCGACCACGGGCAGGGTCGGGCCGGTGAGCAGCGTGGAGATCACCACGATCACGAACACGATGTCGAAGAGGCGTTCGGCATCGGTGACCCCTTCGGCGAACGGGATCGTCGCGAGCACGATCGGCACGGCGCCACGCAGCCCGGCCCAGGAGACGAACGCGATCTCGCGCCAGGGCATCGGCTGCACGACCGCGCTCACCCACACCGTGACCGGCCGGGCGACGAACGTCAGCAGCAGGCTGCCTGCGACGGCGATGCCGACCACCGACCAGGTGATGCGGCTGGGCGTGAGCAACAGGCCGAGCATCACGAACAGTCCGATCTGCGCCAGCCAGGCCACGCCCTCCGCGAACGACCGGGTCGCGATCCGGTGCGGCAGCTCGGAGTTGCCGAGGACGAGGGCGGCGACGTACACCGCGGCGAAGCCCGACGCGTGGGACACCGCGGCGGCGCCGTACGCCAGGAGAGTGAGGCAGAGGACCGCCAGCGGGTACAGGCCGGACGACGGCAGCGCCGCCCGGCGCATCAGCCACGCCCCGCCGAACCCGACGACGACGCCGACCGCCGTGCCGGTGACCAGCTCGAAGACGATCACCAGTCCGGTCGCCACGACGCCGTGCTCGGCGACGGATCCGGTGGAGATCAGCGTGACCAGGACGACCGTCGGCGCGTCGTTGAAGCCCGACTCCGCCTCGAGAGCCCCGACCAGCCGCTGCGACACGGGGAGCCCGCGGAGCACCGAGAACACCGCCGCGGCATCGGTCGGCGAGGTGACCGCGCCCAGCAGCACCGACAGCTGCCACGACAGCCCGAGCACGACGTGTGCTCCGAGGGCGACGATCGCCACCGAGACCCCGACCCCGAGGGTCGCCAGCGACAGACCCAGCCGCATCGACGGACGCACCGCGTCCCAGCTCGTCGTCAGTCCGCCCTCGGCCAGGATCAGCGCCAGCGCGGCGAACCCGAGCGCGTGCGCCAGCTCGGCGTTCTCGAAGGTGATCCCGACGAAGTTCTCCCCCAGCGCCACGCCCATCAGCAGGTAGAGCAGCAGGCTCGGCAGACCCGCCCGGGAGCTGAGCCGGACCGCGAGGATCGCCAGCAACGTGACCCCGGCCCCGACCAGCACGAACAGGTCGAGCTGGTGGACGTCGAACGTCACGGGGTCACGTCTCCTCGTCCGTGTCGACGCGAGCGGGGATGGGTCGCCATGCCGGAGTTTACCGAGGGTCGTCCACAGCTCCGGATCGCGACGGTTTCCGGGCCGGCACCGCCGGGCAGTGCTTGCGGTACGGCGGCACTCGGGGGCCACCGGAGAGGAGCAGCACGATGTACGGCGACACCTCCATCATTCGTCGACTCGCCCGGCAGCTGCGGGAGAGGGGCGACGAGATCCGCAACGAGGCGCACGAGCTGGCCGGCCGCGCCCAGACGGTGCCGTGGACCGGGCTCGCGGCCGATGCCATGCGCCGGATGTCCGGCGACCACGCGGTCCGGCTGCTCGCGTGCGCGGCCGCCCACGACGCGGCTGCCGACGCCCTGGACCACCACGCCCGCGAGGTCGACCACGTGAAGGAGATGATCGCGGCCATCGAGCACCGGGCGCTCCGGCTCCTCGACTCGGCCGCGTCGGGAGTCGCCCACCTGGTCGGTCACGTCCTGCCCGATGCCGTCGACCACTGGGCCCACCACTTCGACCCGCCACCCACCGGCAGCCGCGCCTGGCTCGACGTCCGCCTGCCGAGGGTGGCATGACCACCGTCGGACTGGTCGTCGACGTCGACCGGGCGGTCCGCCGCGGCGCGTCGACGGAGCGACTGCACGCCCGCCACCTGCTTCAGGAACAGAGCGTCGTCATCGGGGTCCTCGACCGCGGTCGGGTCGCGACGAGGACCGTGACGCTCGACGACTGGAGCGGTGAGCTGGAGCTCCTGTGTCCGGGACGCGAGCAGGAGTCGCGGGTCGACTGGCCCGGCCTCCCCTGGGAGCTCGTGGTGGCCACCGGGCGCGCCCTGTGCGAGCACCGTCCCGACCTGTACGACGTGCTGGTCGACCGCGCCGACCCGCAGCTGCGCGAGCCGCTCCGCCGACTGCACCGTGAGACCTCGGGCAGGCTCCGGCTGGTCGGGCTCGTGCCGTCCCGGCGCCGGATCGGTTGGGCTTCCTGGGTGCTGCTGACGAACGGCTGGCACGCGCTCACGCCGTACGTCGAGTGCGTCGGCGCGGCGACGCGGCCGATGGTGCGCCTCCAGCCCGGACGACCGGGCGACCTCGCGCACGAGGTGGCCCGCTGGGTCGCGGCGGCACGGTGATGGCCGGTGCGATGAGCCGCCGGCGCCGCATCCCTCCGATCACCGACGTCACCGGCGGCATCGCCGGCCTGGCCGCGTCCTACGCCGCGATGCGGGCGCTGGCAGACCGCTTCGACAGCGCGGGACACCACCTCCGTGACCACGCCACCGCCGACGCGCGCGTGCTCGTCGCGTCGGATCTGCTCGAGTCCGCGCCGCTGTCACCGGTCACGTTCGCCGAGGCCGAGGCGCGCGTGGCCGACGCCGGCGCCGGTCTCCACGGTGCCGCCGAGGCCTCGCTGGTCTACCAGGCCGATGCGGTGCTGGTGCGCGCGACCGTGGCGGCCTACCAGGAGTGCGACCGGCTCGTGGCGACGTCGTTCGAGGTGCTCGACTATGCCCTCGGCCGCGAGGTCGGTCAGGCCCTCGTCGCCGGCGCTCCGGTGCTGCTCCTGCTCGGCGCCCTCGCCGTGCCCGCATGGCACCACCTGCCGGCCGACACCCGCCGGCGACTCGGGGACGACCTGGAGGAGTGGGTCGACGACCATCCCGCCGTCGTGCAGCACGCCGTCGACGGCAGCGGGGGGCTGCTCGACGGGATGCTGTCGGGCGCACCGTTCGCGGCGGGCCTCGCCGGCCTTGCGACGTTCCACCCGAACGCCGGCGACGCGGCGGGAGACCTCGCCGGGCTCTACCCGGACGAGGGTCCACCGGTGGTACGCCGGCGCCACGACCTCGCCGTACCCCTCGGGCAGACCACGCCGGCCGACCTGACCGGCCTGATGCGCCACCTGCGACAGACCAACGCCCTGTCCACTCCCGAGCAGCCGGGTGACCAGGGGACGATCGAGATCCAGACCCTGCACGCGACCGACGGCATGGTCCGGCACGTCGTCTACCTGCCCGGCACCGACGACATCGCCGCGACCCCGTGGAGCCAGGACGGCGACGTCCGCGACCTGCCGGCCGACCTGCACGTGATCGCGGGCGACCACACGACGTACGCCGCCGGCATCGAGCAGGCGATGCGCGAGGCCGGCATCGGCCCGCACGACCCCGTCCTCCTCGTCGGGCACAGCCTCGGCGGGATGGAGGCCGCGTCGCTCGTCGCGCACGGCTCGGGGTTCGACGTCACGCACGTCGTCACGGCGGGGTCACCCATCGGTGGCGTGCCCGGCTACCCGCCCGGCACCCACGTGCTCTCGCTGGAGAACCGCGGCGACGTGGTGCCGCTCCTCGACGGCCGCGACAACGCCGACAGCCTGCAGCAGGTGACCGTGCAGTTCGACGACCACGAGACCTCGATCATCGGCAACCACGACCTGCGGCACTACGTCCACGGAGCCGCCGCCGTCGACGCGTCGACCGACCCCTCCGTGCACGACCAGCTCGCCCGACTGCGGGCCGACGGTTTCCTGGGCGCCGGCGGCACAGCCACCAGCCAGGTCTTCCAGATCGGCCGATGACCGGGTTTGGCAGCCGGGCACCACGGGTAGGTGGGCCCCGACCCCCGAAGGAGAGGCATGTACGGCGACACCCTCGTCATGCGCAAGCGTGCGGGCCAGCTGAGGGAGCAGGGCGCCGACCTCCGCGCCACCGCCGACCGGCTGGTCGCTCGCAGCGAGGCGGTTCCCTGGCAGGGCCGCGCGGCCGACGCCATGCGCCTTCGGGTCAAGGAGCGCGCCACGGGCCTCCGCACCGCGGCCGAGGCGCACGACACGGCGGCCGCGTCGCTCGAGCGCCATCTCACCGAGGTCGAGCGGCTCAAGGAGCAGGTGGCCGACGCCGAACGCCGGCTCGGGACCCGGGTCGCCGCGGGCGAGCGAGTGGCCGTCGCTCTCCTGCCACCCCCGGGCCACGCCGACTGGCTGACCCTCGAGCTGCCCGGGAGCTGACCGACGATGGCGACCGTCGACCTGACGACACCCCCACCCCCGCCGTCCGGCCTCCTCGACGCCCTTCCGCGCCGAGTCGGTCTCACCCTGCCCGAGCTGCGGCGGGCGGCGCGGCTCGCCGGCGGTGCGCCGCTGCCGTTCGAGGCACGGTACGACGCACGCGGCGTCGAGGGACACCCGCTCGAGGATCGGCTCGGGCACACGCGCACCTCGACCGAGGACGAGGCGTTCGCCGCGGCGCTCGCCACCTTGCACGACCCCGCCGACACCCTCGCCCGCCGGGGGCTGCTCGAGCGTGACGTTCTCGACGAGGGCCTGGCGGGCGCACTCGGGCTGCTGGCGACACCGACCGTCGCCGTCGACCTCGACGTCACCGTCGACGGTGTGCACGCCCGCGCCTGGCACCGCGAGGCCGGCGGAGCCGTCGCCACCTTGGCCACGGTCGACGGCGTGGTGTTCGAGCTGGCGTGGTTCCCGGCGACCGCGTGGGCCATCGAGCTGTCGCGGGCGGCGATGCTGCCCGCCGACCGGAGCCCGCGTGGCACGACGCTCCCCGACGCGATCGACCTCCCCTTCGAGCTGTTGGACTCCGCCGCCGAGGCCGTCCGCAGCAACCGGCCCGACCTGCTTCCCGTGCTGGCGGCCCGCCACTCCGGGTCGGCGATCGACGGCGGCGGCGCTCCGATCGGCGACGTCGACCTCGCCTCGATGCTGTCGGCACTCACCATCGATCCCCGCGGACGTCTCCGGGTGCTCGGCGCCGACGTGTCGGGCAGCGAGACGCGGGTCGTGGGGGTGGTGTCCTGGGTGTTGCTCGCTGACGGGTGGCACGCCCTGCACCCCCATCGCCGGGGCGACGACCAGCGGGTCGACGTGCGACGGGTGGTGGCCGACGACTTGGCCGGCGACCTGGCGTTCGTGCTGGCCGAGGCGGTGGCATGACCATGTCGACCTCTCCCTCCACCGACCGCTACGACGACCTGGTGCAGCTCGCCGACCTCTTCGAAGCCACCGCGGAGGACCTCCGCACCCGGTCGCGGCTGGGTGTCGAGGTGCTCGGCGACGAGGACGTCTCCGCGTCCGAGGAGCTCTCCCCGGCGACCTACGCCGTGGCAGCCGAGGACGTCCGCGGTGCCACGACCGGCCAGCAGGGCGTGCTCAACCGGTCGATCGAGCTCGACGCCGACGCGCTCGTCGTGCGGGCGACGGTGCTCACCTACCGCTGGATCGACGAGCTCCAGGACGCCGCCTCGCGCACCCTCGGGTCGATCGCCGGCCGCGCGATCGGCTACCTGGCGCCGGAGGTGGCGCTCGGCGGCGCGATCGTCTCGGCGGGACTGATCGAGACCGACGCGGTCGAGCGCGACGGCATCGCGTCGTACCTCGGCGAGCTGGCCGAGAACAATCCCGACCTGCTCGATCACATCACCGCGGGCGGCGGCGGGCTGGTGGAGAGCCTGCAGCTGCGGTCCCTGCTCACCGTCGGCGCGCTGGGCGGCGAGAAGGGGCCACCGGCCGCGGCCGGTGGCGCGCGGGCGGCCGGCATCCTGCCGTTCCTGGCCGACACGGCTGACGCGGTGCGCGACATCGCCGGTGAGTTCGTGCAGCCGCCGCCGCCTCACGCTCCGGCGTCCGCGCCGACGACCGCGCAGCTGCCGAGGGGACTCGGCGACCTGGTCGCCGCCCTCGCCGCGACGAGCAGCGGCGTGCGGATCCACCGGGTCGCCGCCGGCCGCTACATCGCCTACCTTCCCGGGCCGGACGGCGGCAGCGGGGCCCGTCTCCGGCTCGTGGGCGGCGATCTCACGACGTACGCAGCGAAGGTCGGCGAGACCCTGTCCCGGTTGCTGACGGACCCCGACGCGCGAGTGATGCTGGTCGGTGGCGGCCCGGGGGGTCTGGTGGCCGCCGAGCTCGCGGCCCGGACGGGCACGTCGTACACCGTCGAGCAGGTGGTGACGGTCGGCTCTCCCGGTGCGCAGGCGCCGCGCATCCCGGCCGGCGTACGCATGCTCTCGCTGGAGGACCGTGCCGATCCGGTCGCCCTGCTCGGGTCGCTGCTGAACGTCGAGGCGACCAACCGGCTCACCATCGTCTTCGACGGCTCCGACAGCGGCCGGGAGACGGATCCGTACGTCGCGGGCGCCCGCGCCGCCGACGAGTCCGGCCACCCGACGCTGCGCGCCGAGATCGACCGCCTCGCGGAGCTCGGCTACCTCTCGCGCTGAGACCCGGGTCGGTCCGACCCGGGTGATCGCACCACCGGCGTCGTCGCGCGGGCTCAGTCAGGTGCGGGGCAGGTGGGCGGACCTACCGTCCGCGACGTGGTGCACGTGCGACGCATCGCCACCTCGATCCGCGGCCCGGCGGGGATCGCCCTCCTCGCCGGGTCGCTCGCGGCAGCGCTGCGCCTGCCGTTCGTGCACGACGTCCCGTACGCCGACGAAGGCGGCCTGCTGGTCGTCGCCTCCCACTGGCACACGGGCGGACCGTTCCTCTACGGGCCGCTGTTCGTCGACCGGCCGCCGCTGCTGCTCGGGTTCTTCCGGCTCGCCGACGCGCTCGGTGGCGTCGTCCCTCTCCGATGGCTCGGACTCGTGCTGGTCCTGGCGTCGGTCGCGCTCGCCGCCCGAGCGGGCTGGTTGCTCGGCGGCAGGCGCGGCTCGGTGGCGGCCTCGATGGTGAGTGCTGCCCTCCTGGCCGACCCCCGGCTGGGCACCCAGGAGGTCGACGCCGAGACGGTCGGTGCCCCGCTGGTGCTGGTCGCGGCCGTGTTCGCGCTCGAGGCGCTCGGTCGAGCATCACCCCGCACCAGGGCTCGCCTCCTGGTGCTCTCCGGCCTGGCGGCGTCGGCGGCCCTCCTGGTGAAGCAGAACCTCGGCGACGGGCTCGCGTTCACCGTCGTCCTGGTCGTCGCCTCCGCCGCCTCTCGGTCCGGCGTACGACGTGCCGTCGCCGAGCTGTGTCCGCTGGGACTCGGTGCAGCCGTCCCGGTCGCGGCTGCGGCCGCCTGGTCGGTCACCGGTGCCGGCCTGCGGGGGCTCTGGTACGCCGTCTACGGGTTCCGGATCGCGGCCCGTACGGCCCTGTTCGCCACGTCCTCGGCGACCCAGACCTCACGGCTCGACCACCTGGGTGAGTCGGCCCTGACGAGCGGGCTGGTCGTGGTGCTGGGCGTCGCCGTCGCGATCCTGCTCCGGCACCGCGACCACGGCCCGGCGAGCACGGCTCTCGGCGCGATGCTCGTCGTCGAGCTGGTCGGCGTGGCGGGCGGCGGGTACTACTGGCCGCACTACCTCGTCGGCCTCGTGCCGGCCACCAGCCTGCTGGCGGCCCGCGCGGCCGGCGTGGCCCGCCAGGTCAGGACGATCGGGGTCGTCGTCGTCGCGACGCTGCTCTCGACCGTGGTCGACGTCGGCGTCGACGCGGCGCACCCCACGCCGTACGACCACACCGAGGTCGGCGCCCTCGCCACGTGGCTCGACCGGGTCGACCGTCCGGGCGACAGCGCCGTGGTGCTGTACGGCGACGCGTCGCTGTTCGAGGCCACGCGGCTTCGCCCGGCGTACCCCTATCTGTGGACCTTGCCGCAGCGCGTGCTCGACCCGCACCTCAGCCGGCTAGTGCGCACCCTCGACGCGACGCGGGACCCGACGTTCGTCGTGGTGCGGATGCCGCTGGATCCGTGGGGGCAGGATCCGAGAGGTCGGGTGCAGCAGGCGCTGGATCGGCACTACCGGGTCGCCGCACACGTCGCCGGCGACACGATCTACCGCCGTGACGGCTCGGTCAGAACGCCCGTACCGGCCCTCGCGCGCGGTGATCCGGCATCACATCCCGGAACGCCGGTCATCGGCCGCGCCGCCTGACGAAGACCAGGACACCGACGACGGCCAGCACCACAGCGCCGACGACGAAGGGCCAGGGGCTCCACTCGTCGGTGCAGGACAGTGCCCTGCTGTCGCCCGTGCACACCTCGCCGGGTCCGCCGCGGTTGAGCCAGGCGACGTACAGCAGCGGCGCCGCCGCCCCGGACACGAGACCCGCCATCCCCCAGCCGAAGCCGAGCCGCCAGAGCAAGTAGGCGCAGAGGAAGAGCGTGAACAGCAGGGCGAAGGGCCCGATCGTGAGGATGCTGAGCACGCCGAGGCACAACCCCGCGCCCGCCACGCACCACCCGGCGAACGCTGCGACGGAGTCGCCCCGCGTCAGCATCGCATCAGGCCAGGTCGGAGGGATCGGTGTTGGCCCCACACAGCACGACCGCGACCCGCTCGCCGTCCGCCGGGCGGTAGGCCCCTGAGACCAGTGCGGCCACGGGTGCGGCGGCTCCGGCTTCGAGCGCCAGCCGGTAGCGGTCCCAGACCTGGCGCCGGGCCACGAGGATCGCCTCGTCGTCGACCAGCACGGAGCTGGCCTGCGTACGCCGGGCCACCTCCCAGGCGATCGAGCCGAGGCGACGAGCACCCAGGGAGTCGGCCGCGACGCCGGAGACCGCGACGTCGACCGGCTCCCCGGCGGCCAGGGCGTCGTGGAACGTGGGTGCCCGCGTCGGCTCGACGCCGACGACGTGGGCGAACCCCTCGAGCGCCGTGGCGACGCCGGACATCAGGCCACCGCCGCCGACCGCGACCATCACGGTGTCGACCTCCTGGCGGATCTCGGCCAGCTGCTCGAGCAGCTCGAGTCCGAGCGTGCCCGCTCCGGCGACGATCTCGGGCTGGTCGTAGGCATGGCAGTAGACCGCGCCGGTCGCGGCCACGTGCTCCATCGCCGCGTCGTACGCCTCGGCGTACTCGGTTCCGCGCATCTCGACGGTCGCGCCGTACTCGTGCAACCGGCGGAGCTTCGTCGGCGACGACGTCGTCGGCACGAACACCGTCGCCGGGACGCCGACCGACGCCGCGGCGTACGCGTTGGCCATGCCGGCGTTGCCCCCGGACGCGACGACGATGCCGACCGCCGGGTCGAGCTCACCGCGCTCCTTCGTCGCGAGGATCCGGTTGAACGCCCCGCGCGGCTTGAACGTGCCGGTGTGCTGCAGCAGCTCGAGCTTCAGACAGCCACCGGCCGCGAGCCAGGGGTCGCCGGCCCCGACGACGTGGACCGGCGTACGCCGCACATGTCCCGCGATCCGTCGAGCGGCGTCCTCGATCCCGGCGCGGTCCACGTGGTCCACGTGGTCATCGTCGCATCCGGGGACGGAGAGGCGTGTGGCGGTGGCGGCGGGATTTGAACCCGCGGTGGACTTGCGCCCACAAACGCTTTCGAGGCGTTCTCCTTAGGCCGCTCGGACACGCCACCGCCGGAGAGGCTACCCGAGGCGTTGGTGCGCGAAGAAATCGTCCAGGAGGGCCGAGCACTCCTCGGCGAGCACCCCGCCGACCACCTCCGGACGGTGGTTGAGGCGGCGGTCGCGAACCACGTCCCAGAGGGATCCGACGGCGCCAGCCTTGGCGTCGTACGCGCCGAAGACGAGGCGGTCGAGGCGGGCGAGGACGATGGCTCCGGCGCACATCGTGCAGGGTTCGAGGGTCACCACGAGGGTGCAGCCGGACAGCCGCCACTCGTCGACCGCGCGGGCGGCGGCCCGCAGGGCGACCAGCTCGGCGTGGCCGGTCGGGTCGCCGTCGCGCTCGCGGACGTTGTGCCCCTGCCCGATCACCGACCCGGTCGCGTCGAGCACGACCGCGCCGATCGGGACGTCGCCCGAGTCGTGGGCGAGGCGGGCCTCGTCGAGCGCGGCGCGCATCGCGACGTCGTACACGATCGCAGGCAGGGGTGTGGGCTCGTCCACGGTTCGCTCGCCGCGTCAGGCTCAGGCCGACGTGAGTCCGACAGCCTCGTCGAACAACGGCCCGAACCCGAGTCGGCGGGCCACGTCGGAGAGCATCTCGTCGGGGTAGAGGTCGAAGTCGTCGAGCAGGACGCCCATGTCCATGGCGGCCATCCCGAGGTCGCCGAGCAGGTCGAGGTCACCGGCCGGAGCCTGCTCGTCCTCGTCCTCGGGCTCGGGGAGCCCGAGCTCGTCGACGGCCGAGCTGGCCAGCTCCCACTCCTCGGCCGCGGTGATGTCGGAGAGCAGGATCTTCACAGACGGACCGATCACCCGGACGATCACGAAGAAGTCCTCGTCGATCGCCACCATCCCGATCGCGCCACCGTCACCGGGGAACCTGCGCAAGGCCGACGACAGGCTCGGGACGTCGCTGAGCACGTCGTGGGCGAGCTCGACGACCTGCCACTCGCCCTCCTCGCGGTAGGCGGCGACCGCGAAGTCGATTCCTTCGATCTGTTCGCTCACGGCCACCTCCGATCACCATGTGAGCTGCACGCGGGCTGCATGTGGACCAGCAGGACACAACCAGGGTGACAGAGGTGGTTGCGGGTGCCAACCCTGTTGCCGCTGCCTACGGCCCGACCTTCGGGACCACTAAGGTGCCGCCCATGCGCACGATCGTCGTCGACCACCCGCTCGTGGCCCACAAGCTCACCGCCCTGCGCGACGAGCGGACCGACTCCCCGACGTTCCGCCGGTTGGTCGACCAGCTGGTGACGCTGCTGGCCTACGAGGCGACCCGCGACGTGCGCGTGGAGCCGTTCCAGATCACCACACCCGTGGCGCCCACGACCGGCGTACGGCTGTCGTCGCCGCAGCCGATGGTCGTCCCGATCCTGCGCGCCGGGCTCGGGATGCTCGAGGGGATGATGAAGCTGCTGCCGACCGCGGAGGTCGGCTTCCTCGGGATGATGCGCAACGAGGAGACGCTGCAGGCCTCGACGTACGCCGAGCGGTTGCCCGACGATCTCGCCGGCCGCCAGTGCTACGTGCTCGACCCCATGCTCGCGACGGGCGGCACGCTCGCCGCGGCGATCCGCTTCCTGACCGCCCGTGGCGCCGACGACATCACCGCCATCTGCCTGCTCGCCGCTCCGGAGGGTTGTCAGCGGCTGGAGGGTGAGCTCGCCGCGCTCGACGTACCGGTGACCGTCGTGACCGCGGCGATGGACGAGAAGCTGAACGACAAGGGCTACATCGTGCCGGGCCTGGGTGACGCCGGCGACCGGCTGTACGGGCTGGCGGGATAGCCCGGCTGTCATCTCAACCACCGGGGAAGATCTGGACCTTCCCGGTCGCGATCAGCACGGCGAGCACGAGCACCAGGAGCCCGAGGACGGCGTAGGCCACCTCCTTGTTGATCCTGGTCTCCCGCGACTCGGGCTTCTCATACCGGTGCCCGTCGGGCTTGAGCATCGGATCCTCGTCGTCGTTCTGGCTCATGCCACCCCAACGATCCACCACCACGATTGGTCACAAACTGCACGCCCCGCGGCCGAAATGTTGCGGATTGCTGCCAAACCGCAAGCAAGTGCACAGCCCGGATCAGCCGGGTCAACCAAGGTTCACAGGGCCTTGACGGCGTTGAGCAGCTTGCCCATCGAGTCCTTCGCGTCCCCGAAGAGCAGGGACGTCTTCTCGTCGAAGAGCAGCTCGTTCTCGATGCCGGCGAATCCCGGGCGCATCGACCGCTTCATGAAGATGATCTGCCGGGCCTCGTCGGCGTTGAGGATCGGCATCCCGTAGATCGGCGCACCGGGGGTCGACTTCGCGGCCGGGTTGACCACGTCGTTGGCGCCCACGATCAGGACGACATCGGTGTCCGTGAAGTCGCCGTTGATCTCGTCCATCTCCCGCAGCTGCTCGTAAGGCACCTGGGCCTCGGCGAGGAGGACGTTCATGTGGCCGGGCATCCGGCCGGCGACCGGATGGATGGCGTAGTCGACCTGCACTCCCCTCTCGCCGAGCACGTCGACGAGCTCGCGCAGGGAGTGCTGAGCCTGCGCGACGGCGAGGCCGTAGCCCGGCACGATGATCACGCGGTCGGCGTACCCCAGCATGATCGCGGCGTCCTCGGGGTTGACGCTCTTCACCGGCCGGTCGCTGGCCACTCCGGCCCCGAGCGTCGAGCCGCCCTTGAGCGCGCCGAACAGGATGTTGGCCACCGAGCGGCCCATCGCCCTGGCCATCAGCAGGGTGAGGAAGGTACCGGAGGCACCGACCAGGGTGCCGGCGATCAGCAGCAGCACGTTGGAGAGCACGTAGCCGCCGGCGGCGACCGTCAGACCGGTGAACGCGTTCAGCAACGAGATCACGATCGGTACGTCGGCGCCGCCGACCGGGAGCACCAGCAACAAGCCGAAGAGCAGCCCGATGAGTCCGAGCAGGACGGCCAGCCACACCGATGGCGCGATCGCGAGACGCACCGACAGGACGACGGCCGCCCCCAGCGTGATCCCGAACAGATAGCGCAGCCCCGGGAACACCACCGGCCGGGAGGTCATCAGGTCCTGCAGCTTCGCGAAGGTGATCGCCGAGCCGGCGAAAGAGGTGGCGCCGACGACGATCGTGAAGGCGGTGGCGGCCCAGACGAACCAGTTCTCGTGGATGTCGGCCGAGACGTGCTCGTGCAGCTCCAGCAGCGCGACGAGCGCCGCGGCGCCGCCGCCGACGCCGTTGAACAGCGCCACCATCTGCGGCATCTGGGTCATCTGCACGGTGCGTGCGCCGTACACCCCGCCGATCGTGCCGATCGCGATCGCGATGATGATCAACGGCACGTGCCTGAGGTGCAGATCGCTCCAGAAGAAGGGCATCAGGCAGGCGACCACCGCCGCGATCGCGCCGAGGATGTTGCCGTTGCGCGCGGTCTTGGGGCCGGATAGTCCTTTCAGCGCGAGGATGAAACAGACGCCGCAGGCCAGGAAGACCAGCTGGATCCAGGTCGGCATCAGGCGGCCCCGCCCGTCTCGTCCTTCTTCGACGCCGGCTTCTCGGCCGGCTTCCGCCGGGCGAACATCTGCAGCATCCGGTCGGTGACCACGAACCCGCCGACCATGTTCACCGACGCGAGCACGATCGCGATCAGTCCGACCACGAGCGCGAGGTTGTTGTCGGTGGTGCCGGTGACCAGGATCGCGCCGAGCAGGATGATCCCGTGGATGGCGTTGGCGCCGGACATCAAGGGAGTGTGCAGCGTCGAGGAGACCTTCGAGATCACCTCGATCCCGACGAAGACGCTGAGCACGAAGATCGTCAGCCAGACGACTCCGGTGGCGAGGATCACTGGTCGGCCTCCTGGTCGTAGGGCACGTCGGGTTGTTCGACCGGTACGGCGGCCGCGGTCGGCTCGGGCGTCTCCGTGGGCTCGGGCTCCGACGTACCCTCGATCGCCTCGCGGGTCGGCTCGTGCACGATCCGGCCGTCCTGGGTGACGCAGCTGCCGGACAGGATCTCGTCGGCGTAGTCGGGGGAGAAGACGCCGTTGCCCTCGTCGTCCTCGGCGGTCATCAGGGTCACCAGGTTGACGACGTTCTGGGCGTAGAGCCGGGACGCGGGTCCGGGCATCTGGCTCGGCACGTTGCGTCCACCCCAGACCTGCGCGTTGCCGATGCGAACGACCTCACCGGCCACCGAACCCTCGACATTGCCGCCCGACTCGGCGGCGAGGTCGACGACCACCGACCCGGGCTTCATCTGCTCGACCATCTCGCGGGTGACCAGCATCGGCGCGGGTCGGCCCGGGACCGCGGCGGTGGTGATCAAGGCGTCGGCACTGGCGATGTACGGCGTCAGCAGCTGGCGCTGCCGGGCGGCCCGGTCGTCGGTCATCTCGCGGGCGTACCCCCCGGTGCCCTCGAGGGTCTCGAGGTCGAGGTCGATCGACTTGGCACCCATCGACCGGATCTCCTCCGCGGCGGCGGCACGCACGTCGTACGCCCGGACGACGGCACCGAGTCGCTTCGCGGTGGCGATGGCCTGCAGTCCGGCCACGCCGGCGCCGAGGACCACGATCTCGGCGGCCTGGACGGTGCCGGCCGCGGTCATGTTCAGCGGGAAGAACCTCCGCAGCATGCCCGCCGCAACGATCGCGCAGCGGTATCCGGCGACGAGCGCCTGGGAGCTGAGGCCGTCCATGGACTGCGCGCGGGAGATGCGCGGGATCAGCTCGACGGCGTGGGAGGTGACGCCGGCGTCACGGAGCTCGACGACCGTCTGCTGCTCCTGACCGACGGGCAGGAACGAGATCGTGGTCGTGCCGCGGGCCAGGTCGCGGATCTGCGCTATCGAGAGCGGCTGCACGGAGACCACCAGGTCGGCGCCCTCGAACGCCGCGACGTCGACCACGGCCCCCGCCGCGGTGTACTCCTCGTCGGAGATCAGGGCGTGCAGGCCCGCGCCCGGCTCGACCGCGACGTCGTACCCCAGCCCGGTCAGCTTGCCGACCAGCTCCGGCACCATCGCTACGCGGGACTCGCCGTCCCGGGTCTCCTTGGCCACTGCGATTCTCACGGCGTCGAACCTATGGCACGCGACCCAGCACTCCCACCCATCTCACCCTCACCGGGCGTGGTGTTCTCCACAGGCTCGTGGAGGTAGTCCGTGACGATCGGGTCCCGGAATGCTCCGGAAAGGGACCGTTTCGTCACGGACTACCCCGACAACAC
>JAICSK010000195.1 GCA_025936915.1 Nocardioides sp.
CGAGACCGGCATGCACATGATCAGCCCGCTGCCGGGCGTGACCGCGGGCAAGCCGGGCTCGGCGATGAAGGCGCTGCCCGGCGTATCCGCCCTCGTCGTCGACGACGAGGGCAACGCGGTGAACCCCGGCTCGGGCGGATATCTCGTGCTGACCGAGCCGTGGCCGGCGATGCTGCGCACGATCTGGGGCGACGACGACCGCTACAAGGACACCTACTGGTCGCGCTTCCCCGGGATGTACTTCGCCGGCGACGGGGCGAAGCTCGACGAGGACGGCGACATCTGGCTGCTCGGCCGGGTCGACGACGTGATGAACGTGTCGGGACACCGGATGTCGACCACCGAGATCGAGTCGGCGCTGGTCTCGCACCCGAAGGTCGCCGAGGCTGCCGTGGTCGGGGCGAACGACCCCGACACCGGCCAGGCGGTCAACGCCTTCGTGATCCTGCGCGAGTCGGCCCTGATCGACGGCGAGGCCGACGAAGGCATCGTCAGCGAGCTGCGCGACCACGTGTCGAAGGAGATCGGCCCGATCGCGAAGCCGAAGTCGATCCTGGTCGTCTCGGAGCTGCCGAAGACCCGCTCCGGCAAGATCATGCGCCGCCTGCTGCGCGACGTCGCCGAGCAGCGCGAGGTCGGCGACGTCACGACCTTGGCCGACTCCGCCGTCATGGACAAGATCAGGGAAGGCATGGCCAAGGGCTCCGACGAGGACTAGCGCTGACCCGGCAGAAACGCACACCCAGAAGGCGCCGACCCGGCAGAAACGCACCCCCACTTCTGCCGGGTTGACGTCGTACGGCGTGACACTTCTGCCGGGTCGACGTCGTACGGCGTGACACTTCTGCCGGGTCGACGTCGTACGACGTGACACTTCTGCCGGGTCAGCGTCGGCGGAGGGTGAGGGCGCCGGCGAGGGCGGCGAGGACCGAGGCGGCGAGGACGCCGGCCTTCGCGGCATCGGCCTCGTGGCCGGCGAAGGACAGGTCGGACACCAGCAGCGACACGGTGAAACCGATGCCGGCGAGGAGGGCGATGCCGGTGAGCTGACGCCAGCTCAGGTCGTCGTTGAGCTCGGCCCGGGTGAGCCGGGTGACCAGCCAGGTGCCGCCCAGGACGCCGACCGGCTTGCCGAGCACCAGTCCGACGAGCACGCCGATGACGACGGGATCGTGCACGAGCGCGCTGCCGCCGGCGATGGGGACGCCGGCGGACACCAACGCGAAGAACGGAACGGCGAGCGCCGCCGAGACCGGCGACAGCCGGTGCTCGAGATCCTCGGCCGGCGACTCGAGCTCGCCGGGGTCACGACGTACCCGGGTGAGCAGTCCGAGCAGGACACCTGCGATCGTCGCGTGCACCCCGCTCTCGTGCATGAACCACCACGTCGCCACCGCCAGGGGCAGATAGACCCACCGGCCCGACACCCGTCGGCGTTGCAGCACCGCCCAGGCGGCGGCCAGGGCGAGCGCCACGACCAGGTCGAGCAGGTGGAGGGTGTCGGTGAACACCACGGCGATGATCGCGATCACCACCAGGTCGTCGACCACGGCCAGCGTCAGCAGGAACGCCCGCAGCGACACCGGCAGGTGGGAGCCGACGACCGACAGCACCGCCAGGGCGAAGGCGATGTCGGTCGCCGCCGGGATCGCCCATCCGCCGGGGCGACCGGACGACGCCGTGGCGTTGACGACGGTGAACAGCAGGGCCGGTACGACGACCCCGCACACCGCCGCGGTGACCGGCACGAGTGCGTCGGCAGGACGCCGCAGTGACCCGACCACGAACTCCCGCTTCAGCTCCAGCCCGGCCACGAAGAAGAACAGCGTGAGCGCACCGTCGGCACCCCAGTGCTCGAGGTCGAGCGGCCCGAGGTCGAACCCCACGAACGAGTGGTACGCCGCGTCGGCCGGCGAGTTCGCCCAGACCAGAGCGGCCGCTGCGGCCCCCAGGGCCAGGAGTCCTCCGACCGACTCGGACCGGAGCACCCGCGCGAGGAACGCCGTCTCGTCCACCGTCGGCCGCGGGAGGACGCGGCGTACGACGGGCACGGGTGGAGGCTATCCGTCCACCCGCCCCGGAGCACCGGAGCGACGATCACCCCGTTGTAGGGTCTGGGCGTGGCGAGCGAACCGGTCAAGGTCAAGGACACCGATCCGACGATCGGACGACTCGTCTCCGACGCCAGCCGTGACCTCTCCAGCCTGATCCGTAGCGAGATCCGCCTGGCCAAGTCCGAGATCCAGCTGAGCATCCAAGCGGGCGGCATCGGCATCGCGCTGCTCGCGGTGGCCGGTTTCTTCGCCATGATGTCGCTGATCATGCTGTCGGTCGCGATCGCCTACTTCATCAACTGGAACGGCAAGGGGCTCTCGCTGCACTGGGCCTTCTTGATCGTGTTCGGGTTCTACCTGCTGCTCGCCGCGCTGCTCGCCCTGATCGGCGTGCGCAAGATCAAGAAGGTGCGCGCGCCGCAGAAGGCGATCGCCCAGGCCAACGAGACCAAGCAGATCCTCAAGCGGGGTTAGCGGCCTACGCGGCACACCCCTCGGTCGCCACGGGCCGCGAGGCGATCCGCCCGTTGGCGGCCGCCTGCGACACCTGGCGCGACGACAGGGCGTAGCCGGTGTCGCTGCTGGTGACCGAGGCCGCGAACACCACGCCGACGACGTGACCCGCGGAGTCGACGACCGGCCCACCGGAGTTGCCGGGCCGGATCAGCCCGCGCAGCGACAGGACGTCGCGGATGACCGTGCCGTGGCCGTAGATGTCGGGAGAGCGGAGTCGCTGGTCGGCGCGGACGCGGCCGACCTGCACGTCGTACGGACCGTTCTGGGGGAAGCCCAGGATCGCGACGCCGTCGCCGGAGGACGCAGCGGCGAACCGCAGCGGACGGACGGTGCCGGTCGGCACCGCGAGCACGGCCACGTCGATGTCGGGGTTGTAGTAGACGACGTGTGCCGGTACCGAGCTGCCCCGGATGTCGACCAACGGCGTGGTGACGCCGGCGACGACGTGGGCGTTGGTCATCACCCGGTCGGGCGCGTAGACGAAGCCGGAGCCCTCGATCCCCTGGTGGCAGTGGTTGGTGCTGCGGATGCGGACGACGTCGGCGGCGGCACGCTGCACGTCGGGATCGGTCAGCAGTCGGTGGGGGCCGGGCGGCACCGGGACGATGCGCTCGGGCGCGAACGGCTCGAGGTAGCGCGGGAAGAACGTCGTGCCGACGACGTCGTTGAACGCCGAGAGCTTCGAGCTGGCCGAAGCGGGCAGGATCCGGTTGACCTCTGCCAGCACCTTGGAGTCGCGGACCAGAGGCGTGATGCCCCGCAGGCCCGAGCCCGACAGCGCGACGCCCAGCGCCCAGGCGACGAGCAGCGCCGCCGCCCCGCTCAGCACGGCTCCCCCGACCGCGTCGAGCGCGCGCACGGGCTGCCAGCGGATCTTCTCCCGGATGCGTGCGCCACCGAGCTGGAAGACCGCCTGCCCCAACGAGGCGCAGACGATCACGATGAACACTGCGGCGAGCGAGACCAGGATGGACGGGCTGGCGTTGCCCAGCGCGGTAGGAGCCAGCCACACCCCGATGAGGCCGCCGATCAGCAGGCCGATGGTCGCGAACGCGCCGGTGATGAAGCCCTGCCAGTACCCGGAGACGGCGTACAGGACGACGACCACGATCAGCACCCAGTCGAGCAGGTTCACTCAGCGCTCCTCGGGAGTGGCGGCCGGCGGCGTCCCCGGCGCGCCCCACCTTGCAGCATGTACGCCGGGAGGTCACGCACCTGCGCCTCGTCCCAGGGGACGGTCCAGCCGACGTAGTCGAAGAGCCGGGACACGATGCCGGCGGTGAACCCCCACAGCACCACGTCGAGTCCCGGCCCGATCAGGAAGGCCGGCCCGAGCCAGCCGCTGGGGTGGCGCACGGTCACCCGGTGGGCGGGGTCGAGCAGGTCATCGATCGGCACGCGGTAGACGGCGTGCACCTCGGCCGGGTCGACCACGCCGACCGGGCTCTCGTGGGCCCACCAGCCGAGGATCGGGGTCACCGCGAAGTTGCTCGGCGGGAGCCACAGCTCGGGGAGCTCGGCGAACACCTCGACCCCGTCGGCGCGCAGGCCGGTCTCCTCCTCGGCCTCACGCAGCGCCGCCTGTCGCGGCGACTCGCCGGGGTCGAGGGAGCCACCGGGGAACGAGACCTGCCCGGGATGGGACCGCATGTCGTGGGCGCGCTCGGTCAGGAGCAGGTCGCGTTGCCCGCCGAAGAGCATCAGCACCGCACCCCGGCGCGCGATCGCGTCGTCGGGCGGGACGAACCGGGTGAGGTCGTCGGCCGACATCTCCCGGGCGGCCCGGGCCACCGGCTCGAGCCAGTCGGGAATCACCCGCCGACCCCGAGGTACCGGTGGGCGGCCGAGGCGACGTCCCCTTCGGTCCTCATCGGGCGCGCCTCGATGTGGGCGATCGACCCGTCGCCGGCCAGGAACACCGTGATCGGCAGTCCCGGGATGTTCGGCAAGGGGCTGGCCCGGTCGAGAGCGCCGGTGGTGTCGGCGATCAAGGGGTAGCCGACGTCGCTGCTCTTGGCCAGCTGCAACGCAGCACCCGGCTGGGCATCGAGGAAGTCGATGCCGAGGACCTTCACCGACGGGTGGTCCCGGGCGTACGCCGCGAGCGCGGGCATCTCGTCTCGGCACGCGCCGCACCAGGAGGCCCAGAAGTTCACGATCATCGGGCCTCGCAGCCCGGCGACGTCGACGGCGCGACCACCTCCCAGGCACGGAAGGGTGACCGCGGGCATGCCTCCGTCGACCCCCTGGGAGGAGACCGCGGGACAGTCCGGGACCCGGGTGTGCCGCTTGAACGCCACCATGCTCCTGGTGCCGACGTTGATGGCGTGCCGCCCCGGCGCGAGGCGGTTGCCCGCGTCCTTGCTCGAGCAGGAGGTCAGAGCCGCCAGCACCGCCACGAGCGCGGTCAGCAGGAGCGCACGTCTCACGCCGGCCCCTCGGTCTTCACCAACGCGGCGGCCACGACCGGGTCGACCGGCCCCTCGCCGTACGACGGACACCAGCGCGCGACCGGGCACGCGCCGCAGGCCGGCTTCTTGGCGTGACAGGTGCGACGGCCGTGCCAGATCAGGTGGTGGCACAGCATCACCCAGTCCTGCTTGGGGAACAACGCCCCGATGGCGTGCTCGGCCTTGACCGGGTCGGTCTCGTCGGTCCAGCCGAACCGTCGCGCGAGCCGGCCGACGTGGGTGTCGACGGTGATGCCGGGGACTCCGAAGGCGTTGCCCAGCACGACGTTCGCGGTCTTGCGGCCGACGCCGGGCAGGGTGACCAGGTCGTCGAGGCGCGGCGGGACCTGCCCGTCGTACCTCTCGACGAGTGCGGCGCTGAGCTTGAGCAGCGCATCGGTCTTGGCCCGGAAGAAGCCGAGCGGACCGACGATCTGCTCCAGATGCTCGCGCGGCGCGGCGGCCATCGCAGCCGCGTCGGGATACGCCGCGAACAGGGTCGGGCGCACGGCGTTGACCCTGCGGTCGGTGGTCTGGGCACTGAGCACGGTGACCACGAGCAGCTGGAACGGGTCGTCGAAGTCCAGCTCGATCCGGGCGTCGGGATAGTGCCCGGCGAGGGCCCGGTCGATCTTGCGAGCCCGTCGTACCAGCCCGGTCCGGGTCTCGGGCGCGGCGACTGCTGGCACGGCGACAGCCTACGGTGGCGCACCGACCCCGAGC
>JAICSK010000173.1 GCA_025936915.1 Nocardioides sp.
CAGGACCTCGTCCCGGTCGACCTTGACGATGGTGCCATCCACGATGTCACCGTCGTTGAAGTACTTGATGGTGCCGTCGATCGCGGCGAGGACGTCCTCTTGGGACCCGATGTCGTTGACCGCCACCTGGGGCGCGTCGATGTCCGCGTACGCGGAGGTGCTGCTCGTCATATGGAAGGGATTTCCTTGGATGGGTGGAGTTGTGGGCGGGCACGCGTGAAGTCCTGGTCACTACCGTCGGGGTTCCGGCGGTCAGCCTCCGTGAGCCGGCCGACCTCGGTGTTGAGATAGCGAGCCGGTGTCCGCTCCGTCCGGGACGTCGGCAGACTCCAAGCGCCCCGCGAGTCTACGCGGGGCCTGTGTGGTGCGTCCAACTCACGAGCCGGGCCCGAGCGGGCGAGGATGGGCAGCCGGCGATGAGCCGACCACCGTTTCCACCGCCGGAAGGTGACCGGGCCACCGCCCAGGGTTCGAGCCTGCGGACGAGTCGGCCACCGTCCCTTCGGCGTGACTCAGGCCGCGGCGAGAAGCCGGTCGAGGCTGCGGCGCACGCAGCCGGGGTCCTCGAGCCACGGGAAGTGACCGTTGTCCGGTAGCAGGTCCACGGGTGCGTCCATCAGCTCGGCGGTCTCCGTGCTTGCGGTCACCGGCAGCGGATCGAGTGCGCCGTGAACGAACCGGATCGGTACGGCGCAGCCCCGGAGTCGTTCGGCGAGGTCCGTGAGCTCGGCACGGATGGAGGCCCAGCTCTCGTCACTGGGGGCATGACCGGTTTGGGGGATGGGTTGCGCCGCTTCCAGGCTCGAGAAGTAGCCGGGCCAGGCGAGCGCCATGCCCTCCAGGTGTTCCTCTTCGGTCAGCGCGCGAGTCGCCTCGATGGCCTCGAGCTCATCGAGCCTGACCCGAGTGGCCGCTGGGAGCCGGCGCTCCAGCTCGGCCTGGAAGGAGGCCAGTCCTCCATCGCCCACGGCCCCCAATGGATCCACCAGCAGGCCAGCCCCGACGCGCATGGGCGTCGCCGCCAGGAGGTGGAGCAACAGATGCCCACCCCAGGAGTGACCGATCATCGTCGGCGACTCCCAGCCCAGGGTGTCGAGCACGTCGACGACGTCGTCGCGCAGCGTGGGTACGTCGAACGGTCCCGCCAACGTCGATGGCGCGACTCCACGCTGTTGGAACGATGCGACCCGGTAACCGTCCAGCTCCGGCAACAGGCTCTGCATGTAGTCGGTCATGCCCGGTCCGCCGTGCAACAGCAACACCGGTGAGCCGGACCCGGTGACCCAGCCGCTCAGCCCGCTCGGAGTGGTGAAGGTGTCCCTCACGCCGCACACCCTATGGCAGCGCGGACCGGCGTCGGTGAACCCGAGCGCGCGGACGGCGGTGGGTTCGACTACATCGCCGGAAGCAAGTTCGAAGAGCCGGACGGGGTCTGGAACCGACCGAGGCTAACGCCCTCCAGGCACGCGTCGCCGGTCGTCGGGTCAGCCTTCACCGTCACCCACATGTCTGGCCCGGAGCGCGCCCCCGGCGCTGGGCTGACGTTGATGCCCGGGAAATCTCCGACCAGTGACACGACCAGAACGCGTCCTGAGTTGCACCGGCCCGAGAGATTGGGATTCCGGACCTGACCGGCGACGACGTAGGCGACAGCGGCGGTCACGGTCGCATGATCCTGGGCCTTGGTCGAGCGCGCGATCGCGACCGCTCTGTCGTACTCGGAGGCGGTCAACATGCCCCGGTCAGCTGCTCCACGACCGCTCTGGTGGTGGTGCAGCGCCCACGCCGCTACGAAGCCCGCGCCCAGGACGAGCCCGAGAGCCAGGAGCCAGGCTCGCCTCTTCACGACTGCCTCACCTCCACAGCCAGAATGAGGGTCAGAGCAACGCGCCACCACAACCGTTTCCAAACCGTTGTCAACGGCACGCAGATCGGCATCGACATGCGTCCAGCCCGGCCTCCTGCCTCCATGCCGTGCCGGGCCGCCCACCAGACGCGCGGTCCACCGTTCACGTGTGCACACTCGCCTGGCGGTGTGGCCGTCCTGGTGGCTCTCTGGATGCTCGCCGTGGGCTGCGCGTCCTCCGACTCGAGCAAGCCCGAGGCCAAGCCGGCTCCACGCGACTCCTTCCCCGTCGACAGTCGTGCCTCGTTCAGAGTGGACGCGCATGGTGGAATCGAGTGGGCCGTCATCGACGGCTCCTCGTGGCACACGAGACTCCGCGACGACGGCAACCACAATCCGCCGAAGAACTGGCCGCAGCTGATCGACGGGATCGTGACGCGGCCGTCCGAGAACCGCGCGGTTTTCGTGAGCGACCAGATCCCCGGCCGGTTGGTCTTCACGCCGGCGTCCGTTGCGGTCTGGCCTTGCCTGTGACCATCGGAACGGTTCACGCACGGGCAGCACCGCGCGCGATCAGGCGGCAGGTGCGCACACGTGAGGAGGCCACTCGGGACGTCATGCGAAAGGGTTCCTCTTACGACCACTTCGTATGACGCCGTGGCCGAGACCGGACAGCCAAGAGCGGGCGGTTCATCGGCTGAGTGCGCGGCGGTGGGCCAGGGCGTCTTCCTCGACCGGCGGACGTCGGGACGGCGCCAGTAGGGTCGCCAGGGTGGAGGACCACCTGCCGCAGCGGGTGCGCGTGGAGCGCCGGGCCGTCAGCGAGGAGGAGTCGCGGCGTGCCAACGGCCCGGACTGGGACCGCTACGCCGACGAGTACCAGGCGACGCACGGCGGGTTCCTCGGCGACACCGGGTTCGTCTGGGGACCCGAGGGGCTCACCGAGGACGAGGCCGGCGTGCTCGGCGACGTGGCGGGCCGCGAGGTCCTCGAGGTGGGCTCGGGCGCGGGTCAGTGCTCGCGGTGGGTCCGGGTGCGCGGCGGTACGTCGTACGGGCTCGACCTGTCGGCGCGTCAGCTCCAGCACTCCCGGCGGATCGACGAGCAGACCGGCATCGCCGTACCGTCGGTGCGCGGCACGGCGACCGCGCTCCCGTACGCCGACGCAACGTTCGACGTGGTGTTCTGCTCGTTCGGGGCGCTGCAGTTCATCGCCGACCTCGACGTCGCGGTCGCCGAGGTGGCCCGGGTGCTACGGCCCGGCGGGCGCTTCGCTTTCTCGATCACGCACCCGACCCGGTGGAGCTTCCCCGACGACCCGTCGGATGCCGGGCTCACCGCGACCTCGTCGTACTGGGACCGCACGCCCTACGTCGAGGTCGACGACGAGACGGGACTGGTGGCCTACGTGGAGCACCACCGCACGCTCGGCGACTGGGTGGGGCTGCTGAGCGGCCACGGGTTCCGGATCGTGAGCCTGCTCGAGCCGGAGTGGCCCGAGGACCACGACCGGGTCTGGGGCGGGTGGTCGCGGGTTCGCGGGCGGCTGATCCCGGGGACGGCGCTGTTCGCCGCCGACCTCGACCGATGAGGATCAGGCCGTGGCCGGCTTGCTCCGGGTGCGCACAGTGAGGAACAGGCCTATCAGGAACAGCGGGACGCCGACGACGTAGCCCACGATCGGCACGATCGTGCGGATCAGCTTCAGCTGCTTGCCGTTGCTGATGGCCTCGTCGACGAGCTTCTGGATCTGGGCGTCGGTGAACTTGATGTGCAGGTCGATCACCGGGTTGCCCTCGAGGTCGGTGCGCACCTGGTGCTCGACCTGGTTGAGCACCGATCCGGTGAGCTGGTCGACGTAGACCTGCTTGTCGTCGGTGTAGTAGCCCTTGACGCCCTCCGCGACGTCCATCTTCGTCTGGGGCACCTTCACGTCGTAGACGTAGACCTCGTGCCCGTCGAGCTCGTCGGTGCCGGCGTAGGTCGCGGGGACGCCCTTCTGCGTGCCGTCGTCCCAGAACGTGTAGGTCTTCTTCTCCGCCAGGAACGGCCACTTGTTGATCACGCCCTGGTGCGGGATCGCGCCCGCGGGCAGGTACTTGGGGTCGTTCACCGACTCCGCCGTACGCCGGTCGGTGGCGTAGTCGTCGGTCGTCGCCGAGAGCAACCGGTTCTGGGGGTCGTTGGCCTTGACGCAGCCGACCGGGTTGCCGATGTTCTTGACCAGGCACTGGGAGTTCTGGAACGAGACGACCTTCGAGTCGGACAGCGACGTGTCGACGTGGTAGATGCTCCACGCCAGGACAGGGGTGTCGCCGGTGACCTTGCCCTTGGCGTTGGGGACCTGCGCCGTGCCGTCGACCTTGATCACCTCGTCGACGTTCAGCGGGGTCTTGAGCAGCGCCTTGCCCAGGTAGAACTGCGCCAGCAGGCCGATGGCCACGAGGAAGGCGCCGAGGCAGCAGAGAACAGGTCCGATCAGCCTGCGCATGCGTCTCCCTCCGAGCACCCAGGTGAGCGGCACCCTAGCAGTCGGTGACTCCCCGGTAACCACACGACAGCTGCGCCCACCCGGAAGTCCTAGAGTGCCGGACGTGCCCGGATCGCGACGCGTCGACCTGTACGACGGGCTGCGCGGCGTCGCGATCGTGCTCGTCGTCCTCTCCCATGGCTGGCAGCTGTGGCCGGTCGGCTGGATCGACGCCCACGCGTGGGTCCGGCCGTTCTTCCGCAACGGCAACAGTGGCGTCACGGTCTTCCTGGTCGCGGCCGGATTCCTGATGTTCCGGACGCTCAGCGCCCGTGGCGGGCTGGTCGGGATGCGACCCGACACCGCCCTGATCCGACGGGTGGCTCGGGTGGGCCCGACGCTGTGGGTGTTCCTGGTCGTCGCGGTCGTGGTGTCCGCGTTGGACGGCTCGGCGAAGGCCTGGCACGCCGACACCTCGACGTCGGCCGGGCACGTGCTGACCTACACCTGGAACTGGTACGTCCAGGGCAACCTGCTGACCTCGCGGCCCGACTTCGGCCACCTGTGGTACCTGTCGGTCGACATGCAGGCCTTCGTGATCATGGCCTGTTTCCTGTTCCTGCTCCGGCGGCGGCCGGTGGGCGTGATCTGGGCGCTCACGGGGTTCTACCTCGTGCTGCTGTGGTGGCGGTTCCACGTCGCGGGAACGGAGTTCGTCTTCCAGGTGCTCGTGCGCACCACGGTGCGGATGGATCCGTTCGTGGTGGGCGTGATCGCGGCCGCGGCGCTCCCCCAGCTGCGCCGGCTCGAGATCCCGCCCCGGGTGCTGGCATGGGTCGCCGGCCTCTCGCTGGCGGCCCTGGTGCCGCTCCTCCTCTGGTGCGACCACGACTCGTCGTACCTGCGCTGGGGCGGGACGACGCTCGAGTGGGACGTGGCCGCCTTCTTCACCGTCGTCGCCCTGGGCGGCACGTCCGGCATCGTGGACCGCGTCGTCGGGAACCAGCCCCTGGTGCTGCTCGGTCGGGCGTCGCTGCCGCTCTACATCTGGCACTACCCGGTGTTCATGTTCGTGCAGCGACACACCGACGGCTGGGCCTGGCAGGCCCGGACCGTCGTCGGGCTGGTCGGCACGGTCGCGGTCTGCGCGGCGGCGGAGCGCCTGGTCGAACGCCGGGTGACGGCGTTCCTGCGCCGTCCGGGCTGGCGCGCCCTGGACGACGGCGTCCCGGCCTGGGTGGTGGCACGCGCCCGCCCGGCCGTGGCCCAGCTGCGCACGCGCGCCGAGCACGAGGACGCCACAACTCGCTGAGGACCGTCAGCGGTGGCACACGGCGAAGCTCCCGCTGCCGTTGAGCGAGATCCGCAGGGTCGCGTCCTTGGCCGTGGTCGCGACGTACACCGGGCCGGGCGGCACACCCCAGGTGCGCGGCGTGGACTCGACGCCGTCGCGGACGAGCTGGGTCGCCACCACCGTGCTCGAGCTGGTGATGCCGACCTCGGTGCCCTTGCCGGTCGCGACCTCGAGCACCGGTTGGGTGGTGCCGTCCGAGGTGAACGAGAAGCACCCCGCCCTCCGGGCTCGGGGCCCGGCGAGCCCCTGCGTGCCGGTGACCCGGGTGGGGCTGAACAGCCCCGGGTCGATCGGGCCCGCGGTCACGAAGTACTCCGACTCCGCGTCGAGGCGTGCCCGCGGGTCGTCGGGCCGCGACGGGAGGGCGCGTCGGAGCTGGGGCTGGGCGAAGAGCTCGAACCGGCCACCGTTGAAGCCCGACGACGCGTTCTCGCCGAGCTGCCGCTCTCCAGCGTCCACCGCCTGGATGGAGCCGTACACCCAGGCGCGGTAGAGCTTCGCGCTGGCCGCGCCGAAGGCGGCCTGCCGGCGCTCCAGGCTGATCCCGTGCCCGATCGCCACGGCAAGGCCGAGGACCGCCGCCAGAACGACGAGCCGCGGCCCCCACGATCGCGTCACCGCGGCCCGGGCGACGGCCTCGAGTGCCAGCGCCACGGCCGGGGAGAGCAGCACCAGCACGAGGTACTCGTAGCGCCCCACGCGGGCGGCCTGGTCGCCGACGACCAGGCTCGCGAACGACGAGAGCACGAGCTGGGCGACGGCCGCGACGATGCCGGCCACGGCCAGCTGGCGCAGCTCCGGCGTCCGGACATCTGCCAGCGCGACCAGGCCGGCCAGACCCACGAGCAGCAGCCAGGCGACCACCGGGACACCGAGCACCGACCCGAGCGAGCCGGTGAGCCCGCTCCAGACGAAGCCGGGGATCTCGGGGATGGTGCGCGGCGAGACGTGGACCCGGCCGTCGCGACCGACCGTGAAGAACCACACCGAGAACGCCGCGACCGCGGGGGCGGCTGTCACGACGGCGCCGCGGAGGCCTGCCCGGAGCAACGCCAGGCAGCCGACCAGGACGGCCGCGACGAGGCCGGTGCCGGAACACATCACCGCCGCCAGCAGGAGGACGGCGGCGATCACCCGGCTGCGGGTGGAGAATCCGGACCTGACCAGGACCAAGACCGCGACCAGGCCGAGGAGCAGTCCCGACGTCAGCACCATGGGGGCGTCCCACATGAACGCCTCGGCTCCCCCGCCGTAGAACAACACGACACCGCAGGTGGCCGCCGCGGTGCGTACATGGGCGCCGACGCTGCGCAGCAGCGCGAACAGCACGAACACGATCACCAGGTGCAGCAGCAGCGCGGCGCCGACGTACGGGTAGTAGGAGCGCAGTCCGAAGACCCCGAACAGGCCGCGGTAGACCAACAGCGGGATCGTCTGCCAGTGACCGCCGTACGGGCGGAACAGGCCGAGGTCCGCGCTCGGCACCGGACCGCGGGTCGAGACGTAGTAGAGCGCGTCGACGCCGACCCAGCTGGTGCGGACCAGTCGCAGCACCACCACTGTCTGGACGACCGCGCCCGCGACGAGTGCCGCGAGCAGGAGCCGCGACTCCGTCAGCCTCGCCCGCAGCGTC
>JAICSK010000162.1 GCA_025936915.1 Nocardioides sp.
GGGCCGACGGCCCCTGGGCGCCCGAGATGGGGCTGCGGTTCAACCGCGACAAGCTGCTGCTGGATCCCTACGCGCGGGCCATCTGCGGTGACCTCGTCCACCATCCGGCGATCTTCGGGTACGACCCTCATTCCCCCGAGCATCGCAACCACCGCGACTCCGCGTCGTACGTCCCGAAGAGCGTGGTGGTGCACGACCCGGACTTCGACTGGGGTGACGACCGGCGGCCCTACACCCGATGGCGCGACACCGTGATCTACGAGCTCCACGTCAAGGGGATGACCGCGCTCCACGACCGGGTGCCCGAGCACCTCCGTGGCACGTACGCCGGGCTGGCCACGCCGGCGGTGACCGACTACCTGCGCGATCTCGGTGTGACCGCGGTCGAGCTGCTGCCGGTGCATCAGTTCGTCAGCGAGCCCCGGGTGCTGGCGCGCGGCCTGGCCAACTACTGGGGCTACAACACCATCGGCTTCTTCGCCCCTCACGGCGCCTACTCGTCGGCGGGTGACCGCGGCGGGCAGGTGCGGGAGTTCAAGGAGATGGTCAGGGCCCTCCACGCCGCCGGGCTGGAGGTGATCCTCGACGTCGTCTACAACCACACCGCCGAGGGCGACGTCACCGGACCGACCCTGTCGTTCCGGGGCCTCGACGACCGCGGCTTCTACCGCCGCGTCGACCACCGCCAGCCGGGGGATGCCTTCGACGACACCTACTGGGACATCACCGGCTGCGGGAACACGGTCAACACCTCCGACCCGTTTGCGCTCCGGATGGTGCTCGACTCGCTGCGCTACTGGACCTCGCAGATGCATGTCGACGGCTTCCGTTTCGACCTGGCCTCGGCACTGTCGCGCTCGGGGCAGACGGTGGACATGGCCTCACCGCTGATGATCGCGATCGGGCAGGATCCGACGCTGCGCCACGTGAAGCTGATCGCAGAGCCGTGGGACGTCTCCGCCGACGGCTACCGGGTCGGGGAGTTCCCGCCACCCTGGGTGGAGTGGAACGACCAGTACCGCGACACCGTCCGCGACTTCTGGCGCGGGCACGCCAGCGGGATCCGGACCGTCGCGACCCGGCTCGCCGGCTCGTCGGACCTGTACGCCGACGACGGGCGATCGCCGTACGCCTCGGTGAACTTCGTGACCGCCCACGACGGCTTCACGCTGCGCGACCTGGTCTCCTACGAGGACAAGCACAACGACGCCAACGGCGAGGGCAACCACGACGGGTCGTACACCAATCGCTCGCAGAACTTCGGCGTCGAGGGCGAGACCGACGACGTCGACGTCATCGCCCTGCGCCGGCGTACCGCCGCCAACCTGCTCGTGACCCTGTGCCTGTCGAACGGCGTACCGATGATCACCGCGGGCGACGAGCGCGGCCGCACGCAGGGCGGCAACAACAACCCGTACGTGCACGACAACGAGGTGTCGTGGGTCGACTGGCGGCCCGACGACGCGTGGCTCGACGTCTACGAGATCACCAAGGCCGCACTGCGGCTCCGACGCGAGCACCCCGCGTTGCGACAGCGGCACTGGTTCGAGGGACGACCGACGATCGTGGGCGGCCGCAAGGACCTGCTCTGGGTGCATCCCGAGGGCCGGGAGATGGCCGGCGACGACTGGGCCGACAACGAGCTGTCGGTGGTCGGCATGCTGGTCACCGGCGACCCGCTGCGCTCCCCCGGGCCGCGCGGGGAACAGCAGTGGGACAGCTCCTTCCTGATCTGGCTGAACGCGGAGTTCGACGCGGTCAAGGTGACCATGCCGTCCGAGGTCTGGGTGCGCGACGGCGAGGTCGTGGTGTCGACGTGTCCGCAGCACCCGGTCGGAACCGACGTGTCCTGCGGCGAGTCCCTCACCCTGGACGGCCGCACCGTCGTGGTGGTCCGCGAGATCTGACTCGGACCGCTGACCCGGCAGAAGTGCCCCGCCCACAAGCGCTGACCCGGCAGAAGTGCCCCGCCCACAAGCGCTGACCCGGCAGAAGTGCCCCGCCCACAAGCGCTGACCCGGCAGAAGTGTGCGGTTGAGATCTACTGACCCGGCAGAAACGTACGTCGGCATGGCGAGCCGGGTCGACGCCGTACGGCGTGACACTTCTGCCCGGTCGACGTCGTACGGCGTGACACTTCTGCCGGGTCAGCGCCTTATGGCGTGACACTTCTGCCGGGTCAGCGTTACGGGAGGGCGACCAGGCCCATTTCGGAGACGGACGACAGGACGCTGTGCCGCGGGACGATGCGGACGGTGTAGCCGAAGGCGCCGCCGCGCTTGAGCTCGACCTCACCGTCGAAGCGGTAGCGCCCGCCGTCGTAGCCGTCGGCCAGGCCGAGGGGGGTGACCGTCGACTGCACCAGGTCGTCCTCGCCGTCGATCACGCCGTGGACGACCTCGACCGCGACGTCGTCCGGCGTCAGGGACCCGAGCGCGACGAACGCCCGCACCGTGAGTACCGAGCCGACCTCGGGGTTGTCGCCGACACCGTGGCTCTCGACGTGCTCGACCCGGACGTCACCCCAGCCGGCGCGCACCTGCTTCTTCCAGGAGGCGAGCTCGGTGGCTCCCTTGTAGTCGGCGTTCAGCGCGCGGCCGGTGACGGCGGCGGGCGTGTAGAGCTGCCGGACGTAGTCGCGCACCATCCGGGTGGCGAGCACCTTCGGCCCGAGGGACTTCAGGGTGTGCCGCACCATCTCGATCCAGCGAGCGGGTACGCCGTCGTGGTCGACGTCGTAGAAGCGCGGCGCGATGTCCTTCTCGATCAGGTCGTACAGGGCAGCCGCCTCGAAGTCGTCGCGACGCTCGGGGTCGTCGACGCCGTCGGCGGTGGGGATCGCCCAGCCGTTGGAGCCGTCGTACCACTCGTCCCACCAGCCGTCGAGGATCGACAGGTTGAGCCCGCCGTTCAGCGCCGCCTTCATGCCCGAGGTGCCGCACGCCTCGTACGGCCGCAGGGGGTTGTTCAGCCATACGTCGCAGCCCGGGTAGAGCGGCTGCGCCATGCCGATGTCGTAGTTGGGCAGGAACACGATCCGGTGCCGCACCTCCGGGTCGTCGGCGAACCGGACGATCTCCTGGATCAGCTTCTTGCCGCCGTCATCGGCGGGGTGCGCCTTGCCGGCGATGATCAGCTGCACCGGGCGCTCGGGGTGGAGCAGGAGCCGCTTGAGCCGCTCGGGGTCGCTCAGCATCAGCGTCAGCCGCTTGTACGACGGGACGCGGCGCGCGAAGCCGATGGTCAGCACGTCAGGACTGAGCGCCTCGTCGACCCAGGTGAGCTCGGCGGCCGGGAACCCGCGCTTGAGATTGGACTTCAGCAGCCGCTGTCGCGCGTCGAGGACCAGGTGCTCGCGCAGCTGTCGCTTGACCGACCAGATGTCCGCGGCCGGTGTGTGGTCGACCGCCTGCCAGAACGAGTCGACCTCGTCGGCGTCACCGTTCGCGCCGTGCCGCTCGGCCAGGTCGAACACCTCTCGCCCGACCCACGTCGGGGCATGGACGCCGTTGGTGATCGACGTGATCGGCACCTCGGCCTCGTCGAACGCCGGCCAGAGCCCGTGGAACATCTCGCGGCTCACGTGACCGTGCAGCTGCGAGACGCCGTTCGCCCGCTGGGCGAGCCGGAAGCCCATCACGGCCATGTTGAACACCGTCGGGTCGCCGCCGGTGTAGTCCTCCGCGCCGAGCGCGAGGATCTGCTCGAGCGGTACGCCGGCGACGGGGCCGGCCTTGCCGAAGTACTGCTCGATCAGCTCGCGGGAGAACCGGTCGATGCCGGCCGGCACCGGCGTGTGGGTCGTGAACACCGTGGATGCCCGCGAGACCTCGAGCGCGGTCGCGAAGTCGAGCTTCGGACCGCCCTCCTCGACGGTGAGCTCGCGGATGCGCTCCAGACCGAGGAAGCCCGCATGACCCTCGTTGGTGTGGAAGACCTCCGGCTCCGACGCCCCCGTCAGCCGGGCGTGGACGCGCAGCGCACGGACGCCGCCGATGCCGAGCAGGATCTCCTGGCGCAGTCGGTGCTCCGAGGTGCCGCCGTACAGCCGGTCGGTGAGGTCGCGGTAGTGGTCGGGGTTGCCCTCGACGTCGGAATCGAGCAGGAGCAGCTGCACCCGGCCGACCTCCGCGACCCAGATCTTGGCCAGCAGCTCCGGACCGTCGGGCTGGGCGATCGAGATCGTCGCGCGGGCGCCGTTCTTCTCGCGCAGCAGGTGGATCGGCAGCTCGTCGGGGTCGAGCACGGGGTAGTTCTCGAGCTGCCAGCCCTCGCGGGACAGCGACTGCTTGAAGTAGCCCGCGTGGTAGAGCAGCCCGACGCCCACGAGCGGGACCCCGAGATCACTGGCGGCCTTGAGATGGTCCCCGGCGAGGATGCCGAGGCCGCCGGAGTACTGCGGCAGCACGGCAGTGATCCCGAACTCCGGGGAGAAGTAGGCGATCCGGGTGGGGGCGTCCTCACCCGCCCGGCGGTTGTACCAGCGCTCGCCGCCTAGGTAGGCGTCGAGGTCGGCCTTGGCCGAGCCGAGGCGGTCGAGGAAGCCCTGGTCGGCGGCCAGCGCCTCGAGCCGTTCCGGGGTCACCGCACCGAGCAGCCGCACCGGGTCACGCTTGGTCGACTCCCAGATCTCGGGGTCCACCTCGGCGAAGACGTCCTGGGTCGGCGGGTGCCAGGACCACCGCAGGTTGCCGGCGAGATCGCCGAGCGCGGAGAGCGCCGGAGGGAGCACCGGTCGGACGGTGAATCGTCGGATCGCACGCACCCGAGGACCGTAGCCGAGAAAGACTTGAACGTTCCAATTTTCCGGGCAACTCGGGACGTGCGTCTCCCACTCGGGGACCCTCCTCCCCCGGACGCCCGCCTTGCGAGCAGCATCGGGATTCGGAAGGGTGGCGAGCATGGTCGGACGCATCCCCGTCATGGACGTCATGCCTCTGGTCGATCTCGGCCGCCTCCCGGCCAAGGCCACCGAGGGTGAGCCGCTGCCTGTCTCGGCCACGGTTTTCCGCGAGGGGCACGACAAGCTCGGCGCCGAGGTCGTGCTGGTGGCTCCCGACGGGACCACGCGGGCACCCGTCCGGATGCGGCCCGAAGGGGAGGTCCCCGACCGGTACATCGCCTGGGTCACCCCGGACTCCGAGGGAGCGTGGAGGTTCGAGATCCACGCCTGGTCCGACCCGCTCTCCACCTGGGAGCACGACGCGGGGATCAAGATCCCGGCAGGCGTCGACGTGGAGCTGATGTTCACCGAGGGCGGGCTGCTGCTCGACGAGGTGGCGAGCGACACCGCCCTCGACGCCCGGGAGAAGGACGTCGTCGCCGGCGCGGCGTCCGCCGCCCGCGACACGACCCGGCCGGTCGAGGCGCGGCTGGCGGCCCTGCAGTCACCCGAGCTGGTCGCCGTGCTCGAGGCCCATCCGGTACGCCGCTTGGTCACCGTCGAGGGCCCCTACCCGCTGTACGCCGACCGGCCGCGGGCGCTGTACGGGAGCTGGTACGAGTTCTTCCCGCGGTCGGAGGGCGCGTCGTACGAGAAGAAGACCGGAAAGGTGGTCAGCGGGACGTTCACCACCGCCGCGAAGCGGCTCGACGCCGTGGCCGCGATGGGCTTCGACGTGATCTACCTGCCCCCGATCCACCCGATCGGCGCGGTCAACCGCAAAGGCCCCAACAACACCCTCGACCCCGGGCCCGACGACCCGGGCTCACCGTGGGCGATCGGCAGCAAGGAGGGCGGTCATGACGCCGTCCATCCCGACCTCGGGACGTTGGAGGACTTCGACGCCTTCGTCACCCGCGCCAACAGCCTGGGGCTGGAGGTGGCGATCGACCTGGCCCTGCAGTGCGCCCCGGACCATCCGTGGGTCACGTCGCACCCGGAGTGGTTCACCACGCAGGCCGACGGCACCATCGCCTATGCCGAGAACCCGCCGAAGAAGTACCAGGACATCTACCCCCTGAACTTCGACAACGATCCGTCCGGCATCTGCAAGGAGGTGCTCCGGATCGTCCGCCACTGGATGAAGCACGGGGTCCGGATCTTTCGCGTCGACAACCCGCACACCAAGCCGGTGGCGTTCTGGGAATGGCTGCTCCGAGAGGTACGCCGAACCGACCCCGACGTGGTCTTCCTCTCGGAGGCGTTCACCCGGCCGGCGATGATGCACGCGCTGGGTGCGGTCGGCTTCCACCAGAGCTACACCTACTTCACCTGGCGGACGGCGAAGTGGGAGATCGAGGAGTACCTCCGTGAGGTCTCCCACGAGTCCAGCCACCTGATGCGGCCGAACTTCTTCGTCAACACCCCCGACATCCTGCACGCCTTCCTGCAGTACGGCGGGCCGCCGGCGTTCAAGATCCGAGCGATGCTGGCGGCGACGGGCTCACCGAGCTGGGGGGTGTACGCGGGCTACGAGCTGTTCGAGCACGTCGCGGTGCGGCCCGGGAGCGAGGAGTACCTCGACTCGGAGAAGTACCAGATCCGGGTGCGCGACTGGGACGCCGCCGACCAGGAGGGTCGCACCCTGGCGCCGTACCTCACGACGCTCAACGCGGTACGCCGCGCCCACCCGGCGCTGCAGCTGCTGCGCAACGTCGTGATCCACTCCAGCGACGACGAGAACGTGCTGTGCTTCAGCAAGCAGGCGGACGACGACCTGGTGATCGTCGTGATCAACCTCGACCCGCACGCCGCCCGGGAGACGATGGTCCACCTCGACCTGCCCGCGCTCGGGCTCGACTGGCACGACAGCCTCGCCGTCCATGACGAGATCACCGGCCAGGACTGGCACTGGGGCCAGCACAACTACGTCCGGCTCGACCCCTACACCGAGCCCGCGCACCTGCTGACGGTGCGGAGGACGGCATGAGCAGCGACCTGTCCCCGACCCGCTCGACCGACGACGAGGTGCTGCCCGCGGACCGGCCGGACGACGTCGAGGGGCCCGCCGACTGGTACAAGACCGCGGTCTTCTACGAGGTGCTGGTCCGCTCGTTCCGCGACTCCAACGGCGACGGCACCGGCGACTTCCGCGGCCTGATCGAGAAGCTCGACTACCTCCACTGGCTGGGCGTCGACTGCCTGTGGGTGCCGCCGTTCTTCACCTCGCCGCTGCGCGACGGCGGGTACGACGTGGCCGACTACACCTCGATCCTCCCCGAGTGCGGAACCGTCGACGACTTCCGCGACTTCGTCACGGCCGCCCATGAACGCGGCATCAAGGTGATCGTCGACTTCGTGATGAACCACACCAGCGACGCCCACCCGTGGTTCCAGGCCTCGCGCAGCGACCCCGAGGGCCCCTTCGGCGACTTCTACGTCTGGTCGGACACCGACGAGATGTACGAGGAAGCCCGGATCATCTTCGTCGACACCGAGCCGTCCAACTGGACCTGGGACCCGGTCCGCCAGCAGTACTTCTGGCATCGCTTCTTCTCCCACCAGCCCGACCTCAACTTCGACAACCCGAAGGTCCACGAGGCGATGCTCGAGGCGATGTCGTTCTGGCTCGACATGGGTCTCGACGGCTTCCGTCTGGACGCCGTGCCGTACCTCTACGAGCGCCCCGGCACCAACGGCGAGAACCTCCCCGAGACCCATGAGTTCCTGCGCATGGTCCGCCGGTTCATCGACGAGAAGTACCCCGGCCGTGTCCTGCTCGCCGAGGCCAACCAGTGGCCGGCGGACGTCGTGGACTACTTCGGCGGCAAGCGCGACGAGGACACCGGGGAGTACGTCGGCGACGGCGACGAGTGCCACATGTGCTTCCACTTCCCGGTGATGCCGCGCATCTTCATGGCGGTGCGGCGCGAGTCGCGCTTCCCGATCTCGGAGATCATGGAGCAGACGCCGGCCATCCCGGCCAACTGCCAGTGGGGCATCTTCCTGCGCAACCACGACGAGCTGACCCTCGAGATGGTCACCGACGAGGACCGCGACTACATGTGGGACGAGTACGCCAAGGACCCACGGATGAAGGCCAACATCGGCATCCGCCGGCGGCTGGCCCCCCTGCTCGACAACGACGTCAACCGGATGGAGCTGTTCACCGCGCTGCTCCTCTCCCTCCCCGGCAGCCCGGTCCTCTACTACGGCGACGAGATCGGGATGGGCGACAACATCTGGCTCGGCGACCGCGACGGCGTCCGCACCCCGATGCAGTGGACCCCCGACCGCAACGCCGGCTTCTCCTCCGCGACACCGGGGAAGCTGCATCTGCCGACGATCCAGGACCCGGTCTACGGCTACCAGAGCGTCAACGTCGAGGCGCAGCTCGAGGACTCGTCGTCCCTGCTGCAGTGGACCCGGCGGATGATCCACGCCCGCCGCGGCCACCCGGCGTTCGGCCTCGGCAGCTTCCTCGATCTCGGCGGCACCAACCCGTCGGTCCTGTCCTACGCCCGCGAGGACCACACCCCGGGCGGTACCGACGTGATCGTGTGCGTCAACAACCTCTCGCGCTTCGCCCAGCCGGTCGAGCTGGACCTGCGGCGGTGGGAGGGATACGTGCCGGTGGAGCTCCTCGGCGGTGTCCCGTTCCCCGCGATCGGCGAGCTGCCGTATCTCCTCACCCTGGGTGGGTACGGGTTCTACTGGTTCCGGCTGACCGCCCCACCCGAGGAGGCCACCGCCCCGTGAC
>JAICSK010000253.1 GCA_025936915.1 Nocardioides sp.
ACCTACGCAGCCGAACGACAGCGCAAACCCCCATTCAGAGACTTCGGATAACCCGACGTTGCCAGCTACCACCGCCGCCTCAAGCTGCTCGACGGGCACCTGCACCTGCCGGCCTCGGGGCCCGATCCGGGTGGTGGCGTGTTGGGCGACCCAGCCGACGATCTCGGCGGCGGCTTTGTCCTGAGCCCCGTCCAACGCGGCCGAGATCTCCGGATGCAGGGAAGCCGCGAGCGACCAGGTCTTCGGGCCGTTGACGGTGACCTCGACGAACCGCAGCGCGTTCGCGTCCTCACGGACTCGACCCTTCTTTCGCCCGGTGTCGACGTCGACCCCGGCGACCCACTGCTCGAACGCGTCCCCGTCCATCGAGCTGGCTCTCGCGACACCGTCCGGGGTCGCAGTGAATCGCTCGGCGACGCCCGTGCCCCCGCCGAGGTAGTAGTCGTCGGCTCGAGAACGGTCGCGCTCGACGTAGGCGCGAGCGGCCTTCCCCGCGCCGTTGTAGAACTTCACGCCGCCATGCACCCGGACCACCGCCTCAACGACGTCCGTCGATAACCAACGGACCCCTAGAAATGCCGCGTGGGCCGCCCCGTCACGGGCGACCCATCTACGAACCTTCGTAGCATGTGTGCCGACGTCTTTGGCACCTAATCGGGCGTTACTTCCGCTGTTTCCGGACGAGATTCTCGTTGTCGTCGACAGTCAACGTCTGTCATTGCGGGCGTGCGGTGAGTGCAGCAGAGGCGACGTTGGTGTATCCCATCCGTGAAGCTCGTTGGCAGGCTGTTCCGCAGCGATTGTTCCGGGACGGGCCTCGTCGGGGTTCGTGCCGGTATCTGGCTAGGTCAGGTGGCGATGTCGGGGTAAGGCATCGTCACGTGGCTCACTGCCTGGGCGTAGGCCTTCTGGTACTCCAGCGGACCGTGGTCGCGCTCGAACAAGGCGATGAACAGGGTGAGGGTGAGGAACGGATGCGCGCCCATCTCGAACAAGGTGACGTTGTCGTGTGCTTGGAGCGCTGTTCGCTCAGCCTCGGTGAACTTGAGCCAGGTGGTCTTCTCGGCGTCGATGCTGTTGAGGACCTTGCCGGCCATTTCGGCTTCCCACCACTCGACGGTGCCGACGGGGTCGGTGCGGTAACGCTCGACCAGGTCGGGGTCGCGGTCGACGGTGTAGAGGAACTTGTTCAGCAAGTACTTGCTCATCGAGGCACCGCCGTCTTGGTCGTGCCGGCTGTCGGGCCGAGCTGGGGTGAGCCGTTGGGGTACCAGGTGAAGTAGGCCTCCATGGTGTGGAACAGGTCGAGGGTGTCGACGTAGTCGGCCTTCACGTTCTCCCCGGCCACACCCATCATGAGCATGAAGTCCATGAACCCGTGGGTGGCGTTGCCCGGCAGGTGCAGGCTGTCGAGGCTGACCTGGGACAGGCAGCCGTCGAAGTCGCCCTTGGCGATCCAGTCCACCGCGCGACGGTCGAACTCCGGGTCGGGTCCGTGCTCACCGAACTGGCGGGGACCGCCGAGCTCGAGGGAGAGGTGGCCGGTGCCGATGACCGCGACGCGGAGGTTCTCGGGCCAGGAGTCGATGACCTGACGGATCGTCTCGCCGAGCTGGATGAACCGCTTCGGCTGTGGCAGGGGTGGGGCGAAGATGTTGGTGTAGATGGGCACGATGGGCAGGTCGGCTTCGGGCCGCAGCGTGATGATGGGGCACGTCACGGAGTGGTCGATGCACAGCTCGTTGCTGAACGCCAGGTCGAACCCGGCGTCGAGACCTTGGCGCAGGATGTGCGCGGAGAGGTCCTCCTGGCCGGCCAGCGTCATCTTCGGCAGCCCGAACTCGCGTTCCTCGTTGTACCAGTTGGCGTCGTAGAACGGCGCCTTGCCCACCAGGAACTGCGGCATGTTGTCGAGCCACAGCTGATGGAAGTGGTCGCTGCCGACCATGACGAGCACGTCGGGCCGGGCCGCGGTCAGGGTCGCGCGGAAGCTCTCGATTTTGGAGACCCATTCGTCGGCGAACGGGGGCCGGTCTTCCCCGGTGGCCGTGCTCGCGCGGTAGTAGAAGGGGTGGTGGGTTGACGCGATGACCGCGACGAGTTCAGCCATGACGGCCTCCGTTGTGGTGAGGGTCGGGAACTGGACCGGTGAGTGGGTCCGGGTGGTACGGGTCGGGGTCGACGGAGCGGTTGTTGAGGTCGACCGACAAGAAGACGTCGTTGCCCAGGGGGTGCCGCAGTTCCTCGGCGAGCTGCCCGATCAGTCCGGCGGTGCGGGCGAGCAGCGCGAAGCCGCGTAGCAGCTCCAGTGGCAACCCCAGGTCGGCCAGCGTCGCGCCACAGACACCGGCGCCGTTGAGGGGCAGGGTCCGGCCGAGCACCTGTGGGTGGACGCGTCCGATGGCCGCAAACAGAGACAGGTGTGGGCCGAACACGTTCTCTTCGGTGGCGATCTGGAACAGCCGAGGGGTGCGGGGGTCGCCTTGCTTGTGGACGTGGTGGCCAAGCCCGGGCACGAACCGCCGTGCCGCCCGTTCGGTGGTCACGGTCGCGAGTGCGAGCGCATCCCAGCCGGCGTCATCGCTGGGCAGCGGCCCGTCGACGCTGGCTAGGACGTCGTGGAGGAACCGACCGCAGTCCTCGGTGACGCCGAGGAAACGCGACCCGCCACCGAGCAGGCCGGCAGCCAAGGCTCCTTGGATCGAGTCGGGTGCGGACAGGTAGGTCAGTCGGGTCACGATGGCGGTCGGGGTGAATCCGTGGTCGGCGAGCGCTGCAAGCACGGCCTCGAAGACGCGGGTCTCTCCTTGGCTGGGTCGGCGCTGCGTGGCGAGCCAGAAGGCGAGCTCTCCGAACCCGACGGTGCCCATGACGTCCTCGGCGAGGTCGGTTCCGAGCAGGGTGATGGCCGTCAGGCTGGAGGCACCGAGCGCGGTTGGGTACACGGGCCGTTCGACCAGTTCCTCAGGCATGGTCGACCTGCCGCGGGGTGCGCAGCCAGGTGCGGACGTTGGCGCCGTGCTCGTCGAGCGTGGGCGGCGGCAGCCGGTAGCTGGCCGGTGTGCGGGACAGCCGGATGGGGTTGCGGACCGTCGGGACGGCGGCGTCGCCGTCACCTACCTCGACGACCGGCTCCAAGCCGAGCTCTTCGGCTAGCT
>JAICSK010000100.1 GCA_025936915.1 Nocardioides sp.
TCCGCGATGATCTCCAGCGGCGGGCGGTGCTCGACGTCGTCGTGGACGACCTCCTTGTACCGGTTCAGCGACAGGTCGTAGCCCTGGGCGACGATCTCGTCCTTGGGCACGCAGAAGGACTGCTCGGTGCGGGCGCGGTCCTTCTCGCTGGTCGTTCGCGAGCTCCATCGCTCGCGCACGTCATCGAGGTCGTTCGCCTCGATCGGGTTCCGCTTGTCGTCGAGGGAGAAGCCGTCGGCCTGCACGTCGTAGAACCAGACCTGGTCCGTGCCGCCCGAGTCGGTGCGAGTGAAGAGCAGGATCGCGGTGGAGACCCCGGCGTACGGCCGGAAGACTCCCGACGGCAGCTTCACGATCGCGTCGAGCTTCTGCTCCTCGACCAGCCCCCGCCGCAGGGTCTTGTGCGCGTTCGAGGAGCCGAACAGCACGCCGTCCGGCACGATCACGGCGGCCCGGCCGCCGGGCTTGAGCAGCTTCAGGAACAGCGCGAGGAACAGCAGCTCGGTCTTCTTGGTCTTGACGACCCGTTGCAGCTCCTTCGACGTCGACTCGTGGTCGAGCGAGCCGGCGAAGGGCGGGTTGGCGAGGATCAGCGTGTACTTCTCCTCATCGCCCGACGCGCCCTCCGAGAGGGAGTCGCGGTAGCGGATGTCGGGGCTCTCGATGCCGTGCAGGAGCATGTTCATGCTGCCGATGCGGAGCATGGTCGAGTCGAAGTCGTACCCGTGGAACATCGACGAGTGGAAGTGCCGGCGTTGCCCCGCGTCGGTCATCACCGACGGGTGGTGGTCGCGGACGTACTCCGACGCGGCGACGAGGAAGCCCGCCGTACCGCAGGCCGGGTCGCAGATCTCGTCGTTCGGCTTGGGCGCCATCAGGTCGACCATCAGCCGGATGATGTGCCGGGGCGTGCGGAACTGGCCGTTCATCCCGGCGGTGGCGATCTTGCCGAGCATGTACTCGTAGAGATCGCCGTTGGTGTCGCGGTCGGCCATCGGGATGTCGTCGAGCATGTCGACGACGCGTGAGAGCAGCTGGGCGTTGGGGATCGTGAATCGGGCGTCCTTCATGTGCGCGGAGTACGTCGAGCCGTCGCCGCCGAGCGAGCGCAGCCACGGGAACACGACGTCGCCGACGACGGTGAACATCACGTCGGGGTCGTCGTTCTTGAACGTCGACCAGCGCATCTCTCGCTGGCCGGGCTTGAAGATCGGGTCCTCGATCGGCTCCTTGAGCCGGTTGGCGCGGTTCTCCTTGCCGGTCTGGAGCTCGTCCAGACGACGCAGGAACAGCAGGTAGGTGATCTGCTCGATCACCTCGATCGGGTTGCTGATCCCTCCGGACCAGAAGGCGTCCCAGACGCGGTCGATCTTCCCCTTGAGCTCGCCCGTGATCACGGGCAGCACCCTATGTCGTGGCGCTACAACCGCGGGTCCACCGGCTCCGACTCCAGCGCCAGCACGCCGAAGACCGCCTGGTGCACCCGCCACAGCGGCTCGCCTGCCACGAAGCGGGTGAGCGCCTCGACGCCCAGGGCGTGCTCGCGCAGCGCGAGGCCCTTCTTCTTGCCGAGGGTGCGGTGGCGCAGGAGATCGAGGGAGCCGGTGTAGTCGGGTCCGTAGATGATCCGGAGGTACTCGCGCCCGCGCACCTTCAGCCCCGGCTGCACGCGCCCGTTGGCAGGCGACGCCGGCTTCACCACCGTCCCCTCGCCACCGGCCGCCGTGAACGACGACCACCAGTCGACCGCGGCGTCGCGGGACGTCGCCGACGCCAGGTCCACGACCACGTGCCGGGTCGGTGTCAGCAGGGGGTGGTCGAGACCGCCGAGGAGGTCGAGGTGCCAGAGGTGGCCCTCCTCGACCGCCGGAGTCCGCCCCTCGCAGGCCAGCACCTGGAACGGCGCGAGCGTGACCCCGTCCAGCCCGGACGTCGGCCGGCAGTACGCCGCGTAGGCGGCGCGGTAGGCCGCCGCATCCGCGGTACGACGGGCGGTGCGCTCGGCGAGCCCGGAGACGTCGAGCCCCCGCGCGGCCGCGGCCGCCAGCAGCGACGACGCGGCCGGCAGGACGACCCGCGAGGCCGCCCCGACCGCGGCGTACTGGTCACGGATCAGCCCCATCGCCTTCGCCGACCACGGCAACAGCTCGCAGTCGACGACGACCCAGTCGCTCCCGAGCGAGGCGAACAGCGGCGCGAAGGCTTCCCGCGCGCGCTCCACCAACGCCGCTCCGGTCGGTCCCTGGAAGAACGCCCGGCCGGTACGCGTGTACACGACGCCGGCGCCCTCGCCGCTGATCCCGAACCTCCGCGCCGCGACGTCCTCGTCACGGCAGAGGACCACGATGGCGCGCGATCCCATGTGCTTCTCCTCGCACACGACGCTCTCGACGCCGTCCGCGGCGTACTCGTCGAACGCCGACGACGGGTGCTCCAGGAACCCGTCGAGCGTCGACGCGGCGGCCGGCGACATCGTCGGCGGCAGGTAGACCAGCCAGCGCGGGTCGACCGCGAAGCGGCTCATCACCTCGAGTGCTGCCGCGGCGTTCTCCTCGGGCACCTTGACCCGCCCGGCGTACGCCGTCTCCACGAACTGCCGGCCCCCCACGTCGTCGTGGTCGAGGACGGACGGTTCGCGGGACGCAGGAGCGGGCACGAGCGGACGCACCGGCGCGTACCACTCGCGCTCGGCCGGCACCGACACGATCTCCCGCTCGGGGTAGCGCAGTGCGGTCAGCTCGCCGCCGAACACGACGCCGGTGTCGAGACAGATCGTGTTGTTCACCCACTCCGCCGACGGCACGGGAGTGTGGCCGTAGACGACCATCGCGCGGCCGCGGTAGTCGCGGGCCCAGGGGTAGCGGACCGGCAGGCCGTACTCGTCGGTCTCCCCCGTGGTGTCGCCGTACAACGCGAACGCGCGGACCCGGCCGGAGGCGCGGCCGTGGTAGGCCTCCTTGAGCCCCGCGTGGGCGACCACGAGCGCACCGCCGTCGAGGACGTAGTGGCTGATCAGGCCGTCCATGAACAGCAGCGCCTCGTCGCGGAAGGGCTCCGGCTCCTCGGCGAGCTGGGCCAGCGACGCCTCGAGCCCGTGCGAGACCTGGACCTTCGCGCCCTTGAGTGCGCGCACCAGCTTGGCCTCGTGGTTGCCGGAGACGCTGAGCGCCGTCCCGGCGGCGACCATGCCCATCACGAGCCGGAGGACGCCGGGCGTGTCCGGGCCGCGGTCGACGAGGTCGCCGACGAAGAGGGCGGTGCGACCCTCCGGGTGCCTCGCGCCCACCGCTCGCCCGTCGCCGTCGAGCTCGAGCTCCCAGCCGAGCTCGCCGAGCAGGGTCCGGAGCTCGCTCGCACACCCGTGCACGTCGCCGAAGACGTCGAACGGGCCGGTGAGGTCGCGACGGTCGTTCCACGACGGCTCGCGGACGACCGTCGCGGAGCCGATCTCGTCCACGCCGCGGAGCACGTGCACCCGGCGGAAGCCCTCACGGCGCATCTGCCCCATGGACGTGCGCAGCTCGCGCGCCTGTCGTCGTACGACGTGGGCACCGAAGTCGCGGTCGGGACGGGTCTCGTTGCGCTCCACTGCCAGCGTGTCCGGGACGTCGAGCACGATCGCGTCGACCAGGACGTCGTGCTCACGGGCGACCTTGACCAGGGCCGCCCGGGCCGGCCGCTGCACGTTGGTGGCGTCGACCACGGTCATCAGTCCGCGCCGGAGACGGGTGCCGACGATGTAGTGGAGGACGTCGAACGCGTCGGCGGTCGCCGCCTGGTCCGTCTCGTCGTTGCTGACCAGGCCGCGGCAGTAGTCGCTCGAGACGACCTCGAACGGCGCGAAGTGCTGCCGCGCGAACGTCGACTTGCCGCTGCCGGACACCCCGACGAGGAGGACCAGGCCGAGCCGAGGGATCGCGATCTCAGACATGACGGAACACCGCCAGCTGCGTCGGCGACCCGAGCTCCGGGTCGTCGTCGCCGATGCCGCGCAGCTCGACGTCGTACCCCTGTGCGGACGCGACGTCGTGGCACCACGTGGCGAACTCCGCCCGCGTCCACTCGAACCGGTGGTCGGGGTGGCGCGGGCCCTCGAGTCCCTCGTAGCGGACGTTGTACTCGACGTTCGGCGTCGTCACGACGACCGCTCCCGGCCGGGCGTGGCCGAACACCACGTCGACCAGGGCCGGCAGCCGTGGCGGGTCGACGTGCTCGACGACCTCCATCAGCACCGCGGCGTCGTACCCCTCGAACCGGCGGTCGCGGTAGGTCAACGCGCCCTGGAACAGCTCGACGCGTGACCGCTGCCGATCGCCCATCCGGTCGAGCCGCAGCCGCCGGGCGGCGATCTCCAGCGAGCTCGCCGAGACGTCGACGCCGGCCACCCCGGTGAACGACGGGTCGTCCATCAAGGCGCGGAGGAAGCTGCCCGTTCCGCAGCCGAGGTCGATCACCCGCGCTGCCTGCAGCTCTCGCAGGACCGCCAGCACCGCCTCGTGGCGCTGCCGGTTGAGGGGCACGCGGGCCTCCTCGGGCTGCGCCGCTTCCTCGTCGTCCGGCGGCTCCAGGGTCTCCTCCGTGTCGTCGCCGAGCTCGGCCAGGCGGGTCAGCGCGACCCGGGCGAGCGCGCCTCGGCGGCCCAGGTAGCGGCGGGTGATCCACTCGCGCTCGGGGTGCCCGACCAGCCAGGAGCCGCCCGAGCGGAGCAGCTTGTCGACCTCGTCGGAGCCCTGCCAGTAGTGCTTGCTGTCGTCGAGCACCGGCAGCAGCACGTGCAGCTGGTTGAGCGTGTCGGCGAGGCGCAGGGTGCCGGTCAGCCGCAGCGAGACGTAGCGTGACTCGCCCCACTCGGGGAAGCCTTCGTCGAGCGCGATCGGCTCCGCGACGACCTGCCAGCCGAGGGGCTCGAAGACCCGGTGGGCGCGCTCCGGCCCGCCGCGACACGGGAGGACGGGGACGACGATCTCCAGCGGGATCGGGCCGTCGGCGAGCTCCTGCCGGGAGTCGCACCGCCCCGACCGCGCCGTGCTGAAGACATCGGCGAGCGCGACCCCGAGCAACGAGGACGCGGCGTACGCGCGGTCGTTGACGTACTGGGCGAGCGAGAAGTCGGGCGTCCTCTCCCGCCGGCGCGCCAGCCTGACCGGATCGACCTCGAGCAGCAGCGCGGCCGTGCAGCGCTCGTCGGTGGCCTCGGGGTAGAACACGGTGGCCGTGCCGAACGACTGGGTGAACTGCTGGACGCGGTCGGGGTGCTTGTGCAGCAGGTACCCGAGGTCCCGCGCCGGGGTGTGGGTGGTCGAGACGGTCAGCAGCACCCGGACAGTCTGCCGACCTTAGGGTGATCGGTCGTGGGCTTTCTCGACCTGACGGCGTCGGCGGCGCTGTTCGACATGGACGGGACCCTGGTCGACTCGACCGCCGTCGTCGAGACCCTCTGGCGCGACTTCTGCGCCGAGCACGGCGTCGACGAGGCGGTGCTGGTGCCCTGGTCGCACGGCCGTCGTACGCCGGACACGGTGCGGCACTTCCTGCCCGATCTCCCGGACGACCGGGTGCAGACCATCGTCGACGACCTCGAGCGTCGGGAGGAGGTCACGATGACCGGCATCGTCGAGATCCCCGGCGCCCGGGCGCTGCTGTCCGGGCTCGAGCTGCCGTGGGCAGTGGTCACGTCGGCGCCGCGGGAGCTCGCCGTACGTCGGATGCGGGCCGCCGGACTTCCCGAGGCACCGGTCCTGGTGCCCGCCGACGAGATCGAGCAGGGCAAGCCGCATCCCGACGGCTACGTCCGTGCCGCCCGGCAGGTCGGGTTCGACCCACGCGACTGCGTGGCGTTCGAGGACGCCGAGCCGGGAGTCCTGTCCGCCCTGGCGTCGGGGGCCCGCGTCGTGGTCGTCGGCCTGCTGGAGTCCGACGTCACCGCCGGGCTCGAGCGCGTCCCGGACCTGCGACACGTCCGGGTCCGCACGACCCGCTGATGCCGTTCCCCTGGCCCGAACGACGCATCGACACCAGGGTCGCGTGGTCCCTACGGTGAGCGCGTCCCTGGGGTTCCCCGGGGGCGCGCGCCCCGCGATCCTCTCGACGTGCCCGGACCGCGGGGCGCGCGTGTGCGCGGGGCCGACCTGGGTGGTGGGGCCCGCCGAGGCATTACGAGAATCGAACGTCGCCGCGCGCAGGGGTAAGACGCGGCCATGCTCGGGCGCCCACTGGGTGACACACATCCGTGACACCTAGGAGCGCACATGTCGACCCTCACCCGTCTCTCGGCCGTGGCCGTCTCGATCGCCGCCGCGGGACTCCTCGCCGCGCCGTCGTACGCCGCGGACGGCACCCCCCACGTGGTCTTCGTCCAGAACGACGATCCGTCGGGCAACGCAGTCATCGCCTACGACCGCACACCTTCGGGCGGCCTGACCCAGGTGGGCAGCTATCCGACGGGCGGTCTCGGCGGGGTGCTGGCCGGCTCGGCCGTCGACCACCTGGCCTCCGAAGGCTCCCTCACCTACGACGCGGGCTCCGGGCTGCTCTTCGCGGTGAACGCCGGGAGCGACACCGTCACCGTCTTCGCCGTCCACGGCGACCAGCTCGTCCGCACCCAGGTCATCGGCAGCGGCGGAGCCTTCCCGGTCAGCGTCACCGCCGACGGCGGCCGTGTCTTCGTGCTCAACGCGCGCGGCGGGGGGTCCGTGCAGGGTTACCGCATCGCCGCCGGCAGGCTGGTGCGCATCGCCGCCTGGCACCGTGGCCTCGGGCTCGATCCCACGCAGACGCCGGAGTTCACCAGCACGCCCGGACAGATCGGGTTCACCCCCGACGGCTCACAGCTGGTGGTCACCACCAAGAACGGCGGGAACAGCGTCCTGGTCTACCGGGTCCGACCCGGTCGGCTCCGTCAGCCGGTGGCGACCAGCCTCCCCGGGACCGTGCCGTTCGGGTTCGCGTTCGACCCCGCCGGGCACCTCGCCCTGACCGAGGCGGGCCCCAACGCCGTCGTCACCTTCACCGTGGGCGGGGACGGTTCACTGACCGCTCTCGACAGCGCGGCGACGGGACAGGCTGCCACCTGCTGGCTGGTCGCGAACGGCGGCACGGTCTACGCCTCGAACGCCGGCAGCGCATCGCTGAGCGGGTACGCGGTCGGGGCGGGCGGTGGCCTCACCGCTCTGGGCGACACCGCGACCGACCCGGGCACCGTGGACGCGACCGTGAGCAGCGATGGTGCGTACCTCTACGCGCAGACGGGTGCGACCGGCACGGTCGACGCCTTCTCGATCGCGACCGATGGCTCGCTGACGGACACGGGCTCGGTCATCGTCCCCGACGCCGTCGGCGGCGAGGGGATCGTGGCTCTCTGAGCCGAGATCAGGATCACGGCAGGGTGGCCAGCAGTCCCGCGAAGTCATCCTGACAAGGCCCGCAGGCGGCCAGGTGCACGGCGACGCCGGCGTACCTGGCCGCCGCGGCGTCCGGGTCCTGCGCGACCAGCTCGACGTACACGTGCAGGACGGCCAGCGCGTCGTCGCACCCGACGTCGCGGGAGTCGGTGAGGAGGAATCGGTCCAACAGCTCTCTGGCGTTCACGCCGACTCCCCTTCCCGCGGTGGCAGATAACCATTGGCGACCAGAGCCGCCCGGATCTTTCGCCGGGCGTCGAAGATCGCCTTGTAGACGGCACCGCGCGAGGTCCCGTCCCGCGCACACACCGCTTCGAGCGGAACGCCGTCGAGCACGATCTCGACGAAGAGGGTGCGCTGGTGCTCGGTGAGGTTCTCGGCCACCGCAGCACGAACGACGGCGGCCAGCTCACGCGCCTCGGCCCGGGCGTGGGGATCCACGCCGATCCGGTCCGGGAGGCGGTCCCACTGCTCATCCGGGAGCGCCTCGGGAGCCGATCGCCAGTAGTGACGGCCGAGCTTGTGGGAGACCTCCAGCATCACGAAGCGGTAGGCCCAGGTGGTGAACCGGCTCTCGCCACGGTAGGTGGCCACCTTGGCCAGGATGGCGAGCATCGCGTCGGCGGCGGCCTGGTGGGCGAGGTCGTCCTGCTCGGGTCCGGACACCAGGACGTGGCGGCGCCGGAGCTCACCTCGCGCGATCGCGAGCAACCTCTCGTGCAGGCGCGCCAGGCCCGCGTCATGATCGGGCGCGGCCGGATCGAGGACCCGTAGCCACTCGGCCGACTCCTCGTCCGGGCCGGCGACGCGATCCACGTCGTGCACTCTAGCCCGGCGACACGCCGCCCCAGGTCCGACGAACTCCGGGTGCCCCACGGTCCAATGGATCTGGCCCGGCGACGTATGAGATCGCCGGGCCTGATGCGTTTCAGGTCCGGCAGTAGATCTCGATCTCGTCCAGCAGCGCGCCCTTGACCTCGTCGGGGGCGAACGACGCGCGCGTGGCGGCGCGGGCCAGCTCGGCGACCCCGGCGGCGTCGAGGCCGAGGAGCCGGGCCGCGATCTGGTACTCCTGGTTGAGGCTGGTGCCGAACATCGACGGGTCATCGGAGTTGACCGTGATGGTCACCCCGGCGTCGCGGAAAGCGACGATGGGGTGCTCCTCGAGGCTGGCCACGGCCTTGGTGGCGACGTTCGACGACGGGCACACCTCGAGCGGGACGCCGCGCGCCGCGAGGTAGTCGAGGAGCCTCGGGTCGGCCGCGGCCGACGTCCCGTGCCCGATCCGCTCGGCACCGAGCACCCGGAGGGAGTCCCAGATCGTCTCGGGACCCGTGGTCTCGCCGGCGTGCGGCACGCTGTGCAGGCCGACCTTGCGAGCCGCGTCGAAGTGCGGCTTGAACTGCCGCCGAGAGACCCCGATCTCGGGACCGCCGAGGCCGAACCCGACGAGCGCGTCGACACGGTGGTTGGTGGCGAACGACAGCGTCGCGTCCGCCGCCGGCATGCCGCTCTCGCCGGGGATGTCGTAGATCCACCGCAGCACGATGCCGAAGTCACGCTCGGCCGCGATCCGGGCGTCCTCGAGCGCCTCGGTGTAGGCCTCGATCGGCATCCCGTGGTCGGGGTCGTCGGGCAGCACCGAGGTGTACGGCGTGCAGGTCAGCTCGGCGTACCGCACGGTCTGGGTGGTCGCGAGCTCCCGCGCCACCTCGTAGGTCAGGTACCGCACGTCGTCGTCGGTCCGGATCAAGCCGACCACGGCGAGGTACACCTCGACGAAGTGGCCGAAGTCGCGGAACTCGAAGAATCGGCGCAGCTCGTCGGGGTCGACCGGGACGACGCCGGGGTGGCGCATCGCGAGCTCGGAGACGATCGTCGGTGAGGCCGACCCGACGTGGTGCACGTGCAGCTCGGCCTTGGGCAGGGCCGCGATGAACGACGAGAGGTCGGCGGGCTGATCCACGGAGGTGAGTCTCTCAGCCGTTCAGCCAGTAGTACGAACCCACGACCACCGCCGGCAGGAGGGCCAGCAACAGCCAGGGTGTGAACAGGCCCTTCTGGTTGATCACCCGCACGCCGAGCATCGCCACCAGGCCGGTCACGCACGACAGGGTCAGCAGCCCCGGCCCGGCGCCGGCACGGTCCACGGTGCCCGAGAGGACCGCCAGGCCGGTGGCGAACAGCGTGGCGACGGTGAGGACGAGGGCCGAGGCCACCCAGCGCTGGACGCGTTCCACCTGCACGGGCCCGAGCATGCCAGGCCTGGGTAGGGTGCTCCCTTGTGAACGACCGCCTCGTCTGGATCGACTGCGAGATGACGGGACTGGACTATGTCCAGGACGCGCTGATCGAGATCGCGTGCGTGGTGACCGACTTCGACCTCAACCCCCTCGGCGAGGGCGTCGACCTGGTGATCAAGCCACCGGCGGAGGCCGTCGCCCAGATGGAGGAGTTCGTCCGCTCGATGCACGAGAAGTCGGGTCTGCTGTCCGAGCTCGACAGCGGCATCGGCCTCGAGGAGGCCGAGTCGCAGGTGCTCGACTACGTCAAGCAGTACTGCGCCGACGGGTCGCGTCCGCCACTGGCCGGCAACACCGTCGCCACCGACCGCGCCTTCATCGCCCGCGACATGCCCGTTCTCGACGCCTTCCTGCACTACCGGATCGTCGACGTGTCGTCGATCAAGGAGCTCTCCCGCCGCTGGTATCCGCGCGCCTACTTCGCCGCGCCGGCCAAGCGCGGCAACCATCGCGCCCTCACCGACATCCAGGAGAGCATCGAGGAGCTGCGCTACTACCGGGCCGCGATCTTCGTGCCGACGCCGGGGCCCGAGAGCGCCGAGGCGAAGGCTCTCGCCGACGAGCACGGAGGCTCTCTGACGGGCCTCGGGGACGCTCGCCCCGATACCGGTTCGCAGGGCTAGGTGTCCTACACTTCCTCTCTGGCCCCGGGCTCCGTCCGGGGCCGCATGGTGGGTGTAGCTCAGCTGGTAGAGCACCTGGTTGTGGTCCAGGTGGTCGCGGGTTCGAATCCCGTCACTCACCCCAAGAACCGTTGGACGTCTCGGCATACTGGGGGCCATGGCGAACACCGACCGTGCTGCGCGGCGTGAGGCCGCGGCCGCCGAGCTGCGCCGGGCCCAGGTCCAGCAACGACGCGCCCGACTGATCTGGACGGGGACCGTCGTCGCCGTCGTCGTCGTGATCTTCGCGTCCGTCGCGATCTTCGGGCTCAACCACAACGGTGGCTCGGGGGCGAAGACGACGGCCGCCGACACCAAGCTCCTGCAGACGCTCAGCACGATCCCGGCGACGACGTACGACGCCGTGGGCGCCGGCTCGTCGAGCAACCCCCCGGTGACGCTCGCGGGCTCACCGCCGATGACCGCCGGCGGCAAGCCGCGCATCCTGTACGTCGGGGCGGAGTACTGCCCCTACTGTGCTGCCGAGCGCTGGGCCGTCGTCACCGCGCTCTCCCGGTTCGGCACGTTCCAGAACCTGGGTGAGACGACCTCGTCGCACATCGACGCGTTCCCGGACACCCCGACGCTGTCCTTCCACGGCGCGTCGTACACCAGCAAGTATCTGTCGTTCACCGGCTACGAGACGCAGAGCAACCAGGTCAGCGGCAACACCTACGCGCCGCTCGACAAGCTCTCGACGGCCGACGGCAAGCTGTTCGACAAGTACGACTTCCCGCCGTACTTCCAGTCGAAGGGCGCGATCCCGTTCATCGACATCGGGGGGACCTACGCCTCGCAGGGCGCGACGTACAGCCCAGGCCTGCTCGAGGGCCTGACCCACCAGGAGGCCGCCGACGGCATCGCCAACGCGGACTCGCCGCTGTCGAAGGCCGTGCTGGGCTCCGCGAACACGTTCACCGCCGCGATCTGCCGGCTGACCAAGAACCAGCCGGCGAACGTCTGCACCTCGTCGGGCGTGACCGCCGCTGCCGCTGCACTCCCGAAGTGAGTACCCGGCGAGAGATCCCGGTCGGGGTGATCGTCGCCGGGCTGGTGCTGTGCCTGGCGGGCCTCGGCGTCGCGACGTACCTCACCATCGAGCACTTCAACACCTCGCTGCAGCTGGCCTGCCCCGACACCGGCCGGATCAACTGCCAGAAGGTGACCACCAGCCAGTACTCCCACGTCGCCGGGATCCCGGTGGCCGTGCTCGGGGTGGTGTACTTCGTCGTGGCACTCGTGCTCTTCCTGCCCCAGGCGTGGCGATCGACGTCGTCGGTGATCAGACTGGCCCGGTTCGGCTGGCTCGCGGTCGGCCTGCTCACCGTCCTCTACCTCGTCTGGGCGGAGTTCTTCGGCGTCAGCGCCATCTGCCTGTGGTGCACGAGCGTCCACGTGATCACGTTCCTGCTGTTCGTGCTGGTGGCCTTCACCGAGGCCTGGGTCGCGCCGGCCGAGGCGACCTGACCGGGCGACATTTCTTTACGCAAAGACCCGCGCGTTCGGCGGACCACCTGCCGTGGTGCCACCTACATTCCTGTTGCACGTCCATCGGGGGATGGCGCCTGGACCGAGTGGGGACGCTTCACATGGGGTGAGGCAGCCGGTCCGACCGACATGGGGGAACTCCAGTGACTTCACCTGCTCAGAACGACGAGCCGCGCACGATCAGCCGTCGACGCATCGTCCGCAGCGGCGCCACGCTCGCGTGGGCCGTGCCCGCCATCAGCGTCGCCACCGCAGTTCCGGCCTTCGCCGGCAGCGAGTGCTGCGACCTGACCGTCAGCGGCGACGCCAGCTGGGCCGACGGCGAGCTGAACTACATCGACATCCCACTGACCATCTCCAACGGCTGCTCCGGCACCGTGACCGGGCTCACCGTGACGCTGACGATCTGCGGGGTCGACAAGGTGACCTACACCGGGTCCGAGTACCTCCCGGCAGGCTGGGTCCAGGCCGGCAAGGCCAACCAGACGCTCACGGCGGACAGCAACGGCTGCTACACGGTGATGTTCACCTACGCGGCCGCCTTGGACGGCAACGCCACCATCAGCCCGACGTTCCGGCTCAAGTCGAAGGGGTACGTCGGCAGCGGCACCCGCCCCTCCGGCTCGATCACCGCACACGTCGCCGCCGGTGCCTGCACCGCTGCGCAAGACGTCAACATCGTCCTCCCCCAGGTCGGCTGACCCACCCGGCCACGGACGATTCTCGGGATCGGCGGACCCGTCGCAGGCGTGAACCTCCCTGTGCACGCAGGCGATCTGGCCATCCGACCCACTGAACAACGACCGGAGGGTCCGCGCCGACAGGCTCGGACCCTCCGTCGTCTGTGGCATCAGCCCGGGATGTGTCCGAAGCTGCCCGACTGGTAGTCCTCGAAGGCCTGGAGCACCTCGGACTTGGTGTTCATCACGAAGGGACCCGCCCAGGCGATCGTCTGGCCGATCGGCTTCCCGCCGACCACGATCACGTCCAGCTTCGGCGAGCGGCTCTCCTGGCTGCCGTCGGCGGCGATCGTGAGGTAGTCGCCGGCGCCGAGGACGGCGCTCTGGCCGGTGTGGATCGGCCGCTGGTCGGTCCCGACCGAGCCGTGTCCGTTGAGCACGTAGACCAGGGCGTTGAACTCCTGGCTCCACGGCAGGTCGAGCCGCGCACCGGGTTCGACCGTGGCGTGGACGAGAGCCATCGGCGTGTGCGTCGAGCCCGGCCCGGCCTGCCCCCCCACCTGGCCGGCGATGACGCGCACGAGTGCGCCCGCGTCGTACGACGTGAGGAGGGCGACCTGGCCGGAGCGGATGTCCTGGTACTTCGGCGCGACCATCTTCTCGTCGCGGGGCAGGTTGACCCAGAGCTGGATGCCGTGGAACAGCCCGCCGTTCTGGACGAGCCACTCCGGCGGGGTCTCGATGTGGAGGATCCCGGAGCCGGCGGTCATCCACTGGGTGTCACCGTTGGTGATCGTGCCGCCGCCGCCGTGGGAGTCCTGGTGCTCGAAGACCCCGTCGATCATGTAGGTGACGGTCTCGAAGCCGCGGTGCGGGTGCCACGGCGTGCCCTTGGGCTCGCCCGGTGCGTACTCCACCTCGCCCATCTGGTCCATCATGATGAACGGGTCGAGCAGACCCAGGTCGATGCCGGCGAAGGCACGGCGTACCGGGAAGCCCTCGCCCTCGTAGCCCGCCGGGGCGGTGGTCACCTGCCACACCGGGCGCGGCTGGTCTCCCAGGCCGGGCTCGGGCAGCCGGGCGAGCGTGGTCAGGTCGTCGACGGTCACTGCGGGCATCGTGCCCACCTCCACCTTCTGGCACCACTCTGGCGCCGTACCTCGACCCAACGGTAGTTGAATCTTGAATATTCCGCCCGGGCCGCCGGCCGATTGGGAGCGTACGTCGCCCGCTGGTAACCTTGGCTCCGCTTCACGGCACGCGCCATTAGCTCAATTGGCAGAGCAGCTGACTCTTAATCAGCGGGTTCGGGGTTCGAGTCCCTGATGGCGTACCACAA
>JAICSK010000006.1 GCA_025936915.1 Nocardioides sp.
ATCATGGGCCCGAACGGCTCCGGCAAGTCGACCCTGGCCTACTCGATCGCCGGCCACCCCAAGTACACCGTCACCTCCGGCTCGGTGACCCTCGACGGCCAGGACGTGCTCGCGATGACCGTCGATCAGCGGGCGCGGGCGGGCCTGTTCCTGGCGATGCAGTACCCCGTCGAGGTGCCCGGCGTCTCGGTGTCCAACTTCCTGCGCACGGCGAAGACCGCGCTGGACGGCGAGCCCCCCAAGCTCCGCACCTGGGTCAAGGACGTCAACGCCGCTCTCGAGCAGCTGAACCTCGACCCGACGTTCGGGACCCGCTCGGTCAACGAGGGTTTCTCCGGCGGTGAGAAGAAGCGCCACGAGATCGCCCAGCTCGAGCTGCTGAACCCGAGGCTGGCGGTGCTCGACGAGACCGACTCGGGCCTCGACATCGATGCCCTGAAGATCGTGGCCGACGGCGTCAACCGCTTCCGGGCCCAACAGGGCAAGGGCGTTCTGCTGATCACCCACTACACCCGGATCCTGCGCTACATCGAGCCGGACTACGTCCACGTCTTCGTGGCCGGCCGGATCGCCGAGCAGGGCGGCCCCGAGCTCGCGGAGCAGCTCGAGGCCGAGGGCTACGACAAGTACGTCAGGGCCGCGGCCGTCTGAGGATGGCCATGAACGGCCACGAAGGGCCATGAAAGGAGAGGTGATGGAGGGTCTGCTGCCTGACCTCGAGGTCGTCCGCAAGGACTTCCCGATCCTGTCGCGCCCGATGGCCGACGGTCACCCGCTGGTCTATCTCGACTCGGCGAACACCTCCCAGAAGCCACAGGTGGTGATCGACACGATGGTCGACCACCTCGAGCGTCACAACGCCAACATCGCCCGGGCCATGCACCAGCTGGGCGCCGAGGCGACGGCGGCGTACGAGGACGCCCGCGACAAGGTGGCGGCGTTCCTCGGCGCGCCGGACCGCGACGAGGTGATCTTCCTCAAGAACGCCACCGAGGCGCTCAACCTCGCGGCCAACACCCTGGCCTGGCCGGGGGAGCGGCAGGTCGGTCCCGGTGACGAGGTCGTGATCACCGAGATGGAGCATCACTCCAACATCGTCCCGTGGCAGCTGCTCACCGAACGCACCGGTGCCACGCTGCGGTGGTTCGGGATCACCGAGGACGGCCGGCTCGACCTCTCCGACATCGACGAGCTGGTCACGGAGCGCACGAAGGTCGTCTCCTTGGTCTGGATCTCCAACATGCTCGGCACCGTCAACCCGATCGGCGCGATCGCGCGTCGTGCCCACGAGGTCGGCGCCCTGGTGGTCGTCGACGCCTCGCAGGCGGCACCGCAGCTGCCGATCGACCTCGCGGCGATGCCCGAGGAGGAGCGTCCCGACCTGCTGGCCTTCACCGGCCACAAGGTGGTCGGCCCCACCGGCATCGGTGTCCTGTGGGGTCGTCGGGCCGTGCTCGACCAGCTGCCGCCGTTCCTCGGTGGTGGCGAGATGATCGAGACGGTGACGATGGAACGGTCGACGTACGCCCCGATCCCGCACAAGTTCGAGGCCGGTACGCCGCCGATCGTCGAGGCCGTGGGTCTCGGCGCGGCGGTCGACTACCTGTCGGTGCTCGGGATGACGAACGTCCACCGGCACGAGCAGGTCGTCACGGCGTACGCGCTCGAGGGGCTGCAGTCCGTGCCGGGTCTGAGAGTCTTGGGTCCGCTCGACGCGGCACAGCGTGGGGGAGCGATCTCGTTCGAGATCCCCGGCGTCCACCCGCACGACCTGGCGACCGTGCTCGACACCCGCGGCATCGCCGTCCGGGCAGGCCACCATTGCGCCAAGCCGGCCCACGCGAGGTTCGGCGTGCAGAGCTCGACCCGGATGTCGTCGTACCTCTACACGACGCCGGCGGAGATCGACGCGCTCGTCGACGGCCTGGAATACACCCGCAGCTACTTCAAGTTGAGCTGAACGAGATGACCACCGATCTGGATTCCCTGTACCAGGAGATCATCCTCGACCACTACAAGAACCCCCACCACAAGGGACTGCGGGAGCCCTTCGAGGCGGAGGTTCACCACGTCAATCCGACGTGCGGTGACGAGGTGACCCTTCGGGTGCACCTCGGCGACGGCCCGGGCGGCACGACCGTCGAGGACGTGTCCTACGACGCCCTCGGCTGCTCCATCTCGCAGGCGTCGGCCTCGGTGCTGACCGACCTCGTGATCGGCAAACCGGTCGACGACGCGATGCGCATCCACGACGAGTTCCTGACCCTGATGCAGGGCAAGGGCCAGGTCGAGCCGGACGAGGAGGTGCTGGAGGACGGCGTCGCGTTCGCCGGCGTCGCCAGGTTCCCTGCCCGGATCAAGTGCGCCCTGCTGTCCTGGATGGCCTGGAAGGACGCGACCACGACCGCCCAGCTCGAGGAGGCCCAGTGACCACCCACCCCGTCGACCACGGCGACCTGCCCGACGTACCCGAAGCATCCCCTGGGGGCGCCACGACGACCGTCGAGGACGTCACCGAGGCGATGAAGGACGTCGTCGACCCCGAGCTCGGGATCAACGTCGTCGACCTCGGCCTGGTGTACGGCGTGCACATCGACCAGGACACCAACGCGGTCATCGACATGACCCTGACCTCGGCCGCGTGCCCGTTGACCGACGTGATCGAGGACCAGACCAACACCGCACTGGAGGGGATGGTCAACGACGTCCTGATCAACTGGGTCTGGATGCCGCCCTGGGGTCCCGACAAGATCACCGACGACGGCCGGGAGCAGCTACGCGCCCTGGGGTTCAACGTCTGAGGCTGCCTCGGCTCACGCGGGGTCGGGCCCGTCGACGTTGACCGTCAGCGGGCCGCTGCCCGAGCGGCTGAGGATCTCCTGGGAGCGGGTCGCGCCGGCGTTCACCTCGCGGTGCACCAGATGCTTCGGGATGTGCAGGAAGTCCCCGGGTCCCCCCTCGAGCATCTGCGTCCCGCCGGGGCCGAACTCGATCCGGACATGACCCTCCACGATGTAGACCGACGTGTCGTGGTCGCCGTGGTGGTGCCAGCCCGACGCCACCCCCGGCTCGGTGCGCACCAGCCCCGACCAGAGACCGTCGACGGAGATGGCCTCCTCGCGAGTCTTGCCCGGTGTCGGGTCGGCGACGCGACGTTCGGCCGGGTGGACGCAGGTGACCTCTGCGGAGTGGCACATGGCGCATCATCGCGCGCAGACGGCGCCCGGCGTCAACGATCGGACAGGATCTTCCTCAGCGCGAGGTCCACGGCGTAGCCGCCGCCGAGCGCGGGCTGGGCGGCGCCGTCCGCGGTGACGCCGATGAACCCACACCCCGACGCCGCGACATGGAAGACGGGGTCGGGAGTGCCGCCGATGAAGTGCAGACGGTCGCGGGCGCCGTCGTCGTTCGGGCAGTTGATGGCCCCGAAGGCGTTGATGGGTCGTTCCTCGTCCAGGAGGCGCGCCAGCTCTCGGACCGCCGCTCCCGTCAGGCGGAGGTGCTCCGGCCTGGCTCCGGCCCGGGCGATCCGGAACCCCACCACTGCCGTGGCGTCCTTCGGCACCCGTTCGTCCGCGGTGCGCTGGGGGAGCCAGGTCGCCAGGGCGTCGACCCGGACGACGGCGTGCGAGTCGTCCAGCGGGTACACCGCGACCTGCTCGTCGAGGTTGTTGTAGAGCCGGGTGGAACGACCGTCGTACTCGAGCCCCTCGGAGGTCAGTCCGTCCGGACCGCCGCTGCTCGACGTGCCTCCCGAGCTGTCCAGGCCGGGGGGTGGGTGGCTCGAGAACCAGGACACCGCCTGGTCGAGAGCGAAGGGGACCACGTAGACGCGGTGCCGATCGACGAGGTTCTCGTCCATCGGTCTGCTCTGCAGTCCCTTCCCGTGAGCCTCCTGCGCGGTGGCCGCGCGGGTCCCGGACGGCAGGGGTGCTCGGGAGAGCACGCGCTCGACCACTCGGGCGGTCACTTCGAGCGGCGTCTGTGCCGTGGACGCGCCGGCTGGCCTGGTCGGATCCGACGCCGTGTCCGACGGACTCGCGGTCGTGCGTGAGCCACAGCCGACGAGGAGCGCCGATGCGGCCACCGTGAGCACGATCCGGTTCATGGCTCCTCCCCGCGTGGATTGTCGTCGTACGACGCGGGTGGGACGAGGCGACCCAGGTCACGGTTCCACATCGTTTCGGCGGCCTCAGCGGAGAACGAGCGCGTTCGGGTGCCGTGAGAGCCAGGCACCGACCGCGACGCCGTGTCTCTCGTCGTACCCGACCGGGAGCAGGACGCTGCCGCGAGCGGTGAGGTAGAGGACGCGCCACTCGTAGAACGCGAGGAACTGCCCCGGGTCTCGGCGCATGACCCCGGCAAGGAGGGTGACCGCACGGGCATAGGCGCCGGAGTCGTTGTAGTGCAATAGGGCCGCGAGCGGCGCCCGGGCGAACCCGTTGGCGGCGAGGAGCCTGGCGGCCCCGAGCACGGCGTCGTGCGGGTCCTCGATGTCCCCGCCGGCGCCGTACGCCCGCCAGGTCGCCGGGATGAACTGCATCGGCCCGCGCGCACCGGCGGTCGAGAGTCCGTGGACCCGGCCGAAGTCGGACTCCACCATGTTGATCGCGGCCAGGTAGGACCATCCGACGCCGTACCGGCGCTGTCCCTGGTGGTACGCGGTCAGCAGGAGCCGCGCCGGAGCCGGGCGCTCGATCCGCCACGCCGGAAGGCGGTGGGAGAGCGCATGCGAGCTCGCGGGATACATCGACCGCAGGAGGTGGCCGGCCCTGACCGTCGCGCTCGTGCGCGCGCGCACCCGGCCCGGGAGACCGGCCAGCACGCGGTGTTCCAAGCCGGGGTCTCGGCCGAGAGCGCGGAGCACGAGCTGCTGACGCTGTCCGGCCCGGCGCAGATCCGAGGACGTCGTACGACGGCTGCCGATCGCACGGTCGAGCACGGTCATCTCGTGGGCCAGGCGAGCGGCGCGGCCGAGCCCGGCGGGTGCCGGGCTGGTGCCCCGGGACTGGCTCGCCGGACCGCTCGCCGCCGGGCTGCTCGAGGCGTGACCGACGCATGCTGTCAGCCCGAGGGCGACCGCCGCCGCCGCGAGCGGACGAAGATCGGCCATGTCCAGCAGCGTAGGTCGGCCGCGCCGCTTCCGTTTGCCCGGACGTCCGGCAGAACGCGAGGCCGTTCCGACGGGAAATCTGAGGCGCGGCAGGCGGGCCCTGCTGCGAGACTGCCCCCATGCACCTCGAGCAGCACCTCGACGGACTGCGGCATGCCGTCGACGCCTTCGCCCGGTCCGCGACGAGCGCGGGGCTCGAGGCCGCCGTGCCGACCACACCCGGCTGGGAGGTACGCCGCCTGGTCGCCCACCAGGGGATGGTCCACCGCTGGGCGACGGGGAAGCTCCGGGACGAGCGCGTCGACGTCGATGCCCTCGAGGGCGAGGGGCTGGAGGCGTCGGATCCGGTCGCGTGGTTGCGCGCCGGGAGCCGCGTCCTGCTGGAGACGCTCGAGTCCGCCCCCGACGATCTGGTCGCTCCCGTGTTCTTGGCGGATGCGCCCCCGCCCAAGCAGTTCTGGGCGCGGCGGCAGTGTCACGAGACCACGATCCACGCCGTCGACGCTCTCTCCGCAGAGCTGGGGCGCTACCCGAGGGCGACCGACACCTGGATCGAGCCCGAGCTCGCCGGTGACGGCATCGACGAGCTGCTCACCGGCTTCCTGCCGCGTCCCTTCTCCCGGCTCAGGTCGGAGGAACCGCTGACGATCGCGGTCCTCCCCGAGGACACCGACCGGCGCTGGCTGGTGGCCCTCAGCTCCCAGCAGCCCGTCACCGCACGCGGGCTGGGCGACGAGGAGGCGGACGTCGTCCTCCGCGGATCCGCGGTCTCCCTCTACCTCACGCTCTGGAACCGCAGCGACGAGGTCGAGGACGAGCGGCTCGCGCTGTGGGCCGAGGGCGCCCGGGTCACCTGGGGTTGAGCGAGGTCCTGGTCCCGACGGCGCGCGTGGCGCGCTGGATCGGCAACTTCGGTGACCGCCACGGCGGGATGACACTGACCGTGGCCGACGGGGCGCTCCTGGGCGATGCCGAGGACGGGTCGACCTTCGCGGCGCGCCTCCCGTTCGCGCAGGAGTACGACGGCCCCGCGGAGCCCGGCGCGTTCGTCGCCGCCCACCGGCCCCCGCCCCGCTGGGGCGTGCTGCTGGTCCGGAAGGGCGGCTTCGCGGTCGCCCGCCTGCGTGGCGACGTCGTCGAGGAGCACAAGATCGGCCGACGCCACGTCCAGGGCCGGACGAAGGCGGGTGGCCAGAGTCAGCAGCGATTCGCGCGGCGGCGCGACAATCAAGCCCGGCAGGCTTTCGAGGCGGCCGCCGAGCACGCCGTACGCCTCCTGACCGGAACGGCGATGCCGGTCGTCACCGGGGGAGACCACGCCGCCGTCGACGAGGTGCTGGCCGATCCTCGGCTCCGGCACCTGACGGTGACCGGTCCCTGGCTCGCCGTCCCCGACCCTCGCCGCGCCGTTCTCGACCAGGCCGTCGCCGACGCCCTGGCGGTGCGGATCGACGTCGTGAATGCCTAGTCGGGGATCGGTAGGGGCCGACCGGGCACCGGACTGGTGACCACGATCGACGAGACCGTCTGCCCGTGCACCAGGAACCGGTCGAGCACCTCCTCGAGCCCCGCCACGGTGGGCGCGTGCAGCTTGATCAGGAAGCAGTCCTCACCCGTGATCCGGTGGCACTCGCTCACCTGCTCCGTCTTCACCGCGAGCGCGGCGATCCGGTCGAGCTGACCGGGCGCCGGACGCAGCCGGACGTACGCCGCGACCGGGAGCCCCAATGCGGCCGGGTCCACCTCCATCCGGAAGCCCGTGATCACTCCGGCCCGCTGCAGCCGCTGGACTCGCTCGCTCACGGCGGGGGCGGACAGCCCGACCCGTCGGCCGAGCTCGGACATCGACAGCCGCGGATCGGCGTGCAGCTCCCGCAGGAGCCGTCGGTTGGTCTCGTCGAGCTGATCGTGCAGTTGTAGGTCGGTCATCGCAGTCACCTTCGATTCCCAAGGAGAACATGGAGAATGCCTCGGATCAACCCTTCGGGCCACGGTGTTCGCCTCCGAAGATGGAGTCGTGTCCCAGAGCATCCGTGACGAGCTCCGCACGTGCCCGGAGGCTCTCCCCGCCGGCTCGCCATCCGCGGTCGGCGCGGTCGTCCTCGGCGCCACGTTCCATTACCTCGGCCCGTCGTTCGCCGTCCTGTTGTTCGCCCACGTCGACACCCTGGGCGTCGCCTGGCTGCGGCTCGCGTCCGCGGCCGCCGTGCTCGGCGTCCGGTGCCGGCCCCTGGCGGTGCTGGGCCGGGCGACTCCGGCCGAGCGACGCACGATGCTCGCCCTCGGCGGTGTCCTCGCCGGGATGAACGCCGCCTTCTACCTCGCCCTGGACCGCGCTCCGCTCACCACGGTCGCCAGCATCGAGTTCCTCGGCGTGGTCGCGCTCGCGGCGTACGGCGCCCGGTCCCGCCGCAACACGCTCGCACTGGGGCTGGTCTGCGCCGGCGTCGCCCTCCTCACCCAGGTCAGCCTGGCCGGCAGCGCCGCCGGACTCGCCTGGGCCGCGGCGAACTGTCTCGGCTTCGTCCTCTACGTCGTGCTCGGCCACCGGATCTCCGGCCCGGGCGGCGTCGACCGGCTCGCCGTCGCCGGCGTGGTCGGCGCGATCGTGGCCACCCCGATCGGCGTCGTACAGGCGGCACCCGCGTTCGCCCACCCTGCGTGGCTGCTGTGGGGGATCGGGATCGGCGTGTGCTCGACGGTCATCCCGTACGTCGCCGACCAGTGGGCGATGGCGCGGCTGCCGCGCGCCAGCTACGCGCTGATGCTGGCGCTGCTTCCGGTGACGGCCACGCTCTGCGGGCTGCTCGTCCTCGGCCAGGTGCCGAGCCGTCCCGAGCTGGTCGGTATCGGTCTCGTCGGGGCCGCCGTCGCACTGCATCGGCCGGCGGAGGCGGCGTGATGCAGTACACCCACGTGGGCCGCAGCGGACTCGAGGTCTCCCGGCTGGCGCTCGGGATGATGAGCTTCGGCGACCGGTCGCAGCGCGCCTGGCACCTCGACCTCGACCAGGCTCGCCCCGTGGTACGGCGTGCCGCCGAGGCCGGCGTCACGGCGTACGACACCGCCGACGTCTACGACCGCGGCGTCAGCGAGGAGGTCACGGGACGACTGCTCCGAGAGGCGTTCTCGAGCCGTGAGGACTACGTGCTCTCGACCAAGGTCTACTACCCGATGTCGGAGGCTCCCGGCGACCGCGGCCTCTCCCGCCGCCACATCCTCGCCTCGATCGACGCGTCGCTGCGCCGGCTGGGCACCGACCATGTCGACCTCTACTACGTCCATCGCTGGGACCACGACACACCCGTCGAGGAGACGATGGAGGCTCTCGACACGGTCGTCCGCGCGGGGAAGGCGCGGTACGTGGGCGCCTCGAGCATGTACGCCTGGCAGTTCGCGAAGGCGCAGCACGTGGCGGAGCGCAACGGGTGGCACCGCTTCGTCGCGATGCAGAACCACTACCACCTCGCCTACCGCGAGGAGGAACGCGAGATGCTGCCGCTGTGCCTCGACCAGGGCGTCGGCGTGCTGCCGTACAGCCCGCTGGCCCGCGGCTTGCTCACCGGCACGCGGACTCGAGGTGGGGGCGGCAGCACGACCAGGTCCGGCAACGACCCGGCGGCCGGGACGCTCTGCTCCGACGCCGACTTCGACGTGGTGGACGCACTGACCGAGGTCGCGCGGGAGATCGGCCGTCCGCCGGCCCAGGTCGCGCTGGCCTGGCTGCTCGGCCGGCCCGGCGTGGTCGCGCCGGTCGTCGGCGTCACCAAGCCGCGTCACCTCGAGGACGCGGTGTCGTCGCTCGACGTCGTCCTGGGCGACGAGGAGTGCGAACGGCTGGAGGCGGCGTACGTCCCGCACACGGTCGTCGGACCGGAGTGACGTCAGCGCAGGTGCTCGCCGAAGGCGATCGGCTCGCGGGTGAAGACGTACGTCGCCCAGTTGAGCTTGGTGACCGTGCCGTCTGCATCGCGGGTCACGCGCAGCAGCTCGCCGCGCTCGCGGCCGGCGATGTCGCGGTAGACGTCGTCGGCGACCTTCACGAAGCGCGAGGCCGCGAGCTTGGCGGCGGCGGGCTTGTCGATGCGGGCCTTCAGCTCGCCCTGCTCCACCCAGAACACGAACGGCTGGCCCTCGGAGAACCAGCGCCCGAGCAGACCGCGGTACTCGTCCGGGATCTCGGTGCCGGGCCGCCACGGCTCCTCCTCGACGGGGTCGTGCTCGAGGACGTGCTCGCCGAGCTCGATCGCGAAGGCGTCGGGCGGGACCGGTGCGCTGTTGTTCATCAGCGCGATCCCGCCGGTGCCGGACTCGCGATGGGTGAAGACGCCGGTGATGTGGCCCGGCATGCCGCCGGTGTGACCGACCCAGGTGTGACCCGTTCCGGAGCGGATCAGGAAGAAGCCCAGCCCCATCGCCGCGTTCCAGTTGTCGGTGGTGAGCAGGATCTGCGGCTGGCACATCTCCTCGAGCGTGTCCGCCGAGAGGAGGTCGCCCGGATCGGCCACGAACGCCGACCATCGGGCGAGGTCGGCAGCGGTGCTCGCCAGCCCTCCGCACGGGGCGAGCCCCTTGAGGTCCATCACGGGCTCCGGCCGCGGCACGTCGTCGTACGGCGCGACGTAGTAACCGCTGACGTGGGTGCCGTCGTCGAAGCCGTTGGTGGTGCGGGTCATCTCGAGCGGCCGCAGCAACCGTGTGCTGAGGGACTCCTCCCAGGACCGGCCGTCCAGCTCCTCGATCAGCTGGCCGAGCATCGCGTAGACGACGTTGGAGTAGTGCCAGTGGTCGTGCGGCCGGAGCACCCGCTCGACGTCGTCGAAGTCGCGCCGGAGCTCCTTCGCACTCGGGTTCTCCAGGGTCTCCCAGACGTCGCCCAGCGGCTCCCGGGCCATCCCGGAGACGTGCGCCAGGCACTGCCGGATCGTGATCGGGTGTGACACCTCGGGCACATGGTCGCCGAGCAGGTCGTCGAGCGACAGCCGGCCCTCGTCGCGCAGCTGCATCACCATCACCGCGATGAACGTCTTGGTGTTGGACGCGATCAGGAACTGGTCGTCGGCCGCGGGCGCGCGGTCTCCGCCGACGTCGGCGACACCGACACCTTCGCCCCAGAGCAGGCTGCCGCCACGCGTCACGCCCGCGAACAGCCCGGGCACGCGGCCTTCTCGTTGCTTGCCGACGGCGATCCGGCGCAGGGCGCGGGTGGTGGAGTCCAGGAGCGGGGCCATGGAGGCGACGCTACCGCCCGTCACTCGTCGAGATGGAGCTCCTTGCGACGAGCGAGCCAGCGGTCGTTGATGCCATGCAGCTCGTCGAGGAGGAACCGCATGAACTCACGGGAGACCTCCAACCGGTGGTGGGCTGGATCGTCCGCCGGGAGATCCTCGATGCCCCGATCGAGGGCCGCGATCATGGGTGCATAGATGGCGTCCGCCTGGAGCAGCGTGTCGTGCCACGCCTCGTCGTCCACCACGAAGACGTCGCGGCGAGAGCCGCGCTCGCGCTCGCGGCGGACCATGCCCACCCCGTCCAGATACTTCACCGCGCCCGAGACCGCGGCCGGGCTGACCCCGAGGGTCTCGCCGATCTCGGCGGCGGTCATCCGGCCGTCCTCGTCGACCAGCACCGCCGCGAAGATCCGTGACGGAAGGCGGGCCAGACCGGCGGAGGTGAGCGCTCCGCCCAGGCGCTCGACGAAGGCGGCCCGCTGCTCGGGGGTCGACATGCCGTCATTCTAATGATTTCAGAAGTTATTGAAACTTGTGTAGCGTGGGTGGCGTGAACGACGCGATCATCGAGATCCGGGGACTCGTCAAGACGTTCGGCACGACCAGGGCCCTCGACGGACTGGACCTGACCGTCACGCCGGGGGAGGTGCACGGCTTCCTCGGACCCAACGGCGCCGGCAAGTCGACCACGATCCGGGTGCTGCTCGGGATGCTGCGCAAGGACGCCGGCGACGTCCGGCTGCTGGGTGGCGACCCGTGGGCGGACGCCGCCCGGCTGCACCGGCGGCTCGCCTACGTGCCCGGTGACGTGAACCTGTGGCCCAACCTCACCGGCGGGCAGGTGATCGACCTGCTCGGCCGGCTTCGCGGCGGACTCGACGAGGACCGCCGGCGGGAGCTGATCGAGCGGTTCGAGCTGGACCCCACCAAGAAGGGCCGGAGCTACTCCAAGGGCAACCGGCAGAAGGTGGCACTCGTGGCGGCGCTCGCCACCGACGTGGAGCTGCTCGTGCTCGACGAACCCACCTCGGGACTGGACCCGATCATGGAGTCGGTCTTCCAGGAGTACGTCGAGCGGTTCCGCGCCGACGGCGGGTCCGTCCTGCTGTCGAGCCACATCCTGGCCGAGGTCGAGCGCCTGTGTGACCGGGTGAGCATCATCAGAGCCGGCCGGTGCGTGGAGAGCGGCACGCTCGCCGAGCTGCGTCACCTGACCCGCACGTCGGTGGTCGCCGAGCTGGCGCGGCCGGTCACGGGACTCGCCGAGCTCCCGGGCGTCCACGGCGTCGACGTCGAGGGGTCACGGGTGAGCTTCGAGGTGGACACGCCGCGGCTCGACGCCGCCATCGGGCTGCTCCACGGGGTCGGCATCCGGTCACTGACCGCGACCCCACCCACGCTCGAGGAGCTGTTCCTGCGCCATTACGGCGACGACATCGCGACCGAGGAGGAGGCCGAGGTCTCGTGACCGGGGCGACGATCTTCCTCCGCGCCTTCCTCCGCCGTGACCGGTGGCACTACTTGTGGTGGGCGGTCGGCGCGACGCTGCTCTACTACAGCCAGGCCGTCAGCGTGAAGGGGCTGTACACGACCCAGGCTCAGTTCGACAAGGCGGCACGGAGCATGGAGGGCAACACCGCCTTCATCGCGATGGCCGGTCCGGCCCGTGCCCTGAACACCATCGGCGGGCAGGTGGTGTGGCAGGCCACGGCGTTCGGGGCGATCGTGGCAGGGCTGATGAGCATGTTCCTGGTGGGCCGTCACACCCGGGCCGAGGAGGAGAGCGGCCGCGACGAGCTGCTGCGGGCCTCGGCCGTCAGCCGGCACGCGTCGCTGACGGCGACGCTCGTCGACGCGCTGCTCGCCAACCTGGTGCTGGGCGTCCTGGTCGCGGCGAGCCTGGTGGCGTTCCCGCTCGACGCGACCGACTCGATCGCGGTCGGCGCCGGGTTGACGCTGTGCGGCTGGTTCTTCACCGGCACCGCGCTGGTGGCCGCCCAGCTGACCTCGTCCACCCGGAGCATGTACGGCGTCGCCGGGTCGGTGATCGCCGTCGCCTACGGGCTGCGCGCGATCGGCGACGTCGGCAACCCGGTGCTCTCGTGGCTGTCGCCGATCGGCTGGTACCAGGGGATGCACGCCTTCTCCGGGCTCCGCTGGTGGCCGGCCCTCCTGCTCCTCTCATTCGCCACGGCCGCGACCGGCACGGCGTACGTGCTGTTCGGGCGGCGTGACTTCGGCAGCGGGCTCTGGGCCGCCCGACCGGGTCCGGCCCGGGCCGAGCCCGCTCTGAGCAGCGCGTTCGGCTTCGCCTGGCGGCTCCAGCGTGGCTCCGTGCTCGGCTGGACCGGTGGCGTGGCGCTGATGGGACTGGCCTACGGCTCGATCGGCAACGACGTGGGCACCCTGATCGGAGACTCGAAGACGTCACGAGACGTGTTCGTCCAGGGCGCCGGCGGGCTGGTCGACGGGTTCTACGCCGTGGCGATCGCGACGGTGGCGCTGATCGCTGCCGGGTTCACGGTGTCGTCCGCTCTCCGCCCGAAAGGCGAGGAGGACGACGGCCGGGTGGAGGCGCTGCTCGCGACCGGGCTCTCGCGTCGCCGCTGGCTGCTGGCGCAGGTCGCCACCACCGTCGTCGGAACGGTGGTGGTCCTGGCCGGCGGCGGGCTCGGCCTGGGGCTGGGCTATGCGATGGTGACCGGCGACGGTGGCCGGATCGCGCCGTTCCTGCTCGGATCACTCGGGTACGTCGCCCCGGCGCTCGTGCTGGCCGGCCTCGCCCGCCTGCTGTACGGCGTGGTGCCGCGGTGGGCGGTGCTCGCCTGGGTGGGCGTCGGGCTCGGGGTGGTGATGGTGTTCTTCGGGCCGGTGCTGCACCTGCCGGGGTGGGTGCAGGGCCTCTCGCCGTACCACCACCTGGCGCTGGTGCCCGCCGAGCCCTTCCGGTGGACGCCGTTCCTGGTGCTGCTCGCGATCGCCGCGGGATTCAGTCTGACGGGCCTGGCGGCCTTCGCGCGCCGCGACGTGCACTGAGCGTCGCCTCTGCCAGGATGTGCCGCATGTGGGAGCCCGATCCCGCCTGGCACGCCGTGACCGGCGGCACCGGGACCTCGACCGTCGGCGTCTGGCGCACGGAGCGCGAGGGCCGGCCGCTGGTCGTGAAGCGCCTGGCCGTGCCGGGCCCCGACGACCCGCCGGAGTTCTCCGAGCCGCACCACTTCGCCTACTGGCGGCGCGAGGCGGACGTCGCCGTCAGCGGCGTCACCGCCGCGTCACCGGGACTGCGCGCCACGCCGACCGACGTGCGCGAGGACGACGAGGGGATCACGCTCACCAGTGAGTGGGTCGAGGACGCCGCGCTGAACGGGTTGTACGTCGCCCACGCGATGGGCCGGTTCGCCGGGGCCGACGTCGGCCGCCACCGCTGGCTGGCCGTCGGCCAGCTGCGAGACCGGATGCGGCGGGTCGAGCTCCGTGGTGGGTGGCCGACCCTGGCCCGGACGACGGTGGCCGACGTGGCCGACCGGCTCTGGAACCGGCGCGAGACTTTGCTGCGCGAGCTCGACGCGATCCCGCAGGTGCCGCAGCACGGCGACCCTGCCGCCCAGAACCTCCCCGGCCGCCACGGGGACGACGTGATCGCCATCGACTGGAGCACGCTCGGACACGGTCCGGTCGGGGCCGACCTGGGGTTGTTCCTGCAGAACGCGCGCGAGGACGCCGAGCCGTTGCTGGACGCGTACTTGATGGGGCTCCCCGACGGGCTCGCGACCGGCGAGGAGGTCTGGCTCGGGATGCGGGTCAGCGCCGCGTACACCGCCCTCTCGCGGGCCGAGTGGGCGCTGGCCCGGGTTGCCCACGGTGAGGGCGCGCTCGCGGCCAAGTACCGCCACCCCGCGGTCGCGCCGTACCTCCGGACGCTGCAGCGGCAGTTCCCGCTGATCGAGTCGCTCCTGTGAGCCAGGAGGCCGGACCTACGTCCGCGCAGCGTGCGTGGACCGAGCAGCTGGACTCGCGCGGGTCGGTGGAGTTCTTCCGATCACGCCGCAAGCTGCTGCGGTTCGTCCTGGTCCTCCTGGTCTTCGTGCTGATCGGCGTGGTGATGGTGACGACCGCGAGCAATGCCCGCGATCGTCTGATCGGAGCGGCATGCCTGACGATGTTCGGGCTCGGACTCGCGATGGTCCTCGGCATGTGGTTCCAGCGCTCGGCGATCCTGACGGTCGATCGCGCCGGGGTGCACGTGCCGCGTCGTACGCCCGTCGACATCCCTTGGGGGAGCATCGTCGAGCTCGGCACCTGGAAGGTCAACAAGTGGGGCGCCACCCAGCTCCTCCTCCGGACGACTCCCGAGCTCTTCGACGAGTGGCTGCGACGGATGCCGGCGTGGCAACGCACGCTGTTCCGCACCGGCCAGCGGACCTCGCGCCGCAACTGCGTCATCCTCCAGTTCCTGGCCGTGCCCGAGGTGGAGCTCGGGACCTGGATCGACGAGCTGTCCGACCGGCTGGCCCCCGCCGTACACGACCTGGTGCTGGTCCCCGAGGACCACGCCTCGCCCTTGTTCAGCACCGCCACCTGGCGTCCGGTCTCGCTGGAGAAGCTGCGTCTGTCGTCGGAGCTCACCACCGCGCTGCGCGAGTTCGCCGACCGCGCCGCGCCGGTCGCCGAGGAGATCGACGAGGGCGGCACCCCGGGCGCGGCCTGGGGCTACCTCGCGGGGGAGGGCCGCGAGCTCTGCACCCGCGCGCAGCGCGAGCTCGGCGCCACGGCGTCAGTCGTGTGGTTCGAGGACGTGCCGCGCGAGAAGGACGAGGAGTCGCTGGTCTAGGTCGGCGGCACCCGTCCGTCCCGCGGCAGGACAGGAACGTCGATGTCGATCGTCTCCGGGTACTTCAGCCCCGCTCCGGTGTTGAGCACGACCACCTGCTCGTGCTCGGCGATCCAGCCGCTCTCGCGGAGCTCGCGGGTGGCCGCCAGGCACGCGGCGCCCTCCGGGCAGATCCAGGTGCCCTCGGCCGCTGCGAGCGCATGCAGCTCGCCCAGGATCGCCTCGTCGCTGACGGCCACGGCCGTGCCCCCCGTCTCGCGCGTCGCCCGGAGCACGAGGAAGTCGCCGAGCGCCTTCGGGACGTTGATCCCGAAGGCCAACGTGTGCGTGCCCTCGCGCAGGGTGCTCTCGTCGAGACCGGCGTGGAACGCGTCGACGATCGGCGGGCACCCGGTGGCCTGGACGGCCACGAGCCGCGGCACCGTCTCGCCGATCCAGCCGAGCTCCTGCATCTCCAGCATCGCCTTGTGGATCCCGATGATCCCGACGCCGCCACCCGCGGGGTAGAGGATCACGTCGGGCACCCGCCAGCCGAGCTGCTCCGCGATCTCGTAGCCCATCGTCTTCTTGCCCTCGATCCGGTAGGGCTCCTTCAGGGTCGAGACCTCCTGGTATCCGCTCCGCTCCTCGAGCGCCGCCTTCACCAGGGCGCCCGCGTGGTTGATCAGGCCGTCGACCAGATAGAGCTCCGCGCCGGCCGCCACGCACTCACGTCGCGTGATCTCCGGTGCGTCGGCCGGCATCACCACGAGGCTGCCGAGGCCGGCGCGTGCGGCGTACACCGACCAGGCGGCTCCGGCGTTCCCGTTCGTCGGCATCGCCACCGCCTTGACGCCGAGCTCGCGGGCGCGGGAGACGCCGACGGCCGCTCCGCGGGCCTTGAACGTGCCGGTCGGGATCAGCCCCTCGTCCTTCATCAGCAGACGGGGCACGCCGATCGACCCGCCGTACGCCGGCAGGGGCAGGAGCGGCGTCATGCCCTCGCCCAGGGTCGTGACGTGCGCGGGATCGCGCACGGGGAGTATCTCGTGGTAGCGCCAGAGATCGGCCGGCCGCGTCGCGATCTCCTCCCGGGCGACCTCGGCGCGCACCCGGTCGAGGTCGTACCGCGCGAGCAAGGGCGCCCCGATCTCGCTCAGGCCCTGCACCACGTCGGCGTCGTACGACGTGCCGGTGCGCGAGCACTCGAGGTGGGACAGGTGGGAGAACAACGGCCGCGGTCTACTCGACGTTCTGGCCGTTGAAGGTGTTGCAGGCGTCGAGCGTGCCGTTCTGGAAGCCGACCTGGAACCAGTGGACGCGCGCGGCCGAGGAGCCGTGTGTCCACTGCTCGGGGTTGACCGTCCCGGTCGTGGTCTTCTGGATGGTGTCGTCGCCGACCGACTTGGCCGCGGCGATCGCCTCCTGGATGTCCTGGTCGGTGAGGTCCTGGATCAGCACGTTCCCCTGGCTGTCCTCGGTCTTGGTGGCGCTCCGGGCCCACATGCCGGCGTAGCAGTCGGCCTGCAGCTCGAGCCGGACGGAGTCGCTGTTGGGACCCTGCTGGGTCTTCACCTTGCGAAACGTGCCGAGGAGGTTCTGGATGTGGTGGCCGAACTCGTGGCCGATCACATAGGGCTCGACGAACGCCCCGGACGGTCCGTGCAGCTGTTGCTGCAGGATGTCGTGGAAGAACGTCGGGTCGAAGTAGATCGTCTGGTCGTTCGGGCAGTAGAAGGGCCCCATGTCCGACGACGCCTGGCCGCAGCCGGTCGTGGTGGAGGCGCTGAACGTCATGATCGCGTGCTCGGGCTGGAACCTCGTGTTCGGTGCCTGCTGCGCCAACGTGTTCTGCCAGTAGTCGACCAGAGAGTTCTCCACCGCCACGACGCCGCACGTGGTGGGGTGCTCGTTGGCGTCCTGACCCGTCTTGCAGTTCTGGTACGACGTGGACTCGCCCTGGAAGCGGCTGGTCGTGTAGCCGCCGAGACCGCCGCCGGAGACCGCACCGGTCAGGTCGACGCCGGCGCAGGCCTTGAGCAGCACGATCACCACGAGGATCGCGACCAGACCCATGCCACCGCCGGCCTTGGTGCCACCGGGGAGGGGGATCCGCATCCCGCCGCCACCCATGCCGCCGCCCATGCCGCCGCCCGCACCACTCCCGCCACCGCCGTCGCGGACACGGCTCGTGTCCAGCCGAGCCTTGGGGTTGAACCGCATCGGAACTCCTCGCTGTCGACGGGCCGTGGACCTGGGGATGGGGCAGCAGGGGCCTGAGCAGGCCGCCCTAGACTAGCCAGCCTGATGATCAGTGCCCAGGAGCTCGAGGTTCGAGCCGGGGCGCGGTTGCTGATGCACGACGTCTCCTTCCGGGTCGGGCCGGGAGACAAGGTGGGGCTGGTCGGGCGCAACGGAGCGGGCAAGACGACCCTGACCCGGATCCTCGCCGGCGAGGGCCTGCCCGCGTCGGGGCAGGTGACCGCGACCGGCTCCGTCGGCTACCTCCCGCAGGACCCACGCACCGGCGACCCGGACGTCCCGGTGCGCGAGCGCATCCTCTCCGCGCGCGGCCTCGACGCCGTCGTACGCCGGCTCCGCGCCGCCGAGGACGAGATGGGCAGCGAGGACCCCGACACCCGCGAACGGGGGATGAAGCGCTACGAGCGGGCGGACGCCGAGCTCCACGCCGGGGGCGGCTACGCAGCGGAGGCCGAGGCGGCCCGGATCGCGGCGTCGCTCGGCATCGAGGAGCGGCTGATGACCCAACCGCTGCGCACCCTGTCCGGCGGCCAGCGACGACGCGTCGAGCTCGCCCGGATCCTGTTCTCGGGAGCCGAGACGCTGTTGCTCGACGAGCCGACCAACCACCTCGACGCCGACTCGGTGATCTGGCTGCGCGAGTTCCTCAGGGCCCACAAGGGCGGTCTGGTCGTGATCAGCCACGACACCGCCCTGCTGGAGCAGACGGTGACGAAGGTGTTCCATCTCGACGCCAATCGGCAGGAGATCGACGTCTACAACATGGGGTGGTCGGCGTACCTCTCCCAGCGCGAGACTGACGAGCGTCGGCGCAAGCGTGAGCGGCTCAATGCCGAGCGCAAGGCCGACGCCCTGCTCGAGCAGGCCAGCAAGATGCGGGCCAAGGCGACCAAGGCGCAAGCCGCCCACAACATGATGCGCCGCGCGGAGAAGATGCTGAGCGGGGTCGAGGCGCAGCGGCGGTCCGACCGGGTCGCGCGGATCGCGTTCCCCGAGCCCGCGCCCTGCGGACGAACACCGCTCACGGCGTCGGAGCTGTCGAAGTCCTACGGCTCGCTGGAGGTGTTCACCGACGTCGACCTCGCGATCGACAAGGGCTCGCGGGTCGTCGTACTCGGGCTGAACGGCGCCGGGAAGACGACGTTGCTGCGGATCCTGGCTGCCGTCGACAAGCCCGACACCGGCGAGGTCACACCGGGCCACGGGCTCAAGCTCGGCTACTACGCGCAGGAGCACGAGACCCTCGACACCTCACGCACGGTGCTGGAGAACATGCGCACGGCGGCGCCCTCCCTCACCGACACCGAGACCCGCACGGTGCTGGGCTCGTTCCTGTTCTCCGGCGAGGACGTCGACAAGCCGGCCCGCGTCCTGTCCGGCGGCGAGAAGACCCGGCTGGCGCTGGCGATCCTGGTCGTCTCGAGCGCCAACGTGCTGCTGCTGGACGAGCCGACCAACAACCTCGACCCCGCCTCCCGTGAAGAGGTGCTCGCGGCGATCCGTGGCTACCAGGGCGCGATCGTGCTGGTCACCCATGACGAGGGCGCCGTTCGCGCCCTCGACCCCGACCGCGTGCTGATCCTCCCCGACGGCGTCGAGGACCTCTGGAACGACTCCTACGCCGACCTGGTGTCCCTGGCGTAACCCGGAGGCCGGTGCTGGCTGCCCATGCGGTTTGGCACCAAACCGCAAGTCTTTGCACAGACGGCATGCGGTTTGGCACCAAACCGCAAGTCATTGCACAGACGGCATGCGGTTTGTCACCAATCGGTGTGGTCGGTGGAGGTTCCTAGACTGCACAGCATGACTCCGGAGGAGCTCGGTGCGGCCGGGCTGCGGTACGACGTCAGCGGCGCCGTCGCGACGGTCACGTTGAGCCGGCCCGACGTACGCAACGCCCAGACGCCGACGATGTGGCGAGCCCTGGCGGGAATCGGGGAGGAGATCCCCGACGACGTGCGGGTGGTCGTGGTGCGGGGCGAGGGGGTGAGCTTCTCGGCCGGTCTCGACCGGGCGATGTTCGGTTCCCTGATGGAGCTCGCGGCGCTTCCCGACGACGAGGTCTCCGAGACGGTCGACGGGTTCCAGCAGGGGTTCACCTGGCTGCGCGACCCGCGGTTCGTGTCGATCGCGGCCGTGCAGGGGCATGCGATCGGCGCCGGCTTCCAGCTGGCCCTCTCGTGCGATCTCCGCGTCCTGACCGACGACGCCCAGCTCTCCATGAAGGAGCCGGCGCTCGGCCTGGTGCCCGATCTGACGGGAACAAAGCCGCTGGTCGAGATCGTTGGCTACGCCAGAGCACTGGAGATCTGTGCCACCACCCGGCTGGTCGGTGCGGCCGAAGCGCTGGAGATCGGGCTGGCGACGCTGGTCTGCCCCGTGTCCGAGCTCGACGGCGCGCTGTCCGACCTGGTCGGAGCGCTGACTGCTCCGGCAGCCGGCGCGGTGCGGGAGACCAAGGCCCTGTTGCTGGCGGCGTCCGGACGCTCGCTGGACGAGCAGCGGAGGCTCGAGCGCGAGGCACAGATCCGCCGGTTCCGGGAGCTCGCGGCACTGATGACGAATGCCTGAGCGGAAGGGAAGACCATGTCGATGATGGGCGTCTCGGCGTGGCGCACCCTGCACTCCGACCGCGGCATCCTCGAGAACAAGATCGAGCGCCGCACCCTGCGGCGGGTGATCGGGTTCTCCAAGCCGCACCGCAGACTGATCGGCCTCTTCCTGGTCGGCACGGTCCTCGACGCGGGGCTGGTCGTCGTACCTCCTCTGCTGATGAAGAGCCTCGTCGACAGCGGGATCCGCCGGCACGACCTCGCGGTGGTCGTCTGGCTGGCCGTGGGCATGGCCGTCGCCGCCGTCGCCGACGCCCTGCTCGGGCTGTTCACGGGCTACCTGTCGAGCCGGATCGGGGAGGGCCTGATCTTCGACCTGCGGACGAAGGTGTTCGCCCACGTCCAGCGCCAGTCGCTGGCCTTCTTCACCCGGACCCAGACCGGCGCGCTGGTCAGTCGGCTCAACTCCGACGTGATCGGCGCGCAGAGCGCCTTCACCTCGACCCTGTCCGGCACCGTCTCCAACCTCGTCTCGGTTGTCGTCGTCGGCGTCACCATGCTCTTCCTGAGCTGGCAGGTGACCCTGCTCTGTCTGCTCCTGTTCCCGTTGCTGCTGGTGACGTCGCGCTGGGTGAGCGGCCGGATGGCCGCGTTGACCCGTGACCGGATGAACGGCAACGCCGACATGGGCACCTCGATGACCGAGCGGTTCAACGTCGGCGGCGCGATGCTGCTCAAGCTGTTCGGCCACCGCGAGACCGAGGACGCGCGCTTCGCCGAGAAGGCCGCGACCGTGCGCGACCTCGGCATCCGCATTTCCTTGCTGACCCGGTTCTTCTTCGCCGCCATGACGTTGGTCCCGTCGCTGGCGACCGCCCTCGTCTACGGCGTCGGTGGCTACCTCGCGGTCCAGGGGCACCTGTCGGTCGGCACCCTGATCGCGCTCGGGACGCTGTTGCTGCGGCTGCTCGGCCCGCTCCAGGGTCTGTCCAACGTCCGGGTCGACGTGATGACGGCCCTGGTCAGCTTCGACCGGGTCTTCGAGGTCCTCGACCTGCCCTCCCTGATCCAGGAGAAGCCCGACGCGATCGCGCTGCCCTCCAGCGCATCGTCCCTGGAGTTCGACGACGTCTCCTTCACCTACCCCCGTGCCGACGAGATCTCGCTGGCGTCGCTGGAGAACGTCGCCCGCACCGAGTCGCGCGACACCGGAGAGGTGCTCCACCACCTCTCCTTCTCGGCCGAGCCCGGGCAGATGATCGCCCTGGTCGGCCCGTCCGGAGCCGGCAAGACCACGGTCACCCACCTGGTCGCGAGGCTGTACGACGCGACCACCGGCACCGTCCGCGTCGGCGGGCACGACGTCCGGGACGTGACCTTGCAGTCACTGGAGGACGTCGTGGGCTACGTGACCCAGGACGCCCACATGTTCCACGACACCATCCGGGAGAACCTCCTCTACGCCCGCCCTGCCGCCACCGAGGACGAGATCTGGGCTGCCCTGTCGGCGGCCCAGATCGCGCCGCTGGTGACCTCGCTGCCCGACGGGCTGGAGACCGTGGTCGGCGACCGCGGTTACCGGTTGTCCGGGGGTGAGCGGCAGCGTCTGGCGATCGCCCGGCTGCTGCTCAAGGCGCCGTCGATCGTCGTCCTCGACGAGGCCACCGCCCACCTCGACAGCGAGTCCGAAGTGGCGGTGCAGCGTGCGCTCGACGCCGCCCTGGCCGGCCGCACCTCGCTGGTGATCGCCCACCGCCTCTCGACCGTGCGCGACGCCGACCTGATCCTGGTCCTCGACTCGGGTCGGATCGTGCAGCGCGGATCCCACGCCCAGCTGCTCGCCCAGGGCGGGCTCTACGCCGACCTCTACCGAACCCAGTTCCTGCCCGACGTCCGACCCCTGGCCACCGCTGCCGGGGACGAGTAGCCCGTTGCCACCCGACGACGCGACGATCGTCGACTGGCTGGGTCGGGATGCGAGCGACCCGGCCGAGGTCGCCGAGCAGTACGACGCGTGGGCGCTGACCTACGACGGCGAGCTCGCGGACTGGTCCTACCAGGCTCCCGGGGTCGTCGCCGACACCGTCGTCAGCCGATCGCCCCACGCAGCCTCCGTGCTGGACGTCGGGTGCGGCACCGGCCTGGTCGGCCGCGAGCTCCGCGGACGAGGCTTCACCGGGCGCCTCGCCGGGCTCGACCTGTCACAGACCTCGCTCGACCTCGCCGGGCAACGCGGTGTCTACGACCGGCTCGAGCGCGCCGACCTCCAGCAGCGACTACCGCTGGAAGACGACATCGTCGACGCGGTCGTCTGCGTGGGTGTGATGACCTATCTGCCCGACGTCGAGCGGGTGTGGCGGGAGCTGGCCCGCGTAACCGGGCCCGGAGGTGTCGTGGTCGTGACCCAGCGCGAGGATCTCTGGCACGACCGCGCCTGCCCGGCCATCGCCGACCGACTGCAGGATGCCGGGGTGTGGACACCGGTCGAGATCACCGGCCCGGCGCCCTACCTGCCTCTCGGCTACGGGGGTCCGCCGGAAGTGCGGTGCTACTACCTGACCGCGGTCGTGGGTTGACCCCTAGGTTCGGGACATGGACCTGGGACTGACCGACCGCGTGTACCTCGTCACCGGCGGAGCGCGCGGGCTCGGTCGGGCGACGGCCGATGTGCTCGTCGCCGAGGGTGCCCGGGTGGTGCTCTCGGGCCGCACCGAGCAGACGCTGGCGGCGGCGGCGCGCGACCTCGGCGACCACGCGGCGTACGTCGTGGGCGGCAACGCCGAGCCGGATCTCCCGGGTCGGCTGATCGCCGAGGCCCGCTCGCAATGGGGTCGCCTCGACGGCGCACTGGTCAGCGTCGGTGGACCACCGGCCGGCAGCGTGGCGAGCACGACGGACGAGCAATGGACCGCGGGGTTCGCGTCGGTGTTCCTCGGAGCGGTCCGGGTCGCACGCGAGGTGGCGGCCGAGCTACGGGAGGGCGGAGCGATCGCGTTCGTGCTCTCGACCAGCGTCAAGGGACCGCTCACCGAGATGGCGGTCTCCAACGGCCTCCGGCCCGGCTTGGCGATGGTCGCCAAGCAGCTCGCCGACGAGCTCGGGCCCCGTGGCATCCGGGTGAACGGCCTGCTCCCCGGACGCGTCGGCACCGAGCGGGTGGCCGAGCTCGACGCGCTGCAGGACGATCCGGTGGCAGCCAGGGCGCGCGCCGCCGAACGGATTCCGCTGCGGCGTGACGGCGAGCCGTCAGAGTTCGGCCGGGTCGCTGCGTTCCTGCTGAGCCCCGCCGCGTCGTTCGTCAGCGGCGCCATGGTCCCCGTCGACGGTGGCGTGCTCCGGGCCCTCTGACCCACCGGGGCCGGCCGGGCGCTTCGCCGGTTGCTGGGCGCGTCGCAGCTCGCCGCGACCTGTCGCCTCCTCCCAGGCGAGGTAGCCGTACCCGAACAGGGCCAGGATGCCGAAGAACCACCACTGGAGTGCATAGAAGAAGTGCGGTCCGTTGCTGAGGTCCGGCGGGTCGGCCTTCGTCAGCGGTGTGGCCGGCCTCGGCGACTCGGTGAGCAGCTGGACGAACCCGCCGTACGTCGGGATCCCGATCGCGGGCTCGATCTGCGTGCTGGAGATGGCGCGGGTGGACGCGTCGATCACCTGGGCGGCTCCGCCCCCGGCGTTCGGCCGCACCCAGCCCGTGATCGTGACCTGGCCCGACGGTGGTGGAGGCACCTGCGACGCATCCGTCGCACCCTGGTTGGACGTGGAGAGCCAGCCCCGGTCGACGAGCAGAGCGGTGCCGGAGGCGGTGACGAGCGGGACGACGACGTCGACGCCGGCGTTGCCGTCACGGGTCTGGTACCGGACGATCACGGTCTTGGAGGGGTCGTAGGTGCCGGTGGCCGAGACGACGGCGTACTGCTCGGTGTCGGGCGGGTTCACCGCGTGCCGGAGGACCTGGTCCACCGGGGTGGGCGCGGCCCTCTCATTGGCCCGGATGATCGCGTTGCCCGTCTTCTTGCCCTCGAGACGGTGCCACTGCCAGCGCCCGAGCAGCAGACAGGCGTAAGCGAGCATGAGCACGGTCAGCAGGAGCACCAGCCACCGCCTGCTCACCAGGAAGCGGAGACGGCTGGCAGGAACGGGCACCGTTCGAGGCTATCCGCCGGTCCCACCGTAGACTCATGGGGATGACCATGCAGCGACCGTTGGCCGACGCGTACGGCCGAGTGGCGACCGATCTCCGGGTGTCGCTCACCGACCGCTGCAACCTGCGCTGCTCCTACTGCATGCCGGCCGAGGGGCTCGACTGGATGCCGCACGACGAGGTGCTCACCGACGACGAGGTCGTCCGGCTGATCACCATCGGCGTACGACGGCTCGGGGTCCGCGAGGTCCGGTTCACCGGTGGTGAGCCGTTGATCCGTCGAGGCCTGGTCGACATCGTCCGACGTACCCGCGCCCTCGACGACGGCCTCGAGCTCTCGGTCACGACGAACGCGCTCGGACTCGAGCGCAACGCCCAGGCACTGGCGGAGGCGGGCCTCGACCGGGTCAACATCAGCCTCGACACCCTCGACCCGGCGCGCTTCGCGACCATCACCCGACGCGACCGCCTCGACGACGTGCTGCGCGGCGCCAAGGCGGCGCACAACGCCGGGCTCACGCCGGTGAAGATCAACGCCGTGCTGCTCCGGGGGGTCAACGACGACGACGCGTGCGACCTGCTGCACTGGTCCATCGACCACGAGTACGAGCTGCGCTTCATCGAGCAGATGCCGCTCGACGCCCAGCATGACTGGCACCGGGAGCAGATGGTCACCGCCGACGAGATCTTCGCGAAGCTTGCCCGGGAGTTCACGCTGACCCCGGCGCGCGAACCTCGTGGCAGCGCCCCGGCCGAGCTGTTCCTGGTCGACGGGGGGCCGGCGACCGTCGGCGTGATCGCCTCGGTCACCCGGCCGTTCTGCGGTGACTGCGATCGGGTCCGGCTGACGGCAGACGGTCAGGTGCGCAACTGCCTGTTCGCCCGCGAGGAGTCAGACCTCCGGGCCGCGATGCGGTCCGACGCCAGCGACGACGAGCTCGCCGACCGCTGGGTGGCCGCGATGGCGCGGAAGCTGCCGGGTCATGGGATCAACGACCCGTCGTTCCTCCAGCCCGACCGGCCGATGTCGGCCATCGGCGGCTGATCAACGCCCCTCGTACGGTCGAGCCCGTCGAGACCTCACCTGCCGCCTCTGTTCGTCTTCGGCCTCGCCGGCCCGGCCGAAGCGGCGCCCAAATAACGACGAGTGCCAGACAGCCACGGGGGAAGCTTTCCGGCACTCGTCGGTGCACGTCGGCTCGGGGAACCCGACGGACACGGGGGCGATTGTTGCACGGCCGAGTGGGGAGCTCCAACCCCGGATCGCAGCGAATTTTCATTCGGAATCCGCGCCCGGAGGCAGCTGCTTGTCCTGCGATGAGTCGTCGCGCAGCTCGAATCCGTCCGATTTCGTGCTGGCGGCGTTCGCCATCACGACGGCGACGTACGGCAGGAACACCGCGCCCACCACGAAGATCCACGGCAGCCACCCAGGTCCCGCGTGGGTCATCGCCAGGACCGCCACGGCGACGAAGCACAGCGTGCGCACACCCATCGTGATCACGTAGCGCTTCTGGCGCGACGCGATGTCCGCACCGGCGCCGGCGGACGCCGTCGTGATGCGGACCGGGACGTCGGTCCCGCGCTTCGGACGCGTCATACTCCACCATAAGTCCGCCACGGCTTCGCGGCGGTGCCAGGTCGGCGGCCCGTAGAGTCCACGCCCATGAGCAACCGCACCTATCGCGTGACCGAGATCGTCGGGACCTCGCCGGACGGGATCGACGAGGCCATCCGCAACGCCGTACGCCGGGCCAGCACGACCCTGCGACACGTGGACTGGTTCGAGGTGACCCAGGTCCGCGGTCAGATCAAGGACGGCGACGTCGAACACTTCCAGGTCGGGATGAAGATCGGTTTCCGGCTCGAGGACGAATGACGCTAGCGTCGGCGCCGTGAGCGAGCCCCGATCCGTCCTGGTCACCGGCGGCAACCGCGGCATCGGTCGCGCGATCGCCGAGGCGTTCCTCGCTCTCGGCGACCAGGTCGCGGTCACGTCGCGCTCGGGGGGTGGCCCAGACGGTGCGCTGCACCTGACCTGTGACGTGACCGACGCCGCGGCCGTGGAGCAGGCCTTCGTCGACGCCGAGTCCGCGCACGGTCCGGTCGAGGTGTTGGTCGCCAACGCCGGGATCACCGCCGACACCCTGATCCTGCGGATGTCCGAGGACGACTGGGGTTCGGTGATCGAGACCAACCTGACCGGCACGTTCCGGCTCGCCAAGCGGGCGGCCAAGGGGATGCTGCGGCTACGCCGGGGGCGGATCATCCTCATCTCCTCGGTCGTCGGGCTCACCGGGCAGGCCGGCCAGGTCAACTACGCGGCATCGAAGTCGGGCCTCGTCGGGATCGCGCGCTCGCTGACCCGCGAGCTGGGGTCGCGTTCGATCACGGCGAACGTCGTCGCACCCGGCTTCATCGAGACCGACATGACGGCCGTGCTCTCCGACGACCAGAAGACCAGCATCATGAACCAGGTCCCCCTCCAGCGCTACGGCACGGTCGACGAAGTGGCCTCCGCGGTCACCTGGCTGGCGTCTCCGGGCGGGTCCTACGTCTCCGGCGCGGTGATCCCGGTCGACGGCGGCCTCGGCATGGGTCACTGAAAGGAACGAGATGGGCGGCATCCTCGACGGCAAGCGGATCCTGGTCACCGGCGTGACCATGGACTCCTCGATCGGCTTCTCGGTGGCGAGGGTCGCCCAGGAGCAGGGCGCGACCGTGCTGATCTCCAACTTCGGCCGCGCCCTCGGCATCACCCGCCGGATCGCCAAGCGGCTGCCGACCGAGCCACCCGTCCTGGAGCTCGACGTCACCGACGAGGCCCACCTCGACGGTCTCGCCGACGCCGTGCGCGAGCACGTCGACGGGCTGGACGGGGTCGTCCACTCGATCGCCTACGGCAACCCCGAGACCATCCTCGGCGGGAAGTTCCTCGACGGCCCCTGGGACGACGTCGCACGGGCGGTCGAGGTGTCGGCGTACTCGCTCAAGGCGCTGGCGATGGCATGCCGACCGCTGATGGGGCCGGGCGGCTCGATCGTCGGCCTGACCTTCGACGCCACCATCGCCTGGCCGGCGTACGACTGGATGGGGGTGGCCAAGGCCGCCCTCGAGTCGACCTCGAGGTACGTCGCGCGCGATCTCGGCCCGCAGGGCATCCGCTGCAACCTGGTCAGTGCGGGGCCGATCAAGAGCCTGGCCGCCAAGGCGATCCCGGGGTTCGAGGACCTCGAGTCGATGTGGAACGACCGATCCCCCCTCGGCTGGGACGAGAAGGACCAGGAGCCGACCGCCAAGGCCATCTGCGCGCTGCTCTCCGACTTCTTCCCGGCGACGACGGGCGAGATCGTCCATGTGGACGGTGGCTACCACGCGATGGGCGCCTGACCACCTCGGAGAAGCCCCCGGGCGGTGGGTTCTCCGCCGTTCTCGGCGCACGAGCCGTGGAAAGGCCAGTCCCGACGAGCTGCTGTCAGGCCCCTTCCACCGCGACCGGCCATCGCCCTCGGTGTCACGGCGCGCATGATCGAGGGGGGCCGATTCACCCGGGTGTTCCCGCCGGTCTACCGGCACCGCGACCACGAGATGTGCTTCGACGACCAGATCGCAGCCGCGCGGGGGGCTCTGCCGGAGACGGCCCGCCCCACCGGGGCCACGAGGCTCCGGATGTCGGGTCTCGACACCCGGGTCGGCCTCACCCCTCCGCTTGGTCGTACGAGGGGGCTCTTCCGGGCATCTTCCTGCATCGCACCGTCTCCTTGCCGCCCGGCGACGGCATCGGGGTCACGCCGGCGGCGGCCTTCCTCGCCTACTGCGCGACCGGCACGACCATCGATGCGACCGCTGCGGGGGACAGGTTGCTCCGTCGCCACCACATGGACGGTGACGAACTTCGCGCCCTGGTGTCGAGCCAGCCATGGCGGACGGGGCTGCCGAGGCCGCTTGGGTCCTGGACCATGATCCGCTTCGCCGGGCCTGCCGACGCCGGAGCCGAACGCGCCGGTCGCGTTGGGAGACGTCGTGGTGCACGTGGACCTCGCTATCAGCTCTACCGACGCCACGACCTCCTCCTCGTGCAGCGCACCAAGGAGACGCTCGGGCATCCCCGGGCACTGGTGCGACGGGTGCACGAGGCCCTGGTCTCCCGCGGGTACGACGGGCCCGCCCCCGGACCTAGGCCCCGGCTGGGAGTGCCTGTTCGCGCGACTCAGCCGCGTCGTACCCCGCAAGCGAGGGCTCCGGGCGGTTGGCAAGCCACCCTTTCGCTGCCGAGTTCAGTGGAAAGGTCACCGCTGCGGGCGCCGGTGACTTCGGTAGCGTGCCCGCGTGACCTCCCTCGTCGAGCTGCGGGTCCTCGAGGGCCCGAACCTCTATTTCCCGCGCGCGGCGATCAAGGTCACCCTCGACATCAGCCCCCTGGCCTCGGCGCCGACGGCGACGGCCGAGCGGCTGGCGCGTCGGATCGGGCTCGCCGGTGCCCGGCCGGGGGAGCCGGACACCGGGTTCCGCCAGCGGTTCGCGCTCCGGGCGGTGGCGCGACTGGTACGCGAGATCGCGCACGAGTCGGGCACGGTGCGGTTGGCGGTCCGGGTCCGGCCGACCAGCGACCCGCACCTGATCGTCGTCTCCTATCCCTGGCGACACCGCGACCGCGCTCAGGCGATGGGACGCGCCGTCGCGGACGTGCTCGACGCCGTTCCCGGTGAGGACGTCGAGGAAGCCGTCGGTCACGCCGCCGAGCGCGTCCTCGCCTCGCCGGAGGGCGAGGAGCCGCACACGATCACGCCGACGATCCCGGTCGTGGCGGTCACGGGCACCAACGGCAAGACCACGACCAGCCGGATGATCGCCCACGTCGCGCGACGCGCCGGCAAGGTCGTCGGCTGGTCGAACACCGACGGCATCTATCGCGACGGCGAGCTGATCGAGGCCGGTGACTACTCCGGCCCGAGCGGTGCGGCCCGGGTGCTGGCCCTCCCGGGGGTGCAGTTCGCGGTGACCGAGACCGCTCGTGGCGGCATCCTGCTCAAGGGCATCGGGCTCACCCGCAACGACGTCTCCGTGGTGACCAACGTGAGTGCCGACCACCTGGGCCTGCAAGGCATCGACACCCTCGACCAGCTCGCCGAGGTCAAGGCGGTCGTGCCGCGCATCACTCGTCGACGAGGTTGGGCGGTGCTCAACGGCGACGACCCTCGCGTGTACGCGATGCGCACCGTCATCCACGCCCGCCCGTGGGTGTTCTCCCGTGACCCGAACTCCCCGGCGATCCGCGAGACCCTCGACGCCGGCGGCCGGGCGACCACGGTCATCGACGGCTGGATCTCGGTGCTGCGGCCGCGACGGGACCCCGATCCGCTGATCGAGCTGGTCGACGTCCCGATGACGCTGGCCGGCCTCTCGCGCTTCAACGTCGAGAACACGCTGGCCGCGGCGTCGGCGTCGCTCGCCATCGGGATCGAGCGGACAACCGTGGTGGACGGGCTCGCGTCGTTCCGTCCGGACGCCGAGCACAACCCCGGCCGGATGAACATCTTCACGGTCCCGGTCGGTGGGGGAGAGACCTCGGTCGTGATCGACCTCGCCCACAACGAGGCCGGCCTGGAGGCGTTGCTCGAGATCATGGCCGGCGTACGACGGGCGGGTTCGCGGCTGCTCCTCGGGCTCGGGGCGGTCGGCGACCGGACCGACGAGCTGATCGGCCGGCTCGGGGAGATCGGGGCGATGGGTGCGGACGTGGTCGCCATCGGGCACAAGCAGCGCTACCTCCGCGGCCGGAGCATGGAGGAGCTCGAGGGGCTGCTGCGGGACGGCGCCGAACGCGTCGGCGTCACCGACGTCGCGGCGTACCCGACCGAGGTCGCGTGCCTCGCCGCGCTCGTCGACCGAGCCCGTGACGGCGACGTCGTCGGGCTGATGTGTCACGCCGAGCGGCAGGACGTCTACGACTGGATCGCCGCGCACGGCGGCACCGCCGACACGCCGCAGCGTCTCGGCGAGAAGGTGCGGGCCGGGCAGGCCTGACTCACCGCAGCGCCAACGGCTCGAGCAGCCGGTGCGGCTGCCGGAGCGCGACCGAGACGGCGTCGTCACGCAGCGTCGGGTCGGCTCCCGGGCCGGGGCGCGCCTCGACGTCCCGCGGGGCGGGGTGTCGTCCACATGCCTCGCAGCGCCCGTCCGGACCGAGGTCGCCGCAGCCGACGTGTCGGTAGAGGCGTCGCGGGGCTCCCGGCGTCGTCAGCCGGTCACCCCACTGGAGCAGGGCGAACATCGCGGGCCAGAGCGCGATGCCCGTCTCGGTGAGCTCGTACGACGGGTGGCCCGACCCGGTGCGGGTCAGGAGCCCGTCGGCCACCAGCGCCTCGAGCCGGGCGCTGAGCACGGCGCGCGAGATGTCGAGGTGTGCCTGGAAGTCGGTGAACCGGCGTACGCCGAGGAAGCAGTCGCGCAGGATCAACATCGTCCAGCGCTCGCCCACGATCTCGAGCGCTCGCGCCAGCGAGCAGTCCTGCCGCGCGTAGTCGGTGCCGAGGGGCATCTTCGGTCCTCCCGCCGAGATCGGCTTGGTCTGGTGGTCGAACTCTATGCTACGGTACCTTAAGTTCGATCATCAGACCAAATGGAGATGTCGTGACCCACGCCCGTCGTACCCGACTCAGCGCCACGCTCGGGACTCTCGCCGTCCTGGTGGCGTTCACCGCCCCGCTGGCCAACCTCAACCAGACGGCCGCCGGTCTCGGCGCCGGACCGTCGGGCCGCACCTGGATCCTCAGCTCGATGAGCATCGGACTCGGTGCGTTCCTGCTGACGGCCGGCCGCGTCTCCGACGACTTCGGGCGACGCCGGACGTTCGTCGCGGGTGCGTTCGTGCTGGCGCTCGGATCGGTGGTCGCCGCGGCCACGCCGGACGTCGCGGTGTTCGTGCTCGCCCGCATCGTCCAGGGAGTAGGTGGAGCCGCCGTCGTCGCGGCCGGCCTCGGGATGCTGGCCACGGCGTTCCCCGACCCGCTCGCGCGCGCCCGGGTGACCGGCCTCTGGGGAGCCAGCGTGGGCGCCGGCATCGCGCTGGGTCCGGTGCTGTCGACGTGGCTGGGTCGCTGGCACTCCTGGCGGGACGTGTACGCCGTGCTGGCCGCAGCGGGACTGGCGCTCGCTCTCACCGCGACCGGGTGTCCCGAGTCCCGTGCCGCCCACCGCGCCCCGCTCGACGTACCGGGGGTGACGCTGCTGGCACTCGGGACCGGCGCGCTCCTCGCTGGCCTGACCGAGGGCCGCGCGGGCTGGGAGCAGCCACTGGTCGTGTTCCTGCTGGCGGCCGGAGTCGCGCTGCTGGGGGCGTTCGTCGTCACGGAGCGGCGGTCCGACCACCCGATGATCGACCTCTCCCTGTTCCGTCGTCCCGCCTTCGCGGCGGTCACGGTCGCGGCTCTCGCCAACGGTGGAGGCATCATCGCGCTGCTCTCCTTCGTCTCCGGGTTCGCCGGCATCGCGCTGGGACTCCCGCCCACGACGGCGGCCTGGCTGATGCTGGCGTGGTCCGGCCCGAGCGTGGTGGCGGCCCTGGCGGCACGTCGGCTGCCGCACCACTGGACCGGACGCGCCCGCATGGGGATCGCGCTCGTGGTCATCGCGGTCGGACAGCTGCTGCTCTGGGACGTCGGCACCGGCAGTGGTCCCTGGCGGTTCGTCCCGGGCCTGCTGCTGGCAGGGGTGGCGTCGGGCGTGCTGAACGCCGCACTGGGCCGGGAGAGCGTCGCGAGCGTGCCGCCGGACCAGGCGGGCCTCGGCAGCGGGGCCAACAACACGGCTCGCTATCTCGGGTCCGCCGTCGGCGTGACGGTGGTGGCCGTGGTCGCCGCACCGTCCGGAGCAGTCACACCGGCCGCTCTCGTGGACGGATGGAACCGCGCCGCCCTGGTCACCGCCGCGGTCTCGTTGGTCGGAGCCCTGGTCGTCCTCCTCGTCGGAGAGCGCAGGGCTGTCGCGGTGCCGGCCGAAATCCGTTCGCCCCAGGAGGCGGACGTTGCCTAGGGTCTCGGGCATGGGCATGTACATGGTGATGGTCCGTCGTGGCCGCGGCCCCGCCGCGGCGGTGGGGATGGCATCCGCTCGAGCCTGAGTGGGCCGAACGCCTGGTCGCCTCTTCACCGGTGACGCGCGGCGACGTCGTCGTCGACCTCGGCGCAGGTGACGGTGCCCTGACCTGCCCGCTCGCTCGGACCGGCTGCCGGGTGCTGGCCGTCGAGCTCCACGCGGGACGCGCGGCCGCGCTGCGTGAGAGGTACGCCGGCAGTCGGGTCGCGGTGATCCAGCTCGACGTCGTCGACTTCCGCTGGCCGGGCCACCCGTTCCGGGTGGTCGCCAACCCGCCGTACGCCGGCATCAACGCCCTGGTCCGGCGGCTGCTCGCCGTACATCAGCTGCGCTCGGCCGACCTCGTCGTGGCCGAGGGAACCGCACGTGGACTGCTCCGGCGACATCCGGCCCGGCTCGAGCCGGGGCCGCGGATGCCTCGCGAGGCCTTCCGCCACCCGCCGCCCACCCCCGCCCGCGTGGTCCGGATCCGCTGAGAGGTGGACCAGTCAGATGGGGGCAGACTGGCTCATCCGATTGGTCCGGATCCGGCCTAGAGTCGAGCCATGACCACCACCCAGGACACCCGACACCGGATCCCCACCCGCCTCGACGTCGACGCCGCCGTACCGGCGTACAGCAAGGCCATGGCCCACCTCGACACCACCGCGACCCGCGAGCTCGACCGCGTCGGGTTCCCGGCGGGACTCCGCGACCTGCTGCGGCTGCGCGCCTCGCAGATCAACGGGTGTGCGTACTGCGTCGACATGCACAGCAGGGACGCCGCGTCGGCCGGCGAGCCGGACCAGCGCATCCAGGCCGTGTCGGTCTGGAACGAGTCGCCGTTCTTCACCGAGCGCGAGCGCGCTGCCTTCCGCTTCACCGAGGTCGTGACCCGCGTGGCCGAGACCCACGTGCCGCCGGAGGAGTACGACGCCGTGGCGGCGCACTGGTCGCCCGACGAGGTCGGCGCCCTGCTCGCGCTGATCGTCACCATCAACGCCTGGAACGGCCTCGCCGTCGCCTCGCGTGCGTGGGAGCCGGTGCTGGCCGACTGAGCCTCCCCGACACGTGGACCTGCAGGTGAGCCTGGACGGTCCGGGCGACGCCGACACCAGGGTCGTCCGGATCTACCAGGCGTTGCGCGAGGCGGTCGTCGACGGCCGCCTCGCCGCCGGCGACCGGGTGCCGGCGACGCGCGACCTGGCCGGACAGCTCGGGGTGGCCCGGGGCACGGTCACGTCGGCGTACGACCGGCTGACCGCCGAGGGCTTCCTCGAGAGCCGGCCCGGCTCGGGCACCTACGTCGCCGACGTCGTGCTCGGGGCGGCGAGGCCCACCCGTCGCCGAGCCCGAGCGGGAGCGGTGCGCCCGCTGTCCCTCTGGGACGTCGACCCCGGGCCTGCCGCGACACGCAACCGGCGCCTGCACGACCTCTCGATCGGGCTGCCGGATCCCGGCCTCTTCCCGCTCGAGACGTGGCGCCGGCTGGTGTCGACCCAGCTGCGACGGTCGCGGCTGGAGGAGGCGACGTACGGCGGGCGTGGCTCGTGGCGCCTGCAGCACGAGATCGCCCGGATGCTCGGTCTGTCCCGCTCGGTCGTGGCCTCCGCCGACGACGTCGTCGTCACCGCGGGCGCCCAGCAGGCGATCGACCTGGTGGCGCGCGTCCTCGTCGCCCCGCGGACGGTCGTCGCGGTCGAGGATCCCGGGTACGCCGCCGTGCACCGGCTCCTCGAGACCCACCGGGCCGCCGTCCGCGGCGTACCTGTGGACGAGGAGGGACTGGTGGTCGACGCCCTGCCGCCCGAAGCCCGGCTGGTCTATGTCACACCGTCGCACCAGTTCCCGACCGGCGTCACGCTGTCGATGGCGCGCCGTACCGCCCTGTTGCGCTGGGCCGCCGAGCACGACGCCGTCATCGTCGAGGACGACTACGACAGCGAGTACCGCTACTCGCAGCAGCCACTCGAGCCGCTGCAGAGCCTCGACCGCGACGGCCGGGTCGTCTATGTCGGCACCTTCTCGAAGTCGCTGCTCCCGGCGCTGCGCACGGGCTACCTGGTGCCGCCGCGGTCGCTCACGCCCGCACTGCGCGAGGCGAAGCGGGTCACGACCTGGGAGGGCGACCTGACGACGCAGGGCGCGCTCGCGGAGTTTCTCGCCGAGGGCCACCACGCCGCGCATGTACGCCGGGCGACCCGCGTCTACCGCGAACGCCGGGCCGTGGTGCTCGACGCCTTGTCCCGGCTCGACGAGGTGCTCGACGTCGTCCCCTCGGTGGCCGGGCTTCACGTGTGCACGACGTTCCGCGACGCGGGAGCCGACGACCGTGCCGTCGTCCGTCGCGCGGCCGCCCGCGGCGTACGGGTCGAGGCGCTCTCGGACAGGTATCGAGACCAGCCGTCCCGTCCTGGGATCTCGATCGGGTTCGCCGGGATCGACGTCGCGGAGATCCCCGACGCGATGGGCCGGCTTCAGGAGGCCGTGCTGGGCTCGGCCGGGGTGTAGTCGGGGTCGGCGGCGGGGGCGTCGGGAGTGTCGCCCGACCCGGCCTGGGCCTGGTTGGACCAGTCCTCGAGCTCGGTCATCACCCGACCGTGCTGGTCGACGCAGATCACGACGAGGTCGCCGGGGTTGGCGCGGGCCAGGGCGTGCCGGACGGCCGCGATCTCCTCGAGCACCACCTCGACCTGCTTGCAGCGGGAGCCCGCGGCCATCGCCTTCTTCACGCCGTCGGTCACGAGGCCCGACGTCTCGCCGCGCTCACGACGGCGCAGGTTGTCGTCCTCGCGGACGATCACGACGTCGAAGTGCTCGGCCGCGACCGCGCCGAGCTCGCGCATGTCCTCGTCGCGGCGGTCGCCGGCGGTGGCGATGACTCCGATCCGGGACAGCCGGCCGAGCTCCGACGTCGCCGAGAGCGAGTCGCCGACCCGGTCGACGAAGTCGCCGAGCATCCGCATGCCGGGTGCGTTGTGGCAGTAGTCGACGACGACGTGGACACCGTTGACGTCGACCTCGTTGAGCCGGCCGGGGGAGAGGTAGTAGTTGGTGGAGAACGTGCGCAGGCCCTGGCGGATGTCGTGCAGTGGAGCCCCGGCGGCGAAGGCCGCGGCCGCGGCGGCCAGGGAGTTCTGGACGTTCATCCGGGCACGGCCGTTGAACGTGGCGGGCAGGAGGTGGGTCCAGGCGAGCTGCATCTCGCGGCGTCCGTGCTTGACCACGATCATCTCGCCGCGATCGGAGGGGTTGAGCACCAGTGCCTTGCCACCACGGCGGCAGTGGGCGTCGATCATCTCCCGGACCTCGGAGCCGGGCTCGTCCATCGAGAACCACACCACCTGGCCCGAGCACCGGCGTCGCATCTCGCGCACCAGCGGGTCGTCGGCGTTCAGCACGGCGTGACCGTCGCGAGGGACCGCCTCGACCACGACCGCCTTCACGTCGGCCAGCTGCTCGACGGTGTCGATGCCGCGCATGCCGAGGTGGTCTGGCTGGACGTTGAGCACGACGGCCACGTCGTTGCGCTCGTAGCCGAGGCCTTCGCGGAGGATGCCGCCGCGGGCCACCTCGAAGACGGCGAAGTCGACGCGGGGGTTCTGCAGCACCATGCGGGCGCTGCGCGGGCCGGACGCGTCGGCCTTGATCAGCAGCCGCTCGTCGATGACGACACCGTCGGTCGACGTCATCCCGACCTTGCGGCCCATCCCCTTGAAGATGTGGCTGATCATCCGGGCCGTCGTCGTCTTGCCGTTGGTGCCGGTGACCGCGACGATCGGGATGCGCGAGGGAGCACCGGGCGGGAACAGCATGTCGACGACCGGCTTGGAGATGAACTGCGGCTCACCGATCGTCGGATGCGTGTGCATCCGGAAGCCGGGTGCGGCGTTGACCTCGCAGATCGCCCCGCCAGTGTCGCGCACGGGCTCGGTGATGTCGGGGCAGACGA